>JAYWAJ010000076.1:0-7164 GCA_043782525.1 Deltaproteobacteria bacterium | reverse complement strand
GAGCGCTCCGGAAGGGACGGGCTCCGCCGCCTCCGCCACCGACGGACCCGGGCTCGGATCCTCGACGATGGCTTGCAGCAGGCGCGCCATCGGCGCCGGCGGCAGGTAGCCCCTGCGCTTGACGATCTCGCTCCCGTCCGGCGCGAAGACGATGGTCGCCGGCCAGCCCCACTGCTGGTAGCGGTCGGAGAGCTCGGGGTTCGCGTCCTGGTCCACCCGCACCGCCAGGTAGTGCCGGCCGATCAGCCGGATGACCGCCGGATCGCGGTACGTCTTCTCGTCCATGACGTGGCACCAGTGGCACCAGACAGCCTCGAGATCGAGCAGCACGAAGCGGTGCTGGGCGCGGGCGCGCTGGAAGATCTCCTGGCTGAATTTCTCCCACTGGACGGCGCCTGCGGGGGAAGCCAGCGCCGCCAGCAGGGTGAGGGTCGCAATCATCCACAGGATACGTACGCCGGCGGCCGCCGGTTCCGTCCGGTCCCCAGACAGCGCAGCTGCCTCCCGCTTGAAGTCTTCGGCGAAACGTCGTTTCCTCCGCGCCATGCGCACTCCCCGACTCTGCCTCCTCCTCTGCGTCGTCCTCGCGGCCGCGTGCAAGAAGTCCGGCTCCGCCCCGGCCGAAAACGCCCCCAGCGGCGGCACGGCGGCCCAGGCGCCCGCTGCCGGCGACACCATCCGCGTCGGCGCGACCCTCCCGCTCACCGGCGCCGAATCCCGCATCGGCGGCTTCTACAAGGAAGGCTACGACCTCGCCTTCGCCGAAGCGGCGCAGAGCGGCGGCATCGACGTCGGCGGCAAGAAGATGAAGGTCGAGCTGACGCTGCTCGACGACACCAGCACGCAGGCCACCGCCGCCTCGCTGGCCGATCGCCTGATCAACAGCGACAAGGTCCACTTCCTCCTCGGCACCTACGCCACCAATTTGGTCGAGGCGCAGAGCGTGGTCGCCGAGCAGAACGGCATCCCCTACGTCAACGGCGGCGGCGCCGCCACCGCCATCTACAAGCGCGGGTACAAGTGGGTCTTCGGCCTGCTGGCGCCGGTCGAGCTGCTGGCGGAGTCGATCATGAAGTGGGTGGACGCCCAGCAGGCGGCCGGCAAGATCCCCAAGCCGGCCACCATCGCGCTGCTCTGGGAGAACACCTCGCACGGGAAGGACTTCCGCAAGGGCGTGACCGACTTCGCCAACAAGACGAAGAACTACACGGTGGTGGTGGACGAATCCTTCGAGCTCTCCGGCAAGGACTTCAGCGCGCTGCTCGGCAAGGTCAAGGCCGCGAACACCGACCTCTTCCTCGCCGATGCGCACCTGCCCGACTACATCACCATGCAGCGCCAGTACGTCACCGCGGGGCTCTGCCACAAGATCCAGAGCTACGGCGCGCGGGGCAGCGAGAAGCAGGCGGCCGAGGCGCTGGGCAAGCAGAACGTCCAGTACGTGCTCAGCGCGGTGTGGTGGAGCGCGCAGCTTGCCGACAAGAATCCGGAGGCGAAGAAGTTCGTCCAGCTCTTCAAGTCGAAGAACGGCGGGCGCTCTCCCGAGTGGTACCAGGCGCTCGGCTACGAGACGGCGCGGGCGCTCTTCACCGCCATCACCCAGGCGGGCTCGACCGATCGCGAGGCGGTGCGGGCGAAGCTGGCGTCGCTGAAGATCCCCTCGCTGTTGCCCGGCGGCGAGCTGACCTTCCCGGCGGAGTTCGGCCAGCAAGTGCACGCCCCCTTCGTCGTGCAGCAGAACCTGCCCGACGGCAGCTCGCCGGTGGTGGCGCCGCCAGAGGTGGCGGTGGGGCAGGGCGTCGCTCCCAACCCGGGCTGCGCAAAGTAGTGGAGCGCTTCTTCGAGCTGCTCATCGCCTCCGTGCTCCTGGCCGGCCTCTACGCCACCATGGCGTACGGGCTCGGCCTCATCTACGGCGTGCTCCGCATCGTCAACCTGAACCACGGCGGCATGATCATGGCCGGCGCCTACGCGGGCTGGTACGCGCAGAGCGAGCTGGGCATCGACCCGTACCTGGCGCTGGTGCCGGTGGCCGCGGTGGCCTTCCTCGTCGGCATGGGGATGTACCGCCTGCTGGTGCACCGCCTCCCCCGCGGCGCCGCCGGAGGCGTGCAGTCGCTCCTGCTCCTCTTCGGCGTCTGGCTGGTGATGCGCAACATCGCCTACCTGCTCTTCACCGGAAACGACCAGACCCTCCACACCACCTACTCGACGCGCGCGGTCTCGCTCTTCGGCGCCCAGATCTCGGTGAACCGCCTGGCCGTCTTCGGCGTGGCGCTCGCGACACTGGGTATACTCCATATACTTCTCACCAGGACCTACTTCGGCAAGGCGCTGCGGGCGGTGGCTCAGAATCCCGAGAGCTGCACGCTCCAGGGCATCCGCGTCGACCGCATCTACGCCCTGACGTTTGGCCTCGGCACCGCGCTGGCCTCGGTGGCCGGCCTCCTCGGCGCGACGCTCTTTCCCTTCAACCCCAGCTTCGGCGCCGCCGAGCTCCTCAAGTCCTTCGTGGTGGTGGTGCTGGGCGGCCTCGGCAGCGTGGCCGGCACCGCCATCGCCGCGCTCATCCTCGCCGCCGTCGAGGTCTTTCCCACCGCCATCCCGGGCTTTCCCACCTATCTGACGGCGGCGCTCGGCTTCGTGCTGCTCGTGCTGGTGCTGGTCTTGCGCCCCGGCGGCCTCTTCGGCCAGCGCGTGCTCGGATGAGCCTGCCCCCCTGGATCCGGCCCCGGGCGCTGGTCGGCCTCGCCGCCGCCTGCGCGGTGCTGGCGGTGGGGCCGCTCTTGCACAGCAACCTCTACCTCCACAACCTCCTCACGCTGACGTTTATCGGCGTCGCCGCCGCGCTGGCCTGGAACTGGCTGGGCGGATACCTCGGCCAGGTCAGCTTCGGCCACGCGGCCATGTTCGGGTTGGGCGGCTTCGTCGCGGCCCGCGGCGAGATCTCGCTGCACCTGCCCATGGTCTTTGCCTGGATCTTCGGCGGCCTCATCGCCGGGCTCTACGCGCTCCTCTGGGGCCACCCGACCCTGCGGCTGCGCGGCCCCTACTTCTCCATCGCCACCATCGGCGTCGGCGAGGCCACCCGCCTCATCGGCACCTATTGGGATTGGCTGACCGGCGGCTCCTCGGGCCTCTCGCTGCCGATGCACCCCAACCTGAAATACACCCTCTATTGGTACGGCCTCGCCCTGGCGGCGCTGGCGATGGCGGCCTCCTATGCCCTGCGCCGCTCCTCGCTGGGACTCTCGCTGCTCGCCATCAAGAGCGACGTCGACGCGGCCAGCGACGTCGGCGTCGGCGCCGTGCGGCTGCAAGATCTGGTGCTCTTCCTCTCCGGCGCGATGATGGGCGTGTGCGGCGGCTTCTATGCCTCCTATTTCAGCTACATCGAGCCCGGCGACATGTTCGGCTTCGACCGGTCGATCTCCTGGGTGCTGATGGGCGTCATCGGCGGCATCGGGACCATTGCCGGCCCGGCCCTGGGCGCGGTCATCTTCGTGCTGCTCCGGCAATACCTGATTGCCTCCTATCCGCAGCTCTATCTCGGACTCTATGGAATTCTCCTGGTGCTGGTGATCCTCTTCGAGCCGCTCGGGCTGACCGGCATCGCGCTGCGCCTCTTCCACCGGGCCCGCCCCGACCTCGCGGTCACCGGCGTGGCCGGGGAGGACTGAAAAGCGATGGCCTTCGCCCTGCGCGCCGAAGGACTGTCGAAGCGCTTCGGCGGCCTCAAGGCCGTCGACGAGGTGACCCTGCAGCTCGCCGAAGGGCAGATCCTGGGGCTGATCGGCCCCAACGGCGCCGGCAAGAGCACCTGCTTCTCCATGCTGGCCGGGTCGACGCCGCCGACGGCGGGCCGCGTCTTCCTCGGCGAAGCGGAGATCACCGGGCTGCCGGCCTTCCGCGCCGCGCGGGCCGGCGTCGTCCGCACCCACCAGATCGTCCGCCCCTTCGCCAACCTGACGCTCTTCGAAAACGCGCTGGTCGCCGCCGTCCAGTGCTCTGGGCGCGATCACGCCGGCGCCCGCGCGCTGGCACTCGAGGCGCTCGACTTCGCCGGACTCTCCGCCCGGCGCCACCAATACCCCGCCGGCCTGACGCTGGCGGGACGCAAGCGGCTGGAGATGGCCCGCGCCCTCGCCTGCAATCCCCGCGTGCTGCTCCTCGACGAGGTCATCGCCGGCGTCAACCCCGCCGAAGCGCAGGAGATGGCCACGCTCATCCTGCGCATCCGCGACGAGCGCAAGGTCTCGATCATCATGACCGAGCACGTGATGGCCGCGGTGATGCGCCTCTGCGAGCAGGTGGTGGTGCTGGACGCGGGCAAGCTGATCGCCTCCGGGGTGCCGAAGGAGATCGTGCAGAACCCCGAGGTCATCGCCGCCTACCTGGGGAAGAAGCATGAGCACTGAGCCGCGACCGATCGAGGCACTCCTGGAGGTGCGCGGCATCGACGCCGGCTACGGCGACGTCCAGGTGTTGTCGGAGCTGTCGCTCAGCGTCCAGGAGAAGGAGATCGTCACGCTGCTGGGCTCGAACGGCGCCGGCAAGACGACCACGCTCCGCGCCATCATGGGCGTGGTCCGGCCGCGCAGCGGCGAGGTGACCTTCCGGGGAAAGCCGCTCAGCACGCTGGCCGCCAGCGAGCGGGCGGGCCTGGGCATCGCGCTGGTGCCGGAAGGCCGCGAGCTGTGGCCGCAGCTGACCGTGCGCGAAAACCTCGAGCTGGGCGCCTACCACCGGCGCGCCCGCGCCCACTCTGCGCAGAACCTCGAGCGCGTCCACCAGCTCTTCCCGCGCCTGCTCGAGCGCAAGGGGCAGATGGCCGGCAGCCTCTCCGGCGGCGAGCAGCAGATGGCCGCCATCGGGCGCGCGCTGATGTCGGAGCCGTCCCTCCTGCTGCTCGACGAGCCGTCGCTGGGCCTCGCGCCCATCGTGGTCGAGCAGATGTTCGAGGTCATCCGCTCGCTGCACGCCTCTGGCATGACCATCCTCCTCGTCGAGCAGAACCTGCAGGCCGCGCTGGAGATCGCCACCCGCGGCTACGTCATCGAGACGGGGCAGGTGAAGTTGAGCGGCAGCGCGGAGCAGCTGCGCAACGATCCGAAGATCCGCGCCGCGTATCTTGGGCTGTGAGGGCAGGCCTGGTCTCAGGCCTCAGGCCTCAGGCTTCAGGCTTCAGGGGAAAAAGGCCTTCGCGCTCTCCGCGCCTCCGCGGTGCGCTTTGAAGCCCTGGTGCCCGAAGCGCGAAGGCCGCCGACGCGCGGGGCGCCGGCGGCCTTCGCAGTGGGACGGCTGCCGCTTCCTAGAAGAGGAAGTTCCAGTGCACCAGCAGCGAGCGGAACGCCTGCGAGGAGAGCAGGTTGTTGATGGCGCGGCGGGGACCACCGGGCGCCGCCGGCTCGAGCGCGAGCGGCGCGTAGGCGGCGTTGCCGGCGGTGATGCTCTGCGGGCCGTACGCCGACTGGCCGTGGTTCACCTGGAACTCGACGTTGAGGTGGTTCAGGTTCTTGTTGAAGAAGAAGTTCAAGCCGGCCTTCAGGTTGCGGCTGTCGGAGTTGCCCGCGGTGCCGATCTTGCCCGCCGAGCCGTTGCAGGTGGCGATCTGCGCCGCGCTCAGGCTGGTGATGTCGCACGACGACGCCGAGAAGTAGTCGTAGGCGACGTAGGGAGCGATGAACCCGAAGCGGTAGCCGAGGTTGCCCGCGAGGCCGAGGCCGGTGTTGCCCGAGCCGCTGCCGTTGCCGTTCAGGTAGGCGGTGCCTTCCATGACCAGCTCGTTGGCCTCGGTCATGGGGAAGTTGAGGTAGAAGTCGGCGGAGAAGAGCTTGGCGTCGGTGAGGTTGCCGAAGGCGTTCTTGATCGCCTGCGACTGGTAGTTGGCGGCGACGCCGACGCTGAGGATGGGATCCTTCCCCCACTTGTAGGCGCCGTAGAGCCAGCCGCCCTCCTCGCTGCCGATGAGGTCGAAGTTGACGATGCCGCCGATCATCGGGTTGCGCTTGGGGGTGACGCAGCTGCCCTGGAGCTTGGCGTCGCAGGGAGTGAAGGCAGGCGAGTTGACGTTGGCGGGGGCGCCGGTGAGGCCGGCGGCCGGGGTGTAGCCTTCATAGATGCCGCCGCGGAAGCCGACCTTCTTGTTGAAGGCCCAGCCGCGAAGCTGGACGCCGGTGTCGCGAAAGGCCGGGAAGGCGTTGCCCGGAATGCGGAAGGCATCGGCCTGCACGTCGGCGGTGACGAAGTTGGTGGTGCTCTCCAGCAGGTGGTGCGAGATCGGGACGAGGAGGATGCCGGCGTCGATGTAGAGCACCGCGGGGCCGGTGATGCCCGTCGGCGCCCAGCCCACCCAGGCGTCCTGGATGACGGCGCGGCCGGTGAAGTTGCCGAACTTGCCGAAGTTCGCATTATCGACCTGCACCAGATACGTGAAGTTCGGTCCCAGGTCGCCGTTGACGAGGATGCGCGTGCGGCGCACGTAGACATCGTAGCTGGGGCTGGTGCCGTCGGGCGAGCCGGCCTCGTTGACGAGGAACTGCGGCTGGATCTGGAAGCTGACGTTGAGCGTCGCTCCCTCGATGGGAATGGGGACCTTGGTGGCGAACGAGGCGGCAGGGACGAGCATCAATGCGAGGGCGAGGGCCCTGCAGGTAGCCTTCATCGACATCCTCCATGAATCGTGGTTGCAGGAAGCGTGCGCAAAAACCTGGCTTGCGGCGACGGCGCGTACTCTACCGTGAGCGAGTCGAAAAGCAATCTTCCGCTTGGTCGCGAAATGGTGACCTTTGCGCAACGGGGTCATTGCATGGACCAGCCGTGGCTGACCACCACCGACTGTCCGGTGAGCGCGTTGGAGGGAAAGGCCGCGAAGAAGAGCGCCGCCTCGGCGACGTCCTGCAGCGTGGTGAACTCGCCGTCCACCGTGTTCTTGAGCATGACGTTCTTGATGACCTCCGCCTCGCTGATGCCAAGGTCCCGCGCCTGTTCGGGGATCTGCTTCTCCACCAGCGGGGTGCGGACGAAGCCCGGGCAGATGACGTTGGCGCGCACGCCGATGGCCGCGCCCTCCTTCGCCACCGTCTTGCAGAGCCCGATGAGGCCGTGCTTGGCGGTGACGTAAGGGGCCTTGAGCGGCGAGGCCTCCTTGGAGTGCACCGAGCC
>JAYWAJ010000075.1:0-7184 GCA_043782525.1 Deltaproteobacteria bacterium | reverse complement strand
GCGGGTGAGCAGCCCGCCCGCGCCCAGCGCCGCCAGATCGCGCCGCGTCGGATGCGCGCCGGTGAAGAGGTGCGGCAGGAGCAGGTCGAGCGCGGTGGCCTTGGAGGCGATGCCACACGAAGGCACGCCGACCACCGGCACCTCGCCGAGGGCCCCCAGCCAGAGCAGCGCTCCGGGCTGCGCCGGAATGCCTTGCTTGACGAGGCGCCCGCCGGCGCGCTCGAGCGCCTGCAGCGCCGGGTCGAGCGGATCCATCGGCCTGCCGCCGGCGAGGACGACGAGCTGCGCGCCGCGCGAGACCGCCTTGCCCAGCGCGGCGGCCAGCGCCTCGGCGGAGCCTCCCGAGAGCTCGAGGCCGAGCAGCTCGGAGCCGAAGAAGCGGACCTTCTCGCCGAAGTCGCGCGTGAACCTCGCCAGCACCGGCTCCTCGAGCCGGTCCTCGACCACCGCCACCACCCGCAGCGGGACGAAGGCGCGCATGTTCAGCAACCCGGGGCGCGCGATCTCCTCGGCGCGGCGCAGGCGCTCCTCGCTGGTGACGAAGGGGATGATCTTGGCGCGGCCCAGCAGCTCGCCCTCGGTGGCGATCTGCCCGCGCGGCAGCGTCGTCACCACCAGGTCGTCGAGCTCGTTCACCTGCGCGAGGCGGCCTTCGTCGACCTCGAAGATGCCGCGCTTCCGCGCCACCAGCGGAAATGCGCCGGCCACCGCCTCCTGCACCTCGACGCCGTCCCCCGCGGCGGCGGCGGCGAGCCGGGCGCCCGCGGGCTCCTCGTGCAGATCGCCGGCCTCCAGCTCGAGCACGTGCAGCTCGCCCTCGGGCAGGCCGCGCAGGAGGAGCGCGTCTGCCGCGGAGAGCAGCCGTCCTTTGGAGAGCGTGGCGGGGAGCGCGGCGCCGCGGACGTCGCGGGCGAGGATCAGGCCTGGGCGCGCTTGCGCTGTCGAGAGGCGCATGGGCTTCATTGGAGCAGCAGCCTTTCCAGCGCGCGCAGGCTGGCGAGATTGTGCGCGGGGGCGAACGCGCTCAGGTGCGGCAGCGCCGCCTGCATGCCCTGCGTGAGCGGCTCGTAGCCCTCGCTGCCGAGGAGGGGGTTGAGCCAGATGAGCCGCCGGCAGCGCTTCTTCAAGACTTCCAGCTCCTCTCCCAGCTGCACCGGGTCGCCCGTGTCCCAGCCGTCGCTGAGGATCAGCACCACAGTGCGCCGATCGACGAGCCTTGAGAAGTCGCGGTTGAAGGTCGCGACGCATTCGCCGATGCGCGTGCCGCCCGACCAGTCGCTCACCTGGGCGCCGAGGCCCCGCAGCGCGTTGGCGTAGGGGCGCTCGGTGAGGAGCGGCGTGATCCGGCGCAGCGTGGTGGCGAAGACGAAGCTCTCCACCCGCGCCACCGAGCCCTGCAGCGCGTAGAGGAACTGGAGGAGGAGGCGGCTGTAGAGGTCCATCGAGCCGGAGACGTCGCAGAGCGCGACCAGCCGGGTCTTGCGCGGCTTGCGGACGCGGAAGCAGAGCTCGAGGGCCTCGCCCGCGTTGCCCAGCGACTTGCGCACGGTGCGGCGCAGGTCGACCCGCGGTCCGCGCCGGCCGGCCTTCCAGCGCCGGCTGGGGCGGGCGGCGAGCTTGCGGGCGAGGCGGGCGGCGATGCGCTCGATCTCCGCCAGCTCGTCGTCGCGGAACGAGGCGAAGTCCTTCTCGGCCAGCGCCGAGCGGTCGCTGGCGAGCGCCACCTCCTCGGTCTCTCCCGAGTCGTCGCTGGCCGCGTCCTCTCCCAGCCAGCGCGAGAACGACGACGCGGGCGGCGGGTCATCGCCCTCTTCCGGCGGCGGCGGGCGGGGCAGGTCGCGGTCCGACGGCGAGCCGGAGCCGTCCCCGGGCGCAGGCGCGCCGAAGAGCAGCCAGAACTGTTCGTCGAAGATCGGGTAGTCCTCGGGCCGTCCGGCCAGCACGCACCGCAGCGCCAGGTAGACCTGGTCGCGGCTGTGCACGCCCACGCAGCGCAGGGCGCGCACCGCGTCGGCGGCGTGGGCCGGCGTTATCAGGAAACCCCGTCCGCGCAGCGCCTGGCCCAGCGCTACCGTGCGCTCGACCAGGTCGCTCAAGTGCCGGCGCCGAGCGGCAGGCGGCCGGCGGCCAGCTCCGCCTCCACCTTGCGCAGGTCGCCTTCGTCCTTGATGGCGCACCCCAGCGTCTCGGCGACGATCTGCGCGGAGAGGTGCGTGGCATGCAGCGCCACCAGCGCCGCCGCCCAGTCGAGCGACTCCGAGACGCCGGGCACCTTGGCCAGCTTGAGCCGGCGCAGGTGCTGCACCAGCGCGACGATCTGGACGGCCAAGGCTTCATTCGCGCCCGGCACCTTGCGCCGCACGATGGCCAGCTCCTTGGCGAACGAGGGATAGCCGATCCAGAGATAGAGGCAGCGGCGCCGCAGCGCATCCGACAGCTCGCGGGAGCGGTTGGAGGTGAGGATGACCACCGGGCGCTTCTCGGCCTTGATGGTCCCCAGCTCCGGCACGCTTACCTGGAAATCGGAGAGCACCTCGAGGAGGAAGGCCTCGAACTCCTCGTCGCTGCGGTCGATCTCGTCCACCAGCAAGACCTTGGCGCGCCCGCCGTTGGCGATGGCGAGGAGCAGCGGCCGCTTGAGGAGGAACTCCTCGCTGAAGATCTGCGCCTCGGCTTCCCTGGTGCTGCGCCCGTCCTTTTCTTGTAGCCGGATGTGGAGGAGCTGCTTGGCGTAGTTCCACTCGTAGAGCGCGGTCGAGGCGTCGAGGCCCTCGTAGCACTGCAGGCGGATCAGCTCGGTCCCGAGCAGCCGCGCCAGCACCTTGGCGATCTCGGTCTTGCCCACTCCCGCGTGGCCCTCGATGAGCAGCGGCTTCTCCAGCTGCTGCGCGAGGTAGAGCGAGGTGGCGATGGCCGGATCGGCGACGTACTCCTCCCTCTCGAGTTCCTGGAGAAGCCTGGGGATGCCTTCGGTGATCGGCGTCACTACTCGGCGACCCCTTTGGCCTTGAGGAGGCGCCAGACTTTTTCAGGCGTGATGGGGATGTCGATGTGCGTGACCCCGAGGTGCGAGAGCGCGTCGACCACCGCGTTGGCGATGGCCGGCGGCGCGCCTACCGTGGCCGACTCGCCGACGCCCTTGGCGCCGAAGGGATGGTGCGGGCACGGCGTCACCGTCTTGTCGGTCTCCCAGTTGGGCGTCTCCATCGAGGTCGGCACCAGGTAGTCCATGAAGCTGCCGGCGAGGTTGTTGCCGTTCTCGTCGTAGGGCATCTCCTCGAAGAGCGCGGGGGCGAGGCCCTGGGAGAGCCCGCCGTGGATCTGCCCGTCCACCACCATCGGGTTGATGATGTTGCCGCAGTCGTCCACCGCCATGAAGCGGCGGACCTTGACCATGCCGGTGCCGCGATCGATGTCGACCACGCAGATATAGCTTCCAAAAGGAAAGGTCAGGTTGGGAGGGTCGTAATAGAAGGTCGCTTCCAGCCCCGCCTCTATTCCCTGCGGATGGTTGGTATAGGCCGCAAAGGCGATCTCCTGGATGGTCTTCGAGCGCCCCGGCGCTCCCTTGACTGCGAACTTGTTGATGTCCCAGACCAGGTCGTCCTCGGCACACTCGAGCAGATGCGCCGCGATCTTCTTCGCCTTCTCGCGGATCTTGCGGGCCGCCATCGCCGCCGCCGCGCCCGAGGTCGGCGTCGACCGGCTGGCATAGGTGCCCAATCCATAGGGAGCGGTGTCGGTATCGCCTTCCTCGACCTGGATATGCGCGGCGGGAATACCCAATTCCTCGGCGATGATCTGCGCGTAGGTCGTCTCGTGCGCCTGCCCCTGCGACTTGGTGCCGAAGCGGGCGATGGCCTTGCCGGTGGGGTGGATGCGGATCTCGGCGGAGTCGAACATCTTGATGCCGAGGATGTCGAAGGTCTTCGAGGGCCCGGCGCCGACGATCTCGGTGAAGCTGCAGATGCCGATGCCCATCAATTCGCCGCGCTTGCGCTTCTCCGCCTGCTCCTGGCGAAGCGCGTCGTACCCGATGTTCTTCATCGCCAGCTTCAATGCCTTCGGGTAATCGCCGCTGTCATATTCCCAGCCGAGCAAGGACTTATAGGGGAATTGATGCGGCTGAATGAAGTTCTTCAAGCGAATGGCAGCCGGGTCCATCTTCAGCTTCTGCGCCAGCACGTCGACGATGCGCTCGACGGCGTGGACGGCCTCGGTGACCCGGAACGAGCAGCGGTAGGCGACGCCGCCCGGCGGCTTGTTGGTATAGGCCGCGTCCATCTCGGTAAAGGCCTGCTGCAACACATAGGAGCCGGTGCAGATGGAGAAGAGGCCGGCGGGGAACTTCGACGGGTTGGCCGAGGCATTGGTATAGCCGTGATCGGCGACGGTCTTGATGCGCAGCGCCTGCATGGTGCCGTCCTTCTTCGCCGCCATCTCCGTCGTCATCCAGTAATCGCGGGCGAAGGAGTCGGCCTGGAGGTTTTCCATCCGGTCCTCGATCCACTTGACCGGCTTGCCGATGACCACCGAGGCCGCGATGGCGATGACGTAGCCCGGATAGACCGGGACCTTGCCGCCGAACCCGCCGCCGATGTCGGGCGAGATGACCCGGATCTTCTCCTCGGAGAGCCCGACGTGCCCGGCCACCAGCGCCAGGACGGTGCGGACCGCGTGCGGCGCCTGGGTGGTCATGTAGACGGTGAGATGGCCGTCCACCTTGTCGAAGTCGGCGATGCAGCCGCAGGTCTCGATCGAGGCGACGTGGATGCGCGGAAGGTAGATCTCCTCCTTGACCACCACCTCGGCGTCCTGGAAGACCTTCTCGGTGGCGGCGCGGTCGCCCGCTTCCCAATGGAAAGCGAGGTTGTCCTTCTTGTCCTTCTTGTCGGTGCGCAGCACCTGGGCGCCGGGCTCGAGCGCCTTCTTGGGATCGACGATGACGGGAAGCTGCTCGTACTCGACCTCCACCGCCTCGACGCCGTCGGCGGCGAGGTAGCGGCTGGTGGCGATGACCGCGGCCACCTCCTGCGCCTGGCACATCACCTTGTCCACCGGCAGCACCATCTGCGTGTCGGAACTGAGCGTGGGCATCCAATGGAGGTTGTACTGCTTGAGGGTCTCGCCGGTAATGACCGCCAGGACGCCCGGGATCTTCAGCGCCTTCTCGCTGTTGATCGACTTGATCTTCGCGTGCGCGAAAGGGCTGCGCACGAGGTCCATATAGAGCATTCCCGGAAGCTGGATATCGTCGACGTAGTTGCCCTTGCCCCGGATGAAGCGCGGATCCTCCTTGCGCTTCATCGAGTGCCCCATGCCGGAGATCTCCTTGCTGGTCCTAGGCTGCGACATGGGCTGCCTCCTTCTTCTCGGCGCGCTGCTTCTCGGCGGCGTACTGGACCGCCTTGATGATGTTGACGTAGCCGGTGCAGCGGCAGAGGTTTCCGGAGATCGCCTCGCGGATCTCCAGCTCGGTCGGGTTGGGGTTGTCCCGGAGCAGCGCGCAGGAAGTCATCAGCATGCCCGGCGTGCAGAAGCCGCACTGGAGGCCGTGCTTCTCCCAGAAGCCCTCCTGCACCGGGTGGAGCTTGCCGTTCTGCTCCAGGCCCTCCACCGTGGTGATCTGGCGGCCGTCGGCCTGCACGGCGAGCACCGTGCACGACTTCACCGGCTGTCCGTCGAGCAGGACGGTGCAGGCGCCGCAGTGGGTGGTGTCGCAGCCGATGTGCGTGCCGGTCAGGCGCAGGTTCTCGCGCAGGTGGTGGACCAGCAGCAGCCGCGCCTCGACTTCGACTTCCTCGGCCGCGCCGTTCACCGTCACCTTGATCTTGTGCATGGACATGTCAGCGCCCTCCCGCGCGGTCGACGGCAATGGTCAAGGCCCGCGCCGCCAGCACGCGCGCCATCTCTTTTTTGTAGTCCACCTGCCCGCGCCGGTCGGCGTTGGGCGAGGAAGCTTCGGCCGCCAGGCGCCCGGCCTCGTTGAGCAGCGCCGCGTCGGGCTTCTTGCCGAGCAGGTGCTTCTCCGCCGCCGCCGCCCGCTGCGGGACGGGGCTCAAGTTGGTGAGCGCGAGCCCGGCGCGCTCGATGGTTCCCGAGGCGGAGAGGGTGATCTGCGCCGCCGCCGCCGCGGTGGCGTAGTCGCCGACCTTCCGCTCCAGCTTGACGTAGGCGCCGCCGCTCCTCGGCGGTGGAGTGGGCACGCGGATCTCGGTGAGGATCTCGTCGGCCTCGAGGGCGGTGGTGAAGAGGCCGCGGAAGAACTGGTCGATGGGGATGACCCGCTCGCCCTTGGGGCCGACCACGACCACCTGGGCGCCCAGCACCAGCATCGTCGCCGGATGGTCGTTGCCCGGATCGCCGTGGGCGAGGTTGCCGCCGACGGTGGCGAGGTTGCGGACGATGGGATCGGCGATGACCCTGGCGGTGTCCTGCAGGATGCGGTAGCGGGCGGCGACGATCCCGGAGTGCTCGAGCGCGGACTCGCGGGTGCGGCCGCCGATCTTGAGCATGCCGCCCTCTTCCTTCAGGTACTCGAGGCCGGGGATGCGGCCGATGTCCACCAGCTGTTCCACCTGTCCGAGCCGCAGCTTGAGCAGGGGCAAGAGGCTCTGTCCCCCGGAGAGGACCTTGGCGCCGTCGGGATGGCGCGACAAGAGCGCTACCGCCTCTGCGATCGAGGTGGGCGAGACGTAGTCGAACGAGGACGGGATCATTGCACTCCCCCTTCTTCCGTTGGTTCAGCGGAGCAGCAGGTACACCAGCGCGGCGGCGGCGGCGACGGCGATCCAGAAGGCGGGCCCGCGCACGGCGCGAGCGGCGGCGCGGGCGGCGACCTGGGCGCCGAGGGATCCGAGATCGAGGGCTTCAGGGGGAGCCTGCGGCGCGGCGAGGGCGCTGGTGGGCGGCGCTCTGGCCGCGAACGCGGGCGAGACCGGCTCCGAGACGGTGGGGGCCACGTCGACGGATACCGGTGCGACGGAGGCAGCAGCCACGCCGCCGGGCGCCGGTGCGACGGCCGCGGCAGGCGGGGCCATCGCCTTGGGCGCGGCGGACTCCAGCTCCGCCCGCATCCGCTGCGAGAAGACCTGGAACATCTGGTCGCTCACGTCCTGGATCATCCCGCGGCCCATCTGCGCGAGGATGCCGGTGATGTTGACCAGCGAGACGGCGGTGACCTG
>JAYWAJ010000074.1:0-7186 GCA_043782525.1 Deltaproteobacteria bacterium | reverse complement strand
CCAGCGGCGGCAGCGCCTCCTGCCGCTTCACCGCTGCCGACGGCGGAGTGCAGTAGACGCGAAACTCGTGGTAGACGATGCGCGTGTCCGTCTACCTGAGCGTGGCGCCGCCCGACGGCTTCTCGAAGTGGGGCGAGCACGAGTGGGAACGCTGGCTGAAGGATCATCCCTGGGAGGCGGCCGAGCGCATCTGCTCCCGCGGGGACTGGGCCATCTTCCTCTATCAAGTCCGCCTCCATGCTCCCAAGGGCAACCAGGGCCTCGCGCCCGTCTTCGAGCAGCTGGTCAACGAACGGCCGCTCAGCACCCAGCAGGCGGAGGACTTCCGCGACGCGCTCGACCAGGCCCGCGACGAGCTGGACCAGAAGCCGGCGGAGGCGATGAAGAGCGGCAACAGCAACTTCGCCAGCGCCGAAGACCTCGAGGCCATGATCGTCGCCGCCCGCGCGCGGGTGGGCAAGGATCCGTCGCTGGGCGACGTCTGGGCCGAGGTCTTCGACCAGCTCGACAAGGTGGTGGAGAGCGCCATCGGGCAGAAGCGCGGCATCTACTTCGGCAACGTCTGATGTCGATCGGCGCCATCGACGTGCAGCGCGTGCTGGTGATCGGCGCGGGCACCATGGGAACCGGCATCGCCCAGGTGGCGGCGCGGGCCGGTTACCGGGTCGAGCTCTTCGACGTGGCGGCGGGAGCGGCGCAGAAGTCGGTCGAGCGCATCGGCGAGGCGCTCCTCCGCGCGGTGGAGAAGGGCCGCTGCACCGCGGCGGAGCGCGAGGAGGCGCTGGGGCGGCTCCAGGCGGCGCCCGATCTCGAGGCGGCGGCGGCGCACGCGGACCTGATCGTCGAGGCGGCGCCGGAAGATCTCTCCCTCAAGAAAGAGCTGTTTGCGCGCTTGTCGAGAGCGGCGCGCCCCGACGCCATCCTCGCCAGCAACACCTCTTCCCTGCCCATCACCGCCATCGCCGCGGCGGCGAGGAATCCCGAGCGCGTGGTCGGCCTGCACTTCTTCAACCCGGTGCCGGCGATGAAGCTGCTCGAGATCGTGCAGGGCGAGCGCACCCATCCGCTGGTGGTGACGGCGGCGCGGGCGGTGGGCGCGCGACTGGGCAAGGAGGTCGTCGTCGTCCGCGACGCCCCGGGCTTCGCCACCAGCCGGCTGGGCATCGCCCTCGCCATGGAGGCCATCCGCATGCTGGAGGAAGGGGTGGCCAGCGCCGAGGAGATCGACCGCGCCATCGAGCTGGGCTACGGCCATCCGATGGGGCCGCTCAAGCTCACCGACCAGGTCGGCCTCGACGTGCGGCTGGCCATCGCCGAGCACCTGCTCGCGGAGCTGGGCGAGCGCTTCCGTCCTCCCCAGCTGCTGCGGCGCCTGGTGCGCGCCGGCAAGCTGGGGAAGAAATCCGGCGAAGGCTTCTACAAATACTAGATGCCTTCGAGCAGCTGCGGCAGGCGCCGCGCGAACTCGCCCTTGCTCATCACCTGATCGCAGCCCGCCGCCCGCGCCGCCTCGATGAGGTCTTCCCGGGTGTGGTCCACGTAGCCGATCACCGTGCAGCTCTTGCAGGCGCCGCCCTTGATCTCGCGGATGGCGTTGAGCGCGTCGAGCTGCGGCGCGGCCAGGTCGATGAGCACCACGTCGGGCTGCGAGGCGGTCACCGCGTCGACCACCCGGGTGCCGCGCTTGAGCCACTCGATGGGCCTGCCCTTCGCGGAGGCGGTCACCTTCGAGGAGAACATCAGGTCGTGGATGGCAGCGAGGACCTTCATGCGCAGACTCCTCCGCCCGGCAGGGAACCGAAGGGCAGCCCGAGCACGCGCGCGCGGCGCCCGTCGGCAAGCTGCACCTCGGACCCGGGCGCGATGAACTCCTTGTGAACGTAGCCGAGCAACACCGCCGCTCCGCCCACCTGGGTCGAAGACGTCACGCGTCCCTTCGGACCGCGCTGCGGGTCGAGGCGCGTTCCCGGCGCGGGCGCTCTTCCCTCGACCTCGAGCCGCACCAGGTTCCAGGCGACGCGCCCGCGGTAGGTGGCCATGGCGACGACCTCCTGCCCGACGTAGCAGCCCTTGCTGAACGAGAGCATGGGGTCGAGCCCCGCCTCGATGGGCGTGGTCTCCTCGTCGAGATCCTTGCCCCACTGCGGAACGCCGATGGCGATGCGCCACGCTTCGACGACGTCGGCCCGCGGCCGGTCGGGCAAGGTCTTCAGCAGCGCCTGCGCCTCGTCCTCGGGCAGGAGCAGCTCCAGGCCGAGCGGCTGCGCGCTGCCGACGATGCCGGGCGGAGCGTCGGGCGGCGTCGCCGAGGGGAAGTAGCGCAGCCGCCGCAGCGCCGGCGCCTCGAGCAGCTCGCACTCTTCCATGATGAGGAGCTTGTCGAGGTGCAGGCGCAGCACCTCGAGCCGGGTGGCCTCGGTGGTGACGAGCACCTCGTCGGGACGCCGCCAGAGGAGGCCTTCCGCCACCAGGCGTCCCTTGCCGCCGAGGAAGAGCCCCGCCACGGCGCCACCGTAGGGCGCCGCCGCCAGGTCGTTGCTCTGCATCCCCTGCAGCCACTTCTCGCGGTCGGGGCCGACCACGCGCAGCGCCGCCGCCGGGCCCAGATCCGCGAGGCCGGCCGGCCGTTGCGGCAGCACCGACGGCGCAGTTCCGTGGCTCGGGGCATAGGGCAGCGCCACCGCTTCCGCCAGCCGCGCCGCCCCCTGGACCGCCTTTCCAGCCGAATCGAGCAGCGCCCCCGGCTGGGGCGCCTTGTCTTCGTTGCTCTTGAACGTGACCTGCGGACTCATGCTGTTAGACTCCCGTTGCTTGGAGGTCCGGATGGCTGAAAAGATGCGCAGTGCCGAGGCCGCCCAGGCAGCCAACGACTCGCCGTACGTCACGCCCGAGCGCACCGCCAACGTGGCCCGGTTCATCGACGACCCCTGCGACGAAGGCGGCTACGACGCCTTCTGCCGCGACCACCACGGCCAGCTCTGCCGGTTCCACGAAGAGCACTGCCACGCTCCCGATTATCCCTGCATCGACCTCTTGCGCCATGCTCTCGCGGTCCACTTCCTCGAAGAGATCGAGCAGCGGCGCGCCCGCGACAAGAACTCATAGCACCGACGCGAGCACCTCGTCGGCGAAGAGCGGCGCCACCCCGCCGCCGCCGACGATGTTGACGACGCGGCCCGGCGCCGCCCGCACCACGCTGCCGCCCTCGCGCACGCCCGGGATCAGCGTCGCGTAGCTGCTGACGTCGAGGTGCAGCGCGAGCCGCCGGGCGCCCGCCTCCGTGCAGAGGAAGCGATCGATGGCCGGCGCGTCGATGAGCTTCTGCGCCACCCAACTTCCCGGCGCGTCGGAGCGGGCCGCCCCCAGCGCCTTGCGGAACGCCGCCGGGCCCGCCTCACGCCCGATGAGCACGCTCTTGCCGCCGTAGTCGTGCGACTTCTTCAGGACGAAGTCGTCGCCGTCGCCCAGCACCCGGTCCTCGAGGTCGTCGAGCAGCCGCGTCCAGGGCACCAGCTCGGCGACGGCGCTGCGCTCCTCCTCGGAGAGGAAGGCCGCCTGTCCCTGCATCGACAGCTCGGCGAAGAGGCCCTTGGTCTCCAGCCAGCCGTCGACGCGGTTCCACATCCCGTGGGTGAGCGGCGCGAGGAAGGCGCGTCCCAGCTCCGAACCCGGCTCCACGTAGCGGGCGAAGAGGTGGCGGTAGAGGACGCGGTGCGGGTCGCCGTCGAGGACGACGTCCGCCGGCGTGCAGGTGCGCGCCTCGACGCCGCGGTCGAGCAGCATCGCCGCCAGCGCCGCCAGCTCGGTCTGCTGCGGATCTCCCTCGCGGTGGAGCAGCTGGACCCGGACCGGCTGCGCCCGCCCCCGCGCCGCCGTGGCCAGCGCGTCGAGCAGCCAGGGCGCGTTGCCGGGGTTCAAGGCGACCTCGTGCTCGCGGTCGGGACGCACCGCCTGCACCCAGCCGCGCACCGCCGCGTCCGAGTAGACCTGCATGGCCGGGATGGTGGCGTTGACCTCCAGCGCCTGGACGGTGCCGTCCTTCTCCACGAACCAGTCGATGCGCGCGTGGAGCAGCTCTTCCGCCTCCCGCCAGCGCAGGGCGAGCGCCTCGGTCTCCAGCGGGGAGAGGTGCTGGAAGAGCAGCCGCGCCTTGTCGGGGCGGTGCTCGATGAGGTCGCGCGCGACCTTGACCAGCGCGCTGGTGATGAGCCGCGCGCCGCGGCCGAGGCCCTGCAGCTCCGCGCGCGGCAGCGCGGAGGGGGAGAGCACCAGGGGAATCGGCGTCGGCCCGCGCATCAGGCCCAGCGCGGAGGCGCGGCGTTGCGCTTCCCGGGCCAGCGCGTCGCGTGCCGGCGGCGGCAGGGCCAGAAGCGTATCGTCGGCCTGCTGCGCCGCCGCGGTCAGGTTGAAGAGATGAATGCGCATGCGAGCGCACTCTATAACTAGACCGGCAGCTCTGCGGGGATGGCGAGGTCGTCGGGACGGTCGTCCGGCGAGACCAGCGTCAGCTCGGTGACTTCGGGGCGGGCGCCGAGGCGGACCATCGGCATCACCGAGCCGGCGCCGCGGTTGACGTAGAGGTAGCTCGAGCCGGCGCGGTAGAGCCCGGCGACGAAGGGCGTGATGATGCGCGCCAGCGAGAGGCTGCGGTGCAGCCAGAGCATGGCCACCTGGCCGCCGTGGGTGTGACCCGAGAGCTGCAGCTCGACGCCCAGCTCCTGCGCCCGCGGCCAGGTGTTGGGCTGGTGCGAGAGCAGCACGGTGGCGGCGCCGTCGGGACGGCCGCGCAAGGCGGCGGGCAGATCGAAGCGGCCGTTCCAGGGATCGTCCACGCCGCAGAGCCAGAGGCCGTCGCCGCCGCGCTCGAGCAGCACGCCGCGGTTGCGCAGCACGCGGATGCCGGCCCGCTCGAGCTCGCTCTCCACCGCGTCGGGGCCGGCCCAGAAGTCGTGGTTGCCGAGACAGGCATAGATGCCGCGGGTGGTGGGAATGGAGGCGATGGCTTCCGCCGCCTGCCGCGCGAAGGCCGGCGAGTTGTGCACGATGTCGCCGGTGACGACGAGGATGTCGGGCTTGAGCCGCGCCGCCCGCCGCGCGATGCGCTGCAGGCGCTCGCGGGTGACGTGGCGGCCCGCGTGCAGGTCGGAGAGCTGGACGATGCGCGCGCCGCGCCAGCCGGGGGGCAGCCCGGCCACCGGCACCGTCACCCGCTCGCGCCGCAGCACGTGGGCGCCGAAGCTGGTGCCATAGAGCGCCAGCGCATAGGGAGCGAGCGCGAGCCACACCGGCAGGGGCGCTGTGCCCAGGTGCGCCACCGTCCAGCTCGCGCGCAAGAGCGCGTAGAAGAGGCTGCCCAGCCACCAGACGGTCCACGGCGTCTGGAAGAACGTGGTCACCAGGCGCGGCAAAAAGGTCTTCTTCTTTCGCCGCAGCACCTCCCCGACCATCGGCAGGTTGAGCAGCAGCAAGAGCCCCGGCACCGACAGGCTGAGCCCGGTCTGCCCGCGCCCCACCAGCCACCGCACCAGATCGCTCGCCGCCAGCAGCTGCGGCAGGAGCGTCAACCCCAGCAGGAGGATGTAAAACCGCGCTCGCCGCATCTACGAACGGTAACGCACCACCCCGCGCCCCGCATTCCGCAGACTCAGGCCTCAGGCTTCAGGCCTCAGGCCTCAGGTTTAGGCCTCAAGCTTCTCGCTTCTCGCTTCTCGCTTCTGGCCTGAAGCCTGAGGCCTGAAGCCTGAGGCCTGACAGGCGGCAACGCCGCCTGTAAATTGACCCCCATCCCCCGATCCACCTACTCTCGACTCCTGATGGACGAGATCAGCCTCGACCTGCCGGTCACGCCCGGAGTGGACCTCTTGCAGCGGGTCCCGCTCTTCCGCACGCTCGGCTTCACCGAGACCCTGGCGCTGTCGGGCATCTGCAAGATCGAGGAGAAGCCCGACGCCGCGGTCATCCTCCACCAGGACTCGCTGGGGCAGGCGCTCTACATCATCAAGGAAGGCGCGGCGGTGGTGCGGCGGCACGACCCGGTCACCGGTGCCGACAAGGAGCTGGCCACGCTCGAGCGCGGCGAGCTCTTCGGCGAGATGAGCCTCATCGACGACCAGCTGGTCTCGGCCGACGTGGTCGCCAAGGGAGCGGTCGAGCTGCTGGTGATTCCCCGGCGCGAATTCGAGCGGCTGCTCGCCGGAAACGACAAGCTGGCCGTCAAGGTCTACCGCTGCTTCTGCGCGGCCCTCTCGGACCGGCTGCGCAAGGCCAACAGCAAGCTCGCGGAAGCCCGCGCCAAGGCGGGCGCTTAATGGAGCAGCGAACCTTCAACCAGCTGCTGGCCGCCGCGGTGAAGAACGGCGCCTCCGACATCCACTTGAAGGCCGGCGCCCCGCCCGCGCTGCGCATCAACGGCTCGCTCTTGCCGGTCAAGGTGCCGTCGCTGATGCCGGACGACACGCAGGGCATCGCCCAGTTCATCCTGAACGGCAACCGCTGGAAGGGCGACATCCACGAGCTGCGCGACTTCGACACCAGCTACGCGGTGGACGACGTCGGCCGCTTCCGCGTCAACATCTTCCGGCAGAAGGGCAACTGCGCGCTGGTGCTGCGCGTGATCCCCTTCAACGTGCCCACCGTCGAGTCGCTGGGCCTGCCGCCGGTGGTGAAGGCGATGGCGGACTACGAGCGCGGCCTGGTGCTCCTCACCGGCGTCACCGGCTCGGGCAAGTCCTCGACGCTGGCGGCGATCGTGCGGCAGATCAACGAGACCACGCGGGCGCACATCCTCACCATCGAGGACCCCATCGAGTTCCTCCACGAGGACAAGCTCTCGCGCATCACCCAGCGCGAGATCGGTCCGGACACGGGGACCTTCGCGCAGGCGCTGCGGGCGGCGCTGCGGCAGGATCCCGACGTCATCCTCGTCGGCGAGATGCGCGACGTCGAGACCATCGACATCGCCCTCAAGGCTTCGGAGACGGGGCACCTGGTGCTCTCGACGGTGCACACCACCGACGCGGCCAAGACCATCGGGCGCCTCTGCGACGCCTTCCCCGCCGACGCGCAGGAGCCCCTGCGCCACCGGCTGGCGGAGAACCTCAAGGGCACCATCTCACAGCGGCTCCTGCCCAAGGCGCAGGGCAAGGGGCGGGTGGTGGCGGCGGAGATCATGGTCTCCACCGACGCC
>JAYWAJ010000073.1:0-18933 GCA_043782525.1 Deltaproteobacteria bacterium | reverse complement strand
GGTCGCCGTGCGCGATCGAGACCACCGCCATGGGCACGCCGAAGAGGCGGACGGCCATGTTGGTGAGCCGGTCGAAGGCGGCCTCGGGCGGCGTGTCGAGGATGGCGTAGCGTTCCGCGGCGCGTCGCGCCCCGGCTCCGTCCGCACTTGTCGACTGGACTCCTGTCACTGCGGTCGGGCCGTCCACCAAACCGGATGATAGCGCAGATCCACCGCTCGCCGATCGGTCACCTTCCCCCAGGCGGACGGGCGTCGGTCAGCGGTCAAGCGAGGGACCGGTGGCTCTCCAGCCGCTGGGCAAGGAGCAGGCGGATCCGATGGATCTCGGTCCAGGCCTCCTGCACCGCGCGAAGTCGTCGGGGTGGACCAGCTCGAGGATGGGCAGGCCGGGAGCTTCGCTGCCTTCTCCCAGGAGCCGGTTCACCGAGGCGCTGCTGAAGAGCGAGAGGCCCTGGGTGTCGATCACCATCACGCCGTCGGAGCTGTTGCCGATGAGGGCGCGGAAGCGCCGCTCGCTGGCCCGGAGCGCCTCCTCTGCCTGCTTGCGCTCGGTGTTGTCCTGGGTGACGGTGAGGAAGTGCGCCTTGCCCGCCACGCCGACCGCTTCCGCTTCCGACCAGCCCGTCAGCCGGCAGAAGCCCTGGTTGACGGCGATGTTCACGCCGTCCACGGCACGCCCGATGTTGATGGCGTCGGGGATGGTGGCGAAGGCGGCGCGGAAGCGCTCTTCGCTCTCCCGCATCGAGGCCTCGGCCTCCCGCTGCTCGGTGATGTTCCGCTCCCGTTCCATCGGCTGCCCACCCTCACCGGTACGCTACTCCTTCCGGCGTGAACCTTCGATCGACAAAGGTCCGCCTTGCGCTGGCGTGCGCTCTGCTGGCCGCCGCGCCGGCCCTCTTCTGGCTGCGGGCGCGGCAGCCGAAGCCGCTGGTCACCGCTTCGGGCCGGACGCTGACGGCCTTCTGCGGCGCGGCGGTGCGCTCCCTCTGCCTCAAGCGCATCGAGTGCGGGCAGACGGACCGCTCCCAGCTCGAGGTCTGCCTCGACGACCTCGGGGCGGAGTGCGAGCGCAGCCTCGGCTGGAAGCTTCGCGCCGGCGTGCTCTCCTCCCCCGGCGGTGAGCCGCAGGAGGAGTGCCTCGAGGGCATCGAGGCGGCCAGCTGCAACGCGCTCCAACTCATGCTCGCGGACGACGAGCCGAACCTCTTCGAGATCACCAACCGCTGCGAGCTGGCCGAGCTGTTCCAGCCGCGCTCCGGGCTGGGCGATCCCTGCGCGGAGTCCACCGACTGCACGGCGGGCTATTGCCCGGGGCTGGCGCCCGAATGCCACCGCTGCCGGGCGTACCAGACCGAAGGACAGTCTTGCCAGGCCGGACTCCTCGTCTGCGATCCGGCCCGGGCCCGCTGCGACGCGGGTCCCGACGGCACCGGCCGCTGCGCCCGAAACGCAGAAGGAGGCGGCTGCAGCGAAGGCGGCGGGAGGAGCTGCGCGCCGCGGATCAAGACGGGCGAGGCCTGCACCGGCCAGGGCGTCGAATGCGCCGAGCCGGAGGCGACCTGCGTCGCCGGCCGCTGCCAGGTCCGGCCGTACACGCTGCGCGAGGGCGAGGCCTGCCGCGACTTCAGCGATTGCAAGGCCGGACTCTATTGCAAGGATGCGCGCGGCGGGGCCGGGCGCTGCTTCCCGCAGGCGGCCCTCGGGGAGCCCTGCGCCACGCTCGATTTCGGCGCATGTTCCGCGGACGCCGCCTGCGTCAACAACCGCTGCCGGCGCCTCCGCTCGGCAGGCGAGAAGTGCGCCGGGCCCTTCCTCTGCAAGGGCTTCCTCAGCTGCGTCCCTTCGTCTCCCGAAAAGGGCCATGCCGGCGGTGGAACCTGCGTCCCTGACGCCGTCGTCGGACAGCCTTGCAATCGCAGCTTGTCCTGCGCGGCCAGCTTCTGCGAGGCCGGAAGGTGCGTCCCGCTCGGGAGCGGAGGGCAGCCCTGCCGGGTCTCGGAGCAGTGCGATTCGCACTGGTGCGTCGGGGGCGCCTGCTATGCGCCCTGCCCGGCCGGGTCGAGGAGCGCAGAACGGTGAGGTGCGGCCCCGCCGGCCAGGTTTGGGCGTCGTGCGGCGACTGATAGGATGCAGCCATGCCCGATGATCTCGAGGAGCGCGCCGTCTCCAAGGAGGAGGTGAAGGGCGGCGTCCAGCTCCGCGCGGGCCACTCGGTGCGTCTGATCGTCAGCGGCCTCCTCGGGACGCCGCAGCCGCCTCCCCCGGCCAAGCCGGGTGCGGAGAAGCCGGGTCCCGCGGCGCTGCCTCCGCAGCAGGACCCTCCGGCGCAGGCGACGCCCGCGAATCCCGGCAACCCTGCCCCGGCGAACCCCGCCAACGGAGCACCGGCCCAGCCCGGCGGCGCTGCGCCCGCCGGGTCCGATCCGGCAAAAGATCCTCCCGAAAGCAAGGCTACGCCGGCGCTGCTCGCGACGCTGGAGGACCTTCACTTCGAGTTCGACAAGACCTTCCCTCTCCCCTCGGTCATCGACACCTGCCGGCTGGTGGTGGAAGTGGCGCAGCACGATCCCGAGCGCCAGCTGGTGGTGGTGGGCCACACCGATTTCGTCGGCGACCCCACCTACAACCTGCACCTCTCCGACCAGCGCGCCGCGGCCATCGCCGCCTACCTGCACGACGACGTGGACGCGCTCCTGTCCTTCTACTCAAGCAAGCCGGCGGGGCAGCCGTGGGGAGCGCGCGAGGACGACGTGATGCTCGGGGCGCTGCCGCACGGCGGCACTCCCTTCCTCCGGGCCGGGGTGAACCGGACGCAGGCCATCCGCGGTTTCCAGAAAACGCACGGCCTCAAAGTCGACGGCGCCGCCGGTCCAAAGACGCGGAGCGCGCTGCTCACCGACTACGTGGCGGCACCCGGCACCAGCCTGCCGCAGTCGCGGAGCCTGCGCACGCTCGGCTGCGGGCAGCGGCACCCGCCGCAGGATCCCGCGGCAAAGTCCGTGGCCGCCCGGTGGCGCCGCGTCGAGATCTTCCTCTTCGAGAACGATCCGCAGCCCTCGCCCGACGCCTGCGCCTCGGGCGCCCACCCGGGCTGCACGGTGCACGACCAGTGGCTCAAGGAGGCTCTCCCGCTCGGCAGCGACGAGAAGGTCCCTTCGGTGCGCATCCACGGGCCTCGCCCGAGGTTCCCCTGCTTCCTCATGAACGCGGCCGGGCCCATCGTCATCGGCGGGCCGGTCACCACCGACTGCAAGCTGGTCGAAGGATCGAACGCCCTCTTCGTACTCAAGGACGACGGCACCGGTCGGGTGCGCGGCCTGCCCGCCGGCGCCTACCGGCTGCTGGTGGGCTCGGGCGCGGTGCCCGACGCGAACGGAGACGGAATTCCCGATGCGATTCCCCTCGCCGCGGTCTGGCAGCGCGGCGCCATCGTCGAGGTGCAGGTGGCCGGAGCCGGCGAGACCGACGTCGAGCTGCCCGCGCCCCCTGCCTAGACCGGAGCTCTCCGCATGCCCCAGCCGTTCGACACGCAAGTGCACGGGTTTCACTTCCCCAACGGGTTCAGCACCACCGTGCTCAACATCGATCTCTTCGGCACCAGGTACAACATCCACACCGATGGCCGCTGCGGCGGCATGGCGTACCTCTGCCTCGACTACTACTTGCGCAACCTGCCCATCCCCACCCACGCCAGCTCGGACTTTCCCGCTCCCGATCACGTGCCGGCCGATCAGCACGTCATCCCCGACAAGATCCTCGAGCGCCTGTTGCAGAGCTTCTCCGACCACTTCTTCAAGTGGCTGAGCTTCTACGCCCCGACCCTGGTGGGCGGGTGGGCGTCGGGCTTCGACCAGCTGGTCGCGAAGACGGTCGCGAAAGTGGCCGGCGTGGCGCTGCCGACGCCGATCAACACGCAGCTGGCCCGCGGCTTCACCGCGACAGGCGGGCCGCTCGCCATCAACCTCGGCGAGATGGCCGGCGTGCGCCAGCTCGTCGGCCCCACCAAGCCCAAGCCCTTGGGCCTGGTGCAGAACACGCAGGTCGGCCAGCTCGGCCTCAGCCACCAGGTGGTCGCCTTCGACTTCAAGGACCTGCCCGGCGGAAAGTTCCAGATCTCCATCTACGACAACAACTTCCCCGAGGAGCCGATGCAGCTGGTGATGGACACCGCCAATCCCGCCCTCATCGAGGAGTCCCCGCTCGCGGGAGGATCGGTGGTGAAGAAATGGGTCGGCTTCTTCGTCGGCGAAAACTACTCCGACCGCCTGCCGCAGGGGCGCTTTGCCGGCAAGCCCTATCTCGACCTGCGCTGCGATCTGCAGGCTCCCGACTCGCACACCGCCGGCCAGCCGTTGAAGGTGGACTTCACCGTCACCAACGACGGCGACTTCCCGGCCCACTTCGGCGCCATGCACCTGGTCACGACCGGCGAGAGCCGCGACCTGCGACTCACCGCTCCGGCCGCGCAGGACATCGCGGCCGGCGGCGCCCTTTCGTTCAGCGCCACGCTGCCCAACTTCGGCGTGGTGCCCAAGGGCAAGGTGTTCGAGCTGCACAGCGTGAAGGTGCAGTGCACCCCCAAACTCGCGTCGGGACCCAGCGCCGTGCTCGGGCTGCCGCTCGCCACCGGCGTCGGCGTGCAGAACTGCGTGCGGCTCATCACCGTGACGCCGTAGGACCTCTTGCTCCGCTACAGGCGCCGCTCACCGGCCGGCGGGCGGGTGATCCCGGGCCCGGACGCGATGGAGCGCGCACCCGTCGCGGGAAGAGCGAAACCGTTCTGACGCCGCTCCAGCGGCAGGTAGTGGTTTTCCGCCGGACCGACGTAGATCTGCCGCGGCCGCCCGATCCGGGTGGCCGGATCTTCGATCATCTCTTTCCAGTGCGCGATCCAGCCCGGCAGCCGGCCCATCGCGAACATCACCGTGAACATGCTGGCAGGGATGCCCAGCGCCCGGTAGATGATCCCCGAGTAGAAGTCGATGTTGGGGTAGAGCTTGCGCTCGATGAAGTACGGGTCGGAGAGCGCCGCCTCCTCCAGCTCCACGGCGAGGTCGAGCATCCAGTCCCGCGCGCCGAGCTGCCGGAGCACGTCGTCGCAGGCCTTCTTGATGATGCTCGCGCGGGGGTCGAAGTTCTTGTAGACGCGGTGCCCGAAGCCCATCAGCCGGATCCCGGCTTTCTTGTCCTTCACCTGGCTGATGAATTCCTTCACCGTCAGGTTCTTCTCGCGGATCTCGGTGAGCATCTCGACCACTTCCTGGTTGGCGCCGCCGTGCAGCGGACCCCAAAGCGCGCAGATGCCCGCGCTGATGCTGGCAAAAAGGTTGGTCTGGGAGGAGCCGACCAGGCGCACCGTGCTGGTCGAGCAGTTCTGCTCGTGGTCGGCGTGCAGGATGAGGAGCAGGTTGAGCGCCTTCACCGCCACCGGGTCCGGCGTGTATTCCTCGGCCGGCACCGCGAACATCATATGGAGGAAGTTGGCGGTATAGCCGAGGTCATTGCGCGGATAGACGAAGGGCTGCCCGATCGTCTTCTTGTAGGTAAAGGCGACAATGGTCGCGAGCTTGGAGATGAGCCGCACGATGGTGATGTCGCGGTGCTCGCCGGCCTTGGCGTCGAGCGCGCCCGGATAGAAGGACGAGAGCGAGGTCACCATCGAGGCGACGATGGCCATCGGGTGCGCCGTCATCGGGTAGCCGTCGAAGAAGCGCTTCATGTCCTCGTGGATCATCGAATGGCGCGTGAGCAAGGTGTTCCAGCGCTCCTGCTCCTCGGCCGTCGGAAGGTGGCCGTAGATGAGCAGGTACGCGACCTCGGCGAAGCTGCTCCTGGCGCCCAGCTCCTCGATGGGAATGCCGCGGTAGCGGAGGATGCCCTTCTCGCCGTCGAGGAAGGTGATCGCGCTCGCCACCGAGGCGGTGTTGAGGAAGGCCGGGTCGAGGCTCACCAGGCCGGTCCTGGCGCGGAGGGTGGACATGTCGATGCCCTTTTCCCCCTCGGTGCCGACAATGACGGGCAGCTCCAGCTCCTGCTTGCCTGCAACGATGCGGACGGTCTCGGGCACGGGTCATCTCCTTGCGCAAGGAGGGCCAGCAAGAATCGATCCCCGGCGCGGCGGGTGCATCTCCTTGAGGAAGCCCGGTTCCGGCGCGGCGGCGAGCCAGCGGGCAGCGCAGATTTTGCCGGACAGCGACCGCTGCCCGGCAAGACCTGCGCGAGGCGGGCGCCGCGCCGCCGATCGTACAGCGGCCGCGCATCCGATGCGGCCTGCCCTGGCTCTCACCTTTGCGGGCGGATCGGCTCCCCTTCTTCGCCCAGGAGATCGACATGTGCAGACGCGTGGACTGTTCCAGGTGTGGCAAGCCGACCTTCGCCGGCTGCGGGCTGCACGTCGAGCAGGTGCTGGGTGACGTGCCCCGGGCGCAGCGCTGCAGTTGCAGCGGAGCGAAGGCGGCCGGACCGGCGACGCCGAAGACCGGCGCGGGCTGGCTCGCGATCATGATGCGAGGCAGAAAATGAGCGCCACCAGGCGGGTGCTGGTGATCGGCGGGGTGGCCGGCGGCGCCACGGCGGCGGCCCGGCTGCGGCGTCTGGACGAGCGGGCAGAGATCGTCGTCTTCGACAAAGGTCCCTATGTCTCCTTTGCCAATTGCGGATTGCCTTATTACGTCGGCGACGTGATCCGCGACGAGCAGAAGCTCCTGGTCGCTTCTCCGGAGCTGTTTCGCGATCGCTTCAACATCGACGTCCGCACCGGGCACGAAGTGCTGTCCATCGACCGCCAGCGGCACACCCTGGCGGTGAAGGACCTGCGCACCGGAGTGGTGGCCGAGGAGCGCTGGGACGCGCTGGTGCTGGCGCCGGGCGCGAGCGCCATCCGGCCGCCGGTGCCTGGCATCGACCTGCCGGGCATCTTTTCGGTGCGGACCATTCCCGACTCGCGCCGCCTGCGCGAGTGGCTCTCGGCCAGAACCTGCCAGACCGCGCTCATCGTCGGGGGCGGCTTCATCGGCCTGGAGATGGCTGAGAACCTGGCCCACCGCGGGCTGGCGGTGACCATCGTGGAAAAGGCCGCGCAGCTGCTCCCTCCCCTCGACGCGGAGATGGCCGAGCCGCTGCGGGCGCACCTCGTCGCGCGCGGCGTCACCCTGAGGCTGGGCGAAGGCGTCCATGCCTTTGCCCGCGGCGGCGGCGACTCCCTCGTCGCCACCACCGACGCAGGGACCCGGCTCAGCGCCGATCTGATCGTCCTCGCCATCGGCGTCCGGCCGGAGACGGGGCTGGCGCGCGAGGCGGGGCTGGCGCTCGGCCAGCGCGGCGGCATCGCGGTCGACGAGTCGATGCGGACTTCGGACCCGGCCATCTGGGCGGTGGGCGACGCGGTGGAGACGGTGGACGTGGTGACCGGCCAGCACCAGATCGTGCCCCTCGCCGGACCGGCCAACCGGCAGGGCCGCGTCGCCGCCGAGTCCATCGCCGGGCGCGGGACGCACTTTCGCGGCGTGCAGGGTACCGCGGTGTGCGGGGCTTTCGGGCTGACCGTGGCGCTCACCGGAGCAGCGAAAAGACATTACAAAGGGCCGGCATCACCGATTACGACAAGGTCTACCTGCACCCGGGCCATCACGTCGGCTATTACCCGGGCGCGAAGCCGATCCACCTCAAGGTGCTCTTCCGCCGCTCGGACGGACGGCTGCTCGGCGCCCAGGCGCTGGGCGAAGAGGGCGTGGAGAAGCGCATCGACGTCATCTCCATGGCCCTCCAGCTGGGCGGCACCGTGCACGACCTGAGCGAGGCGGAGCTCTGCTATGCGCCGCAGTTCGGGGCCGCGAAGGATCCGGTCAACCTCGCCGGTTTCATCGCCGAGAACGTCCGCAACGGCGACATGCCGCTCGCCCGCTGGGAGGAGGTGGGCTCCCGGGACGGCCTGGTGCTCGACGTGCGCGAGCCCTCCGAGCTGGAGCAGGGCGCGATCCCCGGCTCGATCCAGATCCCGCTGCACCAGCTGAGGCGGCGGCTGCACGAGCTCCCGCGCCACCAGGTGCTGCGCGTCTGCTGCGCGGTGGGCCAGCGCGCCTACTACGCCGTCCGGCTGCTCCGGCAGAACGGCTACGACGCCCGCCAGCTCTCGGGAGGAATCCAGACCTGGAAGACGCTGGGTCCGCCTGAACTCACCTCACCTGGGTGAGCGACGGTGACCGCGGCCCCGCGGTGACCTCAGCTGCCTGCGGAGCGTCGGGAGGCGACATCAAGTCCTGCCGCCGCGAGATCGCCTGTACCAGCGAGCCCAACGCGCCCTCCATGGCGGAGAGCCGCGTATCCATTGCCTGCAGGCGTGCCTGTGAGTCGCGGCCATGCAGCTCGGCTTCCAGCTCGAGTTCGCGGGTTCTGAGCTTGAAGTGCTTGATCATGAAGACGAGCGTGACCGGGATGGCGCCGCAGGCGAGCACGCCGAAGAAGGGGCCGAAGACCTCGGCGAGCGCCTTGACGACAGAAGGGTCCATGGGACGACGATACGTGGAAAGCCGGACCTTATTCCAGCGCCTGCCGGAACGAAATCAGGAGAACACCATGTGAGCGGCTGAGATTCGGGCTGGGAAGCCCGAGTGCGGGCCACGCACCTTTGTCCTCGATTTCCCGAACCCAGCCGCGTCGGCTATGAGCAAGGAATGAAGAAACGGCTCGCAGCCTGCGCGATTCTTTTCGCTTGCGGAGGCTCGCCAGCGGTTCCCGACGCGAGCCACAGCACGGCCGTCATCCAACCCCGAGGGCGGCGTGGTGGCGGACGGCGTCGCTTCGGCGCAGGTGCAGGTGCTGCTGCGAGACGCGCGCGGCGCCCCTCTGCCCGGACTGCACCTCGACCTTTCAGCCGACGGCCAGAGAAATCAACTCCCCTCCGCGGGCATCACCGATGCGAACGGCAGCTTCACCGCATCGATCCGCAGCACGCGCGCGGAGACGAAGACGGTCGCGATCAAGGCCGGACCGCTCTCGTTCCGGCGCACCGTCACCTTCGTGCCGGGGCCGGCAGACTCCTCGCATTCTTCGCTCACGCTTGACTCCGCCCAGGTCCCATCCGACGGGACTTCGGTGGGCCGGCTCACGGTGCTGGTCGCCGACGCGCAAGGCAACGACATCGCCGCCGCGCCCGTGTTGCTGACCGCGAGCGGCGGCGCAGTGCTCGCGCCCGCGACCGGCTCGACCGACATGAACGGCACCTTCCACGCGCTCGTCTCCTCAACTGCGATCGGGCCGGAGAACCTCACCGCGCAGGTCGCCGGCCTGTCGCTGCACGCGGCGGTTGAGTTCACCTCCCTGCCTGTCGACTCGACGAAGTCTTCGTTGACCGCGGAGGCGAAGACCCCTGTCGCCGACGCTGTCTCGAGCCTGAACCTGACGCTCCGGCTGCACGACCGCCTCGACCGCGGACTGCCCGGGATCGCGGCCACCTTTGCAGTGAATGCTTCCCAGGTGGATTGCGGTGCCTGCCTGACCGATCCGGGCGGCGTGGTGATCGGCGCTGTCACTTCGCAAGCCGCCGGAACCCACCATGTCGTGGTCACCACGGCCTTCGCGATCTTCGAGACAGACGTGTCCTTCGTTGCGGGACCCCCAAGCGCGGATGGCTCGCGGCTCACCGTCTCGCCGGCGCAGGCGCCCGCCAACGGATCCGCGCAGCTTCTGCTGACTGCGCGGGTCGCGGACAAGTTCGGCAACGTCCTCACGGGGGTCGTGGCCGGACTTGCGGCCGGCGGGACCGACAACACGCTCTCGGTGGGGAGCTGCACGAGTGGCGCGTCCGGCACTTGCGCAGTCTCGCTGGCTTCGACGCGAGGAGAGACGAAGCCGATCACCGCGACGGTGGCGGGGTTCGATCTGCACGCCAACGCCGTCTTCGTTCCTTCGCCGGGTCCGCAGAGCACCTTCGGCACCACGCCCGCCTCGGCGCTCGCCGATGGCCTCGCGACCGTCAGCCTGCGCGTCTCGCTGGTGGATCACTCGGGCCAGGCGATGCCAGGAACCCCAGTGCTCCTGAGCTCGAATGGACGCGATGACCGCTTCACTCCCGCCTCCGGCGTGACCGACTCCAGCGGCGTCTTTACCGCCGGGCTCCGCTCCACGCGCCCCGGGTCGAAGACCCTCTCCGCCTCCGCGGTCGATGCCACGCTCGCGACCAGCGTCACCTTCCTGCCGCCTCCGTGGGTGAACACCACCCACGACGTCTTTGGCGGCTGGATCTCCGCCTTCGCGTTTGCGCCGGGCGTCGTCTATGCGTCCGTCGTCGAGGGACTCTGCACCAGCCGCGATGGTGGGCACGGCTGGTCGTGCAATCCTTATGTCAACACGCCCGGGCGGCTCGCGGTCGACCCGCGCGACCCCGGCACCGTGCTCGCCTGCGACGGTTACCAGCTGATGCGCAGCTCCGACGCCGGCGCGACCTGGAACATCCTGCCCCGGGACTGGTCGAGCTTCGACGCGGTGAACGACATCGCCATCGATCCCCGCACGCCGACGACCCTCTACGTCTCCGTGAACGCCTTCGGCAGCGCAGGAGGCGGCGTGTACAAATCGATCGACGATGGCGCCAGCTTTTCGCTCCTTCCCGGATCCCCGTCGACGCCCGACGGCTTTGCGCTTCAGCCGGGAGCGCCCGCCAGGATGCTCGCCTGGGACAACTCGAACGGCATCTGGTGGTCCGGCGACGGCGGTGCCTCCTGGGCCCAGGGGACGGGACTGCCGACGGCAAGCATCGTCTGGCTCGCCTTCGATCCGACGGACCCGCAGCGCGTCTACGCGACCGATACCTTCGAGGGGCTGGCGCGCTCCCTCGACGGCGGCCACACCTGGACGCAGGTTCTCGCCGACCAGATCTTCTACGCGGTACGCGTCGACCCGCAGACGGGCTTCGTCTACGCCAACGGCTTCGGCGGCCTGCTGGTCTCGAAGGACCACGCGCAGACCTGGCAGAAGACGGCGCTCACGGGAGCGACCCCGCCGCTCATGTCGCAATTCGAGGTGGACCCCGCCCACGCCGGCGCGCTGCTCTCCGCAGCCAGGACGGCGGACAGGGTTGGCTCGTGCGGAGTTCGACGTTCCCCGGGGTAGGGCAGGCCGTGGATGTCGAAGTCGATCCCAGGGTGACGGACATCGTCTACGTCGTCACCTCGTCGAAGCAGGTCTGGCGAAGCGCCGACGCAGGCGCGAGCTGGCTCTCGATCACTCCCGGCGGCGGGGCCGTCGCCATGGCCATCGATCCGACCAACTCCAGCGTGCTCTACGTCGTGCCCGGGCGTTCCGGCGTCGCCAGGAGCATCGATGCCGGCGCCACCTGGTCGGACGCAGCCGCCGACGGCCTGTGGGGATTTCCCACGGCCATCTCGATCTCGCCCGTCGACCCGAAGGTGATCTGGATCGGAACCGAATCCGGCGGAGTCTTCCGCACCGCCAGCGCAGGCACCCCCTGAAATCATAGAAAGTGGTCAGAGCCGCCCTGTAAGCCGGGGGCGCCCGGAGGTGTCCACGCCGGACCGCGACGAGTAGACAACCGCGGTCAAGTCAGGCGGTTGCGCTTTCGCGTGTTTCTGGCTGACCGCGTCGCCGGGTCACTTTTCGAGTGCACTTGGCCACGAAATGGCCACGGCTCTGCTCGTCGAGATTCCACTCGGCATGTGTCTTAAAGACACATCGAAAAGTGAATCGTGACACCCACAAGGCCCGAACGAGATGTTCACGCAAGCTGTGTGGACCCGTCTCGTCGAAGCCGTCCCGGAGTTCACACCATCGTGAGAACGGGTCCGAGGTCTAGGTCGTGGGCGCAGACCTCAAACCAAAGAGGAGCCGGTCGCGCAACTTCTCTGCGCGACGGCGACGACTCCATTGATCGTGGGGCCCCCGCTCATCGACTTGGGACGGCAACTCACTTGCGCTTACGGCAGCGACCAGCCGGTCTCGGAGGTCGTGCGGCAGACGCCTGCCCAACAGCCGCCGCGTGACGAGCTTCTCAAGGATTGGCAACGCCTCCGCCTGCGCAGCCGGAGAACTTCGCAAGAGTCGTTCGATCATCTCGGCCTGCCAGACCAGGTCACCGGCCTGAAGCAATCTCAAGCCCGTTTTCCGCCGCGAGACCTGACGACTGAGGATGAGCTTCTCGGCCTCGGCCTGCATGTCTGGCGACGGGTGCCGTAGAGCGATGCTTGCGGCGGCTTCGACCACCTTGTGCGAGGAGTCCCCGAGCGCTCCGAGGGCGGCGGCTGATGCTTCCGTCGGCGCGAGCTTGCTCATGCAGCGGAGCGCCATAAGCCGCACGCGCCATGACGGATCTTCAAGCCGCACGACGGCTTCAACGGCATCGTCTTCTTCGCCGACCTCCGCGAGCCCAAGCAAGGCTGCGGCGCGTGCAGCGGCCCGGCGAGCGCCGAGGTGATCGCGGTAGAATCCGGCGGCAGAGGTCCCGCGACGCCTCGCGCATTCGCGCTGCGCGACGGCACGAGCCGCGCGGTTGAAGTCGAGGAGCAAGCGCTCCAAGTCGGGTTCGCGAAGATCGCCCTCCGGGACGGCTTCCGCCGCCGCACGCCTGACGAAGCCGACGCGGTCTGCGAGCGCAACGTCGAACAACTCGTACCGCGCTCCCGCCGGAACTTCTCCGAGAGCAGCTGCGGCTTCGAACCTCAGTGCGGTCGAGGTGCTGCGGAGTGCAAGGCGCAGCGCATTTGTCAGAACTGCCGAGCGCCGCACGAGTAGCTCTCGCAGGCACCAGCGCTGGGATCGAATGGCACCGCGCCCGACTCCGGCCACGAGCACCTCGTCGGGCGCGGCCCGCAGCCGTTCAAGGACGGCTCGCGAACCTGCCAAACGAGGAGCGCCGACCCTGGCCTCGGCGTGAAGCGCGACCTCCAAGGATGAAAGTAGTTCAGCCGGGGCCGCCGCGCTGAGCGCTTGCCGGAGGACGCTTTCTGCGGCGTCGCGTACCTGGGAGACCCAGTCAGTCGTGCGGAGAACGATGAACGGGATTGCGTCGACCGGCATCTCGCGGCCGAGAGCGCCTACGGCAGCCTCTCGGACGAACCCCGAACGGTCGAGCGTCGAGATGGCAAACCATGCCCAGCTGCCCAGTGTCGCGGCGTGGCTCTCGAAGAGCTTCAGCCAACGTCGCGCATCGGCCTGGGGCCTTGCGTACGACCAAGAATACGAGTCGAAGCTCCAGTCGATGGACGACAGCTCCAGCACTGACACGGTGCGCAGGAGCGCAGCGAGACGAGTGGCCTCGTCCTCGCGGAGACTCTTCGGCCAACCGTCACGCCGCTTACGCGCATCGTGCAGCAGCTCAACGATCTTGCTGATCTCTTCGCGATGCGCCACGGCGCGCATTGGAACTTGCTTGTCTTCGCAAGGCAAGGCGTGGCACCGCGCAGGCTCCTGCGGCATACTCTGGACATGGCGGAGTCGAACAGCGCCCGCGTGGTCATCTCCTGGAGCGCAAAGGCGAACGCCTACGTCGCCCGCGACCCAACACGGCCAGGCGTCCTTGCACGCGGGGCGACGCTCGCAGAAGCGGCGCGCGAGCTGGCCGCCGCCGTCGAGCCACAAGCAGGCAAGCCGCTCCTCGCTGCCGTGGACGCGATCCAGCGCGCGGTCTCCCGGAAGCGCTTGCGCCTCTCGCGCAAGGAGATCGCCGCCGAAGTCCGCGCCACCCGGTCCGAGCGCCGCCGCCGCGGGTGAGACTCGTCTTCGACACCAACGTCTTGGTCTCGGTGCTGCTCACTCCGCGAGGCACGTCCGATCGAGCGTTCCGAACTGCCGTCGCGGCCGGCGCAACGCTACTCTACGACGGACGCATGCTGAAAGAGTACGGAGGCGTTTTGAGCCGCCCGAAGTTCCGAGCCGCGATCGCTCCGTCGATGATCGAGCAACTGTTATCCAGCTTCATCACGAGCGGCGAGAAGATCGACGCCCTCGCCGCCGACCTCGACCTTCCTGACCCCGACGACATCCCGTTCCTGGAAGTGGCCCTCACCGGCCGCGCCGACGCCCTCGTCACGGGGAACGCGCGCCATTTCCATCCTTCGCACGGCATCACTATCGTCTCGCCGAGCGGTCTGCTGAAGCTCCTATGACTCGACGACGGTGATGCCCGCGTTGATGAGGTCGGATGGTGATGTCCCGGCGCCGTGTCGACCCTGGGTGGTAAAACCGCGCGTATGCGAGATTCGCAAGCGCGGCCGCCCATTCTCTACAAGTACCTGACCTGCGAGTCGGCCCGGAAGGTCTTGCAAAACCAGACGCTGCGATGGTCGGTTCCAGGCGACCTGAACGACCCTTACGACATTCAATTCGACCTGCAGCTCGTCGTCGACAAGCAAGCGGTGGCAAAGCGCGTGCTCCGAAAGCTGGCTGGCAACTCTGCGCGCCTCAAGAAGGAACAGGCTGCCATTCAGCAGGCCCTAACCGACCTCGAGCAAGGCCTTCCACCGTACTTGGCCGAGATACGCGAAATAATGCGGAACACGAAAGTTCTCTGCCTGACGAGCCAGCCAGACAACATGCTGATGTGGAGCCACTACGCCGAATCCTATCGAGGCGTTGTGCTTGGCTTCGGTGCTGCGCTCGAAGTGGATAGCCCGTGGAAGACGGCGCAACCCGTCAACTATGTGAGGCACATGGAGCGGTTGTTCGACGAGAACCAGTTGGTCGAAATGATGACCTTTCGTCTCCCAGCAAAGATCGACCCAAAGATAGCGCTCGACCGGATGGTTCTAACCAAGGGCGCGATCTGGTCATACGAGCGGGAGTGGAGGATCTCCTCTGGCGCGGGACGCAATCGCGCAGAACAATTTGAGTTGATCCGGTTCCATCCGCAAGAGCTCAAGCAGATCGTCTTCGGGTCCCGAACTTCACCGGGAGATCACGAGCCTATTGTGCAGCTCGCGCGACCATATCCTGAAGTGAAGATCTTGCAGCTCGCGCAAAGCCCGCGCGATTTCGAGCTGACCGTCAGAGAACTCTAGGATCCAAACCTGTATGCCGCGATCAGCCGACCTCATCGAGTACTTCGAATCCCGGTTCCCGCTCCGCGACTCTTGGCGCCCTGGCTGCGCGTATTCCTTCGAGGGGCAGAAGCTGCCGCCGTTTGTCTTCGAGGAGCCTCCCGGGAACCGGATCGGCATCGTCTCCCTCTGGGTGGCGAACCCCGACACGGTGACGATCTGCCTGGTGCGCGCAGATCTGCAGAAGCGCGGTGACGGCAGCCGCATGATGGCCGCGCTGTGCGAGCAGGCTGACCGACTCGGCATCTCCATGAAGCTCCAGGCCGTTCCCCAAGACGACGGCGCCGGCGCGATCCCCGAGGACGTGCTCGTGCGCTTCTACAAGCGTCACGGCTTCGTCGTGCTCGGCGACATGGCCCACAAGCCCTACATGGTGCGGCCGGCGAAGACCGCATGACCCGCGCGGCGCTGCGACCGCAACCTCACTTCGGCAATTGGTCTTTTCGGAAGAGCAGCGAGATCTCCCATTCGGGAGGTACCAGCAGTTGAATCTTGCGCGCGATGCGCTCGGAACCCCCGGGCAGATTGACCACGAGAATCTTCCCAGGCTTCTTCTTCGAGCACGCCATGCCGAGCAGCGTTCCCAATGCGGCATCGAGAAGTGAGAGGCTCAGACCAGCAACGTAGATTCGCCGCGCGCGTCCGAACAGCAGCGTCGCCCTCCAGTACGCGTCTGTGATCGCAGCGTTGTCGGTGTCGTCGCGGAATGCCTCCTCGAGCCGTTCGCCCGGAAGGAGCATTCCACTCGGCCTGCGAATGTCGCCGTGGAGGTGGATGACCTTGGCGTTCTCACCGAGCAACTTCTCAAGGCAGAGGTCCCAATTCGTCGTCAGGATGGCAGTCGATCCTTCACCCGCGTGCACTGCGAGCAACTCAAGAATCGGCTCCTTCAGCGAGAGTTCGTCGCGTTCGTGCGCCGCATGAAACTCATCCGCGATCGCCTTTTGCAGTTCCCAATGCTTCCTGCCGTCGCTTTCCATCTGTGCAGCCAGGTTGTCTCGCGTCCTGGCGTGATCGCCCTCTCCGAAGCGGCGCTTAAGCTGCGCGTCTTCGAGCGATTTCCACCTCGAAAAAAAGTGGAGGTATTGCGTGGTCGCGGTCATCCACCAGGAGAGCTCGTCCTGGTCAAGCGTGGACTCGGCGAAGCGACTGGTGGCTCGAAGCACCAATGGCCATGCGCCGGCGACGCACCCTGCACCCAGCAGATAGACGGTGTCGACGCGGTCGAGATCGACGGTCTCTTCGGATTCGGTTCCCATTGGGCGGCGCATCGTAACCCGGCGGTGCATGGCGGCGTAGCAGCGGGTTCGCGATCGGCACGACTGGCAACCTACAGCCTCGGGTCCACGGGCTCGCTCTCCAGCGCGAGGACGCCGAAGACGCACTCGTGGACGCGCCGCAGCGGCTCGCGGCGGACGAAGCGCTCCAGCCCCTCGACGCCGAGTGCGAACTCCCGCAGCGCCAGCGAGCGCTTCGCGCCGAGCCCACGCGAGCGCAGCCGGTCCAAGTTCTCCGGCACGGTGTACTCCGGCCCGTAGATGATGCGCAGGTACTCCGGCCCCCGGCACTTCACGGCAGGCTGCACGAGGCCGCGCGAGCCGCGCACGATGAAGTCGAGCGGCTTGACCACCATGCCCTCGCCGCCGCGTGCGGTCAGGTCCTCCCACCAGCGCACCGCCTCGTGGACGGCCTCCGCCTCGTCGAGCGGGACGACGCGGTACGGAGTGGCGAGCAGCAGCTTCGCGTCCGCCGCACACACCTTCGCCAGCACCTGCATGTGCCAGTCATGGTTCTTGTCGGTGTGGACCTTGCCCTCGGTAGCAAGGAGGTGGAACGGCGCGAGCTTCAGGTCATCCACGGAGCGCACCGGCCAGCAGTATTGCCGGTACGCCTCGCGGTAGCGCTGCACCAGCTTCGCCCGCTCGCGCGCGTGCGGCAGCAGGTCACCCAGGTCCACGCCTCGGCCGACAGCGGCGTCGAGCGCGGGGAGCACGTCCGCCAGCGCGGAGCGAGCAGCGGCCCCCACGGCGGCGTACTGATCGCGGATCAGGTCCTGCGCCTTCACAGACCAGGGCATCAACTCGCAGTCGAGCAGCGCCCAGTCGGTGCTGTACTCGGTCCAGAAGCCGCTGTTGTCGAGCGCGGCGCGGAGGCGGTCGAGGACCTCCACCTCGAGCTTCTCGTCGTTGAAGAAGCGTCGCCCGGTGCGCGTGACGACCGTGCCCGCCTCGCCCGTCGCGACGCCGAACCGTGCCTTCGCCGCCTCTGCGTCGCGGCAAGCGACGACGACCGCGCGCGAGCCCATGTGCTTCTCCTCGCACACCACGCGCACCACACCCTCGCGACGAAAGTACCCGAACGCCTCCTCCGGGTGCTCCAGCAGACCAGGCCGGCGTGAAGTCTCCGGCGGGGACATCGTGGGCGGCAAGTAGACCAGCCAGCGCGGGTTCGCTGCGAAGCGGCTCATCACCTCTAGCGCGGCGGCCGAGTTCTCCTCGCGCACAGTGACGTTCCGGTTCAGGCGCGTCTCGATGATGCGCTTGCCGAAGACATCTGCGAGATCCAGCACGTCGTCGTTCGCGTGCTGCGCCGACAGCGCAACTTCGAGAACCGGCGCGACGAGCGGCTTGGTCGGCTCGCAGTACACCTTGGCAGCGGGGACCTGGACGAGATCGCGCTCGGGCCAGCGCATCGCCGTCAGCTTGCCGCCGTAGACGCAGCCGGTATCGATGCAGATGGTGTTGTTGAGCCATTCAGCCTCGGGCACGGGGGTGTGGCCGTACACGACCGTCGCCCTGCCCCGGTACTCGCTGGCCCACGGGTAGCGCACCGGCAGCCCGTACTCATCTGTCTCGCCCGTCGTCTCGCCGTACAACGCGAACTCGCGGACCTTGCCCGAGCCGCGCCCCTGGAGCGGCTCCTTCATGCCCGCGTGGGCGACCACGAGCTTCCCGTCGTCGAGGACGTAGTGGGACACCAAGTCGTCGATGAACAGCGCAACCTCGGCGCGGAACTCCGGCGGCTCGCGGTCAAGTTGCTCCATCGTCTGGGCGAGGCCGTGCGTCAGCTTCACGTCCTTGCCGCGAAGCTTCCGCAGCAGCTTCATCTCATGGTTGCCGGGCACGCACAGCGCCGTCTCGGCCTTCTCCATCGTCATCACCGTGCGGAGGACGCCGGGGATGTTCGGGCCGCGATCAACGAGGTCGCCCAGGAACACCGCCTTGCGCCCCTGTCCGTGCCGGAAGACGCCGGCTTCGTCGCGCGCGTACCCGAGCTTCGCGAGCAACGCCTCAAGCTCATCCTGACACCCGTGCACGTCCCCGACCACGTCGAACGGCCCGTGGTCGAACTTGCGGTTGTTCCAGAGCGGCTCGCGGGTCACCTCGACCGCATCGACCTCCTCGACCGACTGGAGTTTGAAGACGTGGCGGAATCCCTCGCGCTGGAGTGACTTCATCGAGCGGTGCAGCTGCTGCATCTGCTGCCGGATGACGTGCGGGCCGAAGCTCCGGTCTTCGCGGGTCTTGTTCCGGTCGTGGCAGATGCGCTCGGGAATGTCGAACACCACCGCGACGGGAAGGACGTGGAACTCCCGCGCGAGCGCGACGGCGTTCTTGCGCGCTTCGGGCTGCACGTTGGTGGCATCGATCACCGTGAGCCGGCCGGCGGCGAGCCGCTTCTTCGCGATGTAGTACAGCACGTCGAAGGCGTCGGTCGTGGCGGCCTGGTTGTTCTCGTCGTCGGACACGAGCCCGCGGCACTCGTCGGACGCAAGCACTTCGGTGGGCTTGAAGTGCTTGCGCGCGAAGCTCGACTTGCCGCTGCCGGACGGCCCCATGAGGACGACGAGAGACAACTCCGGGAGAGTGATCTTCATCGAGCGAAC
>JAYWAJ010000072.1:0-7209 GCA_043782525.1 Deltaproteobacteria bacterium | reverse complement strand
GCCACCGGCTGCGGCCTTTCTTCTTCTGGTGCCTCACGCGCAGCATCACCAGGCCCACCGAGGTGACCCGTCCGCTGCTGGAGCGCTACCAGCAGTGGCAGTTCCACTACCGCAAGGACAACGGCGAGCCGCTCGACTTCGGCACGCAGAAGATGAAGCTCGGCGCGGTCAAGCTCTTCTTCAAGTGGCTCGCCAAGAACAACCTCCTGCTCTTCAACCCGGCCTCGGAGATCGAGTACCCGAAGGTCGGCTCCCGGCTGCCCAAGGTCGTGCTCTCCCACGCCGAGGTGGAGCAGGTCCTCGCGCTGCCCGACGTGCAGACGGTCTTCGGGCTGCGGGACCGGGCCATGCTGGAAACGTTCTACTCGACCGGCGCCCGCAGGGCCGAGCTGATCGCGCTCACGCTCACCGACCTCGACGTCGGCCGCGGCGTGGTCTTCGTGCGCAAGGGCAAGGGGGACAAGGATCGCTGCGTGCCCATCGGCGAGCGCGCCCTGGCCTGGATCCAGAAGTACATCGAGGAGGCTCGGCCGAGCCTGGTCAAGGTGGCTGGTGAGCGGAGCCTGTTTCTGACTTGGCGAGGCGCACCGTTCGGCCTGAGCGGGATCAGCTACCTCGTCTCCGGCTACGTGAAGCGCGCCAACCTCGGCAAGACCGGCTCGTGCCACGTCTTCCGCCACGCGATGGCGACGGAGATGCTCGAGGGCGGCGCCGACGTGCGCTTCATCCAGGAGATCCTCGGACACAGCCGCCTGACTACCACCGCCGTCTACACCAGGGTCAGCATCGCCAAGCTCAAGCAGGTCCACACCGCCACGCACCCAGCGGCGACGCTGGCGCCCAGACCGCGCCAGGAGCCAGCGCCAGCGGCGGTCGAGCAGCTCCTCGACGAAGACGCTTGACCAATTTCACCAAATGCATATCTTCACCCTGAAGTGAAACGACGCATGGGCCGGCCTCGATGGGCGACGCGGGTGCTGGCCGAGATCCACCGGCTCGTCGCCCGGAAGTTGGTGCGCTTCACCTTCAAGGCCGGAGAGGAGCTGGCCCAGCTTGAGCTGGAGCTCGACGAGGAGGACGCCTTGCAGATCCTCGCCGGGCTTTCGGCCGACGACCTGGCCGGACGGATCGAGTCGGAGCGGGCCCCGGAGTGGCTCTACATCTTCAAGCCCGACGTCGCCGGCGTCGTCCTCTACGTGAAGCTCATCGTGCGCTCGGAGTGCGTGGTCGTTTCGTTCCACGAAGACCAGGGAGACGACGATGAAGAAGCCTAGGACGAAGCGGCGGCTCTCGGACATTTCGACGCTGGCGGCCGACGCCTGCCCCAACTGCGGCACGCTGATGCGCGAGCGGAAGGCCCGGCTCTCCTACTCGGTCAATGGCGACAAGGTGGCGGTCCCCGACGCGCTCCACTTGCGCTGCCCGAAGTGCGGCGAGGTCGTGCTCCGGCTCGACGACATGCGCCACCTGCGCGAGAGCGCGCTCGCCCTCTACCGCAGGAACTACGGCCTGCTCTCCTCGGACGAGATCCGCTCGATCCGAGAGCGGCTCCACTTGACCCAGGGCGCGCTCTCGAAGCTCCTGCACCTCGGCGGCAACACGCTCTCCCGCTGGGAGGCCGGCCGCAACGTGCAGACCGCCGCGCTGGACATCCTGCTCCGCCTCATCCGCGACGTGCCGGGCAGCCTGAGCTACCTCCGTAAGCATGCAGCCTGAGGTGTTTCCCTTCGGTCGATCTGGCGTAGACTTCCTCTCGTGAACGCCGCGCTCGAGCTGGATACGCGATCCTCCGGGCAGCCGCCTCTGGAGGCGAAAACTCGCGTCCGGGCCTCAGCGCTGGGCGCCGCAGCTCGCACCTGGGCATCGACCGACTCAACACCAGCACCGTGCTGGGGAAACTCGCCCTCTTGGGCGGAAATCGCCTCGGTTCACCTGGATGGGCAAAACCGCCGCATCGGCAAGAAGGTCAACGGCGTGCTGATGGAGGGCTTCATCTATCGGTCGCAGTTGAAGCCCGTTGCGTGGCTAGATGCGACTGGTGCGGTGAGGGCGACCTTCGTGTATGGGCTGCACGCGAACGTACCCGAGTACATGGTCCAGGGGGGCACTACCTACCGGATCATCACCGACCAAGTGGGTAGCGTACGGCTGGTGGAGAACACATCGACGGGCTCCGCACTCGAGCGCATCGACTACGACGAATTTGGAAAGGTGCTCAACGATACTGCGCCGGGGGCGCAGCCGTTCGGGTTCGCGGGAGGCTTGCGCGACCTCGATACGGGCCTGACGAGGTTTGGCTCGCGGGACTACGACCCTGTCACGGGCACGTGGACGGCGAAAGATCCGCTCAGGTTCGGAGGCGGCCTGACGAACCTGTACAGCTACGTCGGTGGAGATCCAATAAACCATTTTGATCCGAACGGCCGATGGGTGCTGGTTTTTGGCGGTATGGCGGAGGGGCAATTCGCCTTCTGGGGCCTGCAGGGTTCCATTCAATTCGCGGTGGACGGCAGCGGACACTTTGGTCTTGCGTCTAGCATAGAAGGCCGCACAGGATTTGACTTCAGTCTCGGGGCTGGGCCCGCAGCGGGGCTATATCCGGGCATGGGCTCAATCGACGCTCTGAACGGCCCAACTGGAGGGGCAGGCGTTGATGTCGGCGAAGTCTCCGGTGGGCTGCTCTTCTCGAGCGAAACCGAATTGGCACAACCGAACGCTTGCCGGGCCTATTCAACCGAGCCTGATCGCACAACCAGCGCCAGAATTGGAATCGGGGGCAGCGCTTTCGGTCTCGGTGGCGGGTTTGGGATGTATTTCAGTGCAGGCTACACATGGCTGTGGCGATGGAGATGAGGCTTCCCATGATGTGGATACTAACCTTCATTTCAGTCGGTTGGTTGGCTGGCTTCTGGTGGCTCAAGCGGCGAGCCGCGATGGAGGCGCGTCGGCAACAAGGAGTAAGCCTCATGGAAGCCTCCATGGGGTTCGGTTGGCTCACCGTTAGTACCCCCAAAGGCCGCTTTTATAGGCGACTAGCCGTGGCATGGTTATTCGGATGTTTCATTCTGCTAGTGGCAATCGCGTGGTTCGGTCCCGTGTTCCTCCGAGGATCCTGGCATTGATCTGACTCTTCCACTCATCTGAACCATAGGATCCCAAACGCGAGCCTGAAGACTTCGTGCGCAGCGAGTAGTTCGACGAATCGCATGAAGAGCAGGTCTAGAGTCGCTCGGCCCGCGCTCAGCCTCCCCTGAGCGCCCCACGAGACCCTGCTGCCTCGGTGGGCCTCGGAGAGGAAGGCGTCGGTGGTGCGGACCAGCGGCGCGGTCGCGCTTGGAGAGGCTGTCGATGCCGGTGATGCGGCGGGATCTGGGGACACCTTACGCAACTCGTGCCAAAGTGGGCAGCGGAGTGGAGTTCGTGAGTCCGTATGGGCAAACCACTGACCTAGCCCCCGAATCCTGATCCAGACATTGTGCCGGTCCTCCTGCACAAGGAGGATTGCCATGAGAAAGAGCCGCTTCACCGAAGAGCAGCTCATCGCGGCGCTCAAGGAGCACGACGCCGGAGCCAAGATCCGCGACCTGTGCCGCCAGCTCGGGGTGAGCGAGCACACCTTCCACCGCTGGCGATCCAAAGCATGGCGGGATGGAGGTGAGCGACGCGCGTAAGGCGAAAGCGCTCAAGGATGAGAATCGACTTGAAACATACCGTCGCTGACCTCGCGCTCGACGTGCAGACGGCTCGCTCTTGCAAGACATCAACTGGAGCTGCAAGGGCGATGACCATCACCCGCGACCCGGACGGGATCTGTCACCTCCAAGGACGTCGGGCTTCGACGGCGAGCGCACCCAGACCCTGCGCGGGCTCCTCGCTCTGCCTTTCAGGCCGCCGCAATCAAAGCGCAGGCGGCTCCCAGCGCCAGGCAGAGCGGCGAGTAGACCCGGGTGTCGAGGCGCGCGAAGCGGGTTCCGCGCACGCGCTTGAAAAAACCGACGTAACGCAGGTCGCCGATGGCCCGCCCGATGAACACGAAGGCCAGAGCGCCAGTAGCGACGCGGGAGACGGCATGCGGCACCCCTGCGCCGAGCCAGAGTCGCGCCGCGCACGAGACGAAGAGGGCGGCGCAAAGAAGCGCCGTTCCTACCGCGGCGCACGCGAGCGGACCCGGGGAGAAAGCCTGGGCCCCGCCGACCTCCGGGACTGCTGCGCTCACCTTCCAGCGGCCGCCCGCGGCCCAATAGAAATGGAGCCCGGCGAGCGCGACGAGCACGGCGGCGGTGGCCACTCCCAGCCAGGCGATCACCCCCCCAGCACCTGCACCCCGTCCGGGCCGCCCACCACCACCGTTGGTTCCAGATCCAGGAACAGCCCGTGGTCGACGACGCCGGTAATGCATTTCAAGGACAGGTCAATCGCGTGCAGATCCGCGCCAGCGAGGAGCGGCGCGTCGATGAGCACCCCGCCGTTGTCCGACAGCCCCCCCTCGCGCCGCTGCGCTCCGGGCAGCACCTCCGCAATCCGCGCCAGCGTCGCGCGCCACCCGAAGGCCACCACCTCGATGGGCAGCCCGCGCGTCGCCCCCAGCCGCGCCACCAGCTTGGACGCCTCCATGACGATGATGCGCCGCCGCGACGCCAGCGCCACCAGCTTCTCCCGCACGTGCGCGCCGCCGCCGCCCTTCAGGATCTGCCGCTCCGGATCCACCTCGTCGGCGCCGTCGATGACCAGGTCCAGCTCGATCACATCGTCCAGCGAGACCAGCGCCAGCCCGAGCTCGCGGCAGGTCTGCGCCGTCCGCTCCGAGGTCGGCACCCCGCGGACCTTCGCGCCCCGCAAGGCGAGCGCCTTCAGCGCCGCCGTCGCCCCGCGGCCGGTGCCGTAGCCGATGACCATCCCGTCCTCGACCATGGCCGCCGCCGCCTCGCCCGCCGCCTTCCGCTGCCCCTCTGCGTCGATCACGAAAGCCTCCTTTACAGTCCGGCGAAGCGGAAGAGGAACCGGGCCACGCCGCCCACCGCCAGCATGATGGCTGGGTTCACCTCGAAGCGGCTCAAGGTCAGCGCCACGGCGACGGCGATGGCCACCTCCGCCTCGCCGTTGAGCGTGTCGCCGAGCGAGATCATCGCCGCCGCCATCAGCCCCAGCACCGCCGGCGTCAGGCCGCGCAAGGCCGCGCGCACCGGACGCCGCGAGCGGATGCGGTCGAGCCAGGTGCCCGCCAGCGTCACCAGCGCGAAGGGTGCGCTGAAGATGCCGATGGTGGCGACGATGGCGCCGAGAAAGCCGTGCCGGATGTAGCCAATGAAAGTCGCCAGCAGCAGCACCGGGCCGGGTGTCAGCTTGCCGATGGCCACCGCGTCGGCGAACTGCCGGTCGGTGAGCCAGCCCTGCCGGGCCACCACCTGCTTCAGGTGCGGGACGATGGCAAAGCCTCCGCCGTACGCGCCTAGGCCGGTGCGGAAGAACGACAGCCCGATGCTGAGCAGCTCGCGGTCGAGCCCGGTGGCGTGGATGGTCAGCGCCAGCCCGGCGACGCCCACCGTCCAGGCGGCGAGGCGCAGCTCGCTGGAACCCGGCGGCGGCGGCGGCGGCGCCACCTTCGGCTCGTCGCGCGAGTTGGCCGCCAGCGTCGCGCCCTCCTCGGGCAGCACCACCGGCGGCTCGCCCTCGCGCGGCCTGCGGCGCCGCTCGAGGGAGAAGAGGCGCGCGCGCTTGGTCCCGAGGTCCACCGCCAGCCCGACGACGATGCTGATGAGCGCCACTTCTCCCGGCGCCATGTCGCCGACGATGGAGAAGAGCAGGGCGCCGGCGGCGAGGCCCATCTGCCAGAGGCGCGCCACCGCCGACTTGGCCATCTTCAAGGTGATGGCGCCGATGATGCCGACCACTGCCGCGTTGAAGCCGCCGAGCAGCGTGCTCACGTCGGGGCTGGTGCCGTAGTGCACGTAGAGGAAGGCGAGGACCATCACCGCGATCCAGCCGGGCAGCACGAAGCCGACGTAGCCGAGCAGCGCGCCGGTGAAGCCGCCGAAGCGCAGCCCGATGTACGCCAGCGCGTTGGCCGCCGCGCCGCCGGGCAGCATCTGCGCGACGGTGACGGTGTTGGTGAACTCGCGCTCGGTCAGCCAGCGCCTCCGCCGGACCACCAGCGCGTGGATGTTGGCGAGCACCGACAGCCCGCCGCCGAACCCGACCACGCCGAGCAGGAGCGAGGCGCGGAAGAACTGGCCCAGCCCCGGGCGGCTGCGCGCGGGCGGCGGCGGAGTCGAGATGGCATGGCCGTCCATGTGCTTCCAGTATAGAAGGTCCGCCGATGCCGCTGTTCACCAAAGGCATGAAGGTTGTTCACCGGGCGCAGCGGGCGTGGGGAGTGGGCCACGTGCTGGCGGTCAGCGACGACCCGCCGCGCCTCTCGGCCGACTTCCCGGGGCGGCCGGGCGGGCCGGTCATCGTCTCGTCGCGGGACAACGCGCTGGCGCGCTACAAGTTCGCGCCCAGCTCGCCTGCGCGCCTCGCCGACGGAACGCCCTGCCGGGTGCTGCGCGGGCTGCCGGGCGCGGCGAGCGAGCTCTACCGCTACACCGTCGAGGCGGAAGGCAAGAAGCCGACCATCCGCAGCGAGGCCGACCTGCGCGCCGTCGCTCCCCGCGAGGGGCCGGCCGAACAGCTGGCCTCGGGGCGGTGGGGCGCGCCGGAGGACTTCCAGCTCCGCAGCGAAGCGGTGCGCCTCGACCTCGAGCGCCGCGCCGACGCGCTGGGCGCGCTCTTCGCTTCCCGCGTCTACGTGAAGCCGCATCAAGTCTCGGTCGCCCATCAAGTGCTCTCGGCGCCGCAGCCGCGCTTCGTCCTCGCCGACGAGGTGGGCCTGGGCAAGACCATCGAGGCGGGCCTCGTCCTCTCGGCGCTCCTGCACGCGGGCCTCGTCAAGCGGTGCCTGGTGGTGGCGCCGTCGCACCTCACCGTGCAGTGGCTGGCGGAGCTGTTCCACAAGTTCAACCTGCTCTTCACCCTGATGGATCCGGAGCGGGCCAAGGACGACCGCGAGGCGGCCGATTCCGAGGCGGAGCCGGGCGAGCCGTGGGATCGCCATCCGCTGGTGATCACCTCGCTGGAGTGGCTCTCGCGCAGCCAGCAGGAGTCGGATCACGCGGCGGAGGCCGGCTGGGACCTGGTGGTCATCGACGAGGCGCACCACCTGCGCGGCGC
>JAYWAJ010000071.1:0-7210 GCA_043782525.1 Deltaproteobacteria bacterium | reverse complement strand
CGATGCCGGGCTTGTGCGCGTAGGGCAGCGCCACCATGCGGCCGATGCCGCCGGCCTTGAGGGTCTCGACGCAGGCATCGACGCCCTGGCGGTGCTCGATGCTCCAGGCGTGCTGGTCGAACCAGTGGCGGACGGCCTGCGCCAGCCGGTCGGGGAAGAGATGCACGTGCGCATCGACGATCACGCGAAGGCTTTATCACCCGGGCGCTTGAATCCGAAGATGCTGCGGATGCGCGAGAGCAGGTTGGACGACTCCTTCTCCAGCGCGGGCGCCTGTTGGGCGGCGCGGGCGGCGTCGAGGGCGAGGCGGCGGCGCGTGATCACGTCGGCGAGGCTCTGCGCCAGCTCGGGCTCGGCGGAGAGGATCTGGCTGAAGGCCTCGCGGCCCACCTCGAGAAGCGCCGCGTCGCCCAGCGCCACCACCGTCGCCGTGCGCGGGTCGCCGGTGAGGACGCTCATCTCCCCGAAGAGCGCGCCGCGGCCGAGCCTGGCCACCTCGCGGTCGGGCCCGCCTTCGACATGGATGTTCACGCCCACTTCGCCGTGCGCCACCAGGTAGAGCGTGTCGCCCTGCTCTCCCTGCCGCACGATGGCCTGCCGCGGTCCGTACTCGAGGAAGCGCGCGCTCTCCACCAGGACCTTCCGCGCCGGCGCGCTCAGCGCCTGCACGAAGTCGATGCGCCCGAGCAGGTCCTCCGCCTCGGCCAGGTGCTCGCGCCGCCGCCGGTCCTCGGCCTCGGCCGCGCGCTCGCGGTAGCTGACCATCGTCTGCGGGAAGGGCATGTCGATGGCGGCGCGGCGCAGCGCGTACCAGATCGCCTCTTGCGCCTGGTCGAGCGCGATCCGCTCGACGTGGAAGCCCTCGGTGTGGAACTTGAGGCGGTAGTGCACGCCGTCCGGCGTGAACGAGGCCAGCTGCGCGATGGGCGCGGGCTCCTTCAGCACCAGCGGGCACGCGGCCAGCGCCTCGAGGAGCACCGCCTTGGCCCGCGCCGGCGAGACCTCCTGATCGACGGCGATCATCAGCTCGATGACGTCGGTGATCTGCGGCCGCATGTGGTTGACCACCACCTCGCGGCTGATGAGGCTGTTGGGCACCAGGAGCTCGTCCTCGTCCCCCGTGATCAGGCGGGTCGAGCGCCAGCCGACGTCGAGGACGCGCCCGCAGTACTTGCCGAAGCTGACCCACTCGCCGGTCTCGAAGGGCTGCTCGGCGTGCAGCGTCAGGCCGGCGAAGAGGTTGCCCAGCGTCTCCTGGAGCGCGAAGCCGAGCACGACCGAGAGCAGCGCGCTGGTGGCGAAGAGGCTGGAGAGGTCGAGCTTGTACTCGACGCGCAGCAGGACCGAGCCGGCGAGGAAGGTCAGGGCCCAGACCGTCAGCGTGCGCAGGATGCGGGGCATCCCCACCCGGCCGCGCCAGCGGATGAAGGCGAAGATCAGCGAGTCGCCGAGCCGCAGCACGGCGACGATGCCGAAGAAGCGCGAGGCCGTCTCGAGGCCGTGGGCGACGCTCGGGTGCATGGCATCGGCGAAGAGGAAGCCGCCCAGCCTTGCGACCAGGTATAAAAAGAGCAGCCGCTGGGGCGCGGCCAGCTCGTCGAAGAACTGCTTCACCGCCGAGTTGACGCGCCGGGTGCCAAGGGCGCGCCGCAGCAGCCCCACGAAGAGGAAGAGGGCGACGGCGACGAGGAAGCTGGTGAGGCCCTGGAGCACGGCAAGCATCGTCGCCTCGGGGGGGAGGTGAGCGCAAGATTCGGGCTGCGCAGGCCTGTGGCCCGAGGCCTCAGGCCTCAGGCTTCAGGCCAGAAGCCGCCGGAGCGCCCCACTGAGGCCAGCCGCGGCCCAGAAGAAAAAATTATTTTTTTCGGGGGGCATCCACGGGGTGTCCCACCCATGGGTCGGCCGGCGGCGTCAGGAGCCGGTGCTGGCGGCCGTCCGGGCGGGCGCTTGACCGTATGCTTGCTACAAACCTAGGCTCGTCGGCCAATGAACCAACTCGTCCTCGCTGCGGCGCTGCTGCTTGCCAACGTCGGCCACTCGCAGGAGGCAGACGCTGGCGTGGCCCTCGACCCGACGCAGGGGCAAGGCGCGGCGCAGGCCGCCGCGGCGGGGGACGCGGACATCGCCCAGGCCGAGTCCGGCGAGGATGCCGCGCCCGAAGGCATCGTCTCCCGCGCCTCGGGCCGCCCCGACCATCCCCGCACCCTCGAGGAGATCGTCAAGAGCGGCTACCTCCGCGTCCTCACCCGCAACAACGACACCAGCTTCTTCATCTACCGCGGCCACCGGATGGGCTTCGACTACGAGGTGGGCAAGAGGCTGGCGCAGTCGCTCGGCATCCGCGTCGACATGATCATCACCTCCAGCTGGGCGGAGATGGTGCCGGCCCTGATCAAGGGCGAAGGCGACGTCATCGCCGCCGAGGTCACCGTCACCGACGAGCGCAAGAAGCAGGTGCTCTTCGCCGAGCCGTGGGGCCACACCCGCGAGGTGGTGGTCTGGAAGGACGGCACCCTGCCGCTCAAGGCAGCGGAGGACCTCTCCGGAAAGGAGGTCCACCTCCGCAAGAGCGCCTCCTACGCGCAGACACTCCTCGCGCTCAACGCGCGGCTCCAGGCGGCCGGCAAGCCGGAGGTGGTGATCACGCCGGTGCCCGAAGACTGGGAGACCGACACCGTCCTGCAAGCCGTCTCCAGGGGCGAGATCGCCTACACCATCGCCGACGACATCCTCGCCAACGTCCACACCGCCTACTGGGACAACCTCATCGTCGGCCCGCCCATCAGCGACGAGCGCGACCTGGCCTGGGCGGTGCGGCCCGGCGACGTGAAGCTGAAGAAGGCCATCGACGGCGTCTTCCACGAGCTGCGCAAGAAGCCCGACTTCAACCTGCTCAAGACCAAGTACTTCGAGGCGCAGCGCTCGCTGCGGAAGGAGCGCAAGGACAAGTTCTACGCCTCGGAGACGGGCACCCTCAGCCAGTACGATCCGATGGTCCGCAAGTACGCCGGGCAGCACCAGTTCGACTGGCGCCTGGTGGCCGCGCAGATCTACCAGGAGAGCCACTTCGACCCGGCCCGCAAGAGCTGGGTGGGGGCGCTCGGCCTCTTCCAGATCATGCCGGCCACCGCGCGCGGGCTGGGGATCACCGACCCGACCGATCCGGAGCAGTCGATCCGCGGCGGGCTCAAGTACATGCAGCAGCTCTCCGATCATTACCGCGACGTCAGAGACCCCATCGAGCGGTACCGCTTCGCGCTGGCCGCCTACAACACCGGCTTCGGCCACGTCGACGACGCCCGGCACCTGGCGCGCGGCGACCGCAAAGATCCGTCCCACTGGCGGGAAGTGGCGCCCTACCTGCTCAAGCTCTCCGACCGGAAGTTCGCACAGAAGGCGCGCTTCGGCTTCTGCCGCGGCAGCGAGCCCGTCGACTACGTCCGCCACATCGACGAGCGCTACACCGGCTACGCGCAGCTGGTTCCGCTGGAGAGCGCCCGCCGGCCTTGAGGGGAAGCGAAAGCGGGAAGGCGGCGTTACCCACTCCGCCATGGCGACTTCGTCCCGCGCGCTGCTGGTCGCCTTCTTCGCGGTGATCGCGGCCTTCATCGGGTCGACCGTCTGGGCCCAGCGGGCGGCGCGGGACATCGACACCGACGCGCTGCTCATCTCGCGCGTGGCGGCGCCGGGCATCGAAGCGCTCTCCAGCCTGCGCGCCGAGCTGCGTCACCTGGAGCTCGAGGCCATGCACGCGGTGGAGACGCGGGACGGCGCGCAGGTGGCACAGTCCCGGGTCCGCATCGACGCGCTGATGGCGCAAACGCTGGCGCTGCCCGGCAGCGGCTTCGAGATCGAGAGGCTGGGCCGGCTGCAGGCCGACCTGCGCGCCTTCGACGAGGCGGCGGAGCGGGCAATGGCGCAGGCGAGGGCGGGCCAGCACCAGCTGGCGCTGCAGACCATGCGCTTCGAGGCCCGGCCCCGGGGCGACGCGGCGGTGGCGGTGGCCAAGGAGCTGGTCGACGCCGACGCGCGCGCCGCCGCGAACGCAGCGGTGCGGATCGAGGCGGCGCGGGCCAGGTCCAACCGCTTCGCCTACCAGCTCGACGCGCTCTGCGCCGCGCTGGCCATGGTCGCGGCCTTGCTGGTGCTGCGGGTGGTGCGGCAGGTCCACGCGGTGCAGGCGGAGCACCAGCGGCTCGTCGAGCGCAAGGCCGAGGAGCTGGAGCAGTTTGCCGGCCGGGTCGCCCACGACGTGCTCAGCCCGCTCTCGGCGGTGGGGCTGGCGCTGGCGGTGGCCGGGCGGCTCGCGCCCGCGGCCAACGAAGCCCTCTCGCGCGGCAGCTCGGCGCTGCAGCGGGTGCGCGGCATCGTCGACGGGCTGCTCGAGTTCGCCCGCGCCGGAGCGCGGCCGCAGCCCGGAGCGCGAGCCCAGGTCGCCGAGGCGGTGGCCGGACTGCGCGAAGAGCTCCTTCCCTTTGCCGCCGAGCGGGCCGCCGAGCTGCACCTCGAGCCGCCGCCGCCCGACTGCTGGGTGCCCTGCAGCCCCGGCGTGCTGCTCAGCCTGCTGGGAAACCTGCTGCGCAACGCCATCAAGTACCTGGGCGAGGCGCAGGTCCGCGAGGTGTCGCTGCGCATCCGGCGGCGGCGCGGCCGCGTCGTCTTCGAGGTGGAGGACACCGGGCCCGGCATCCCGCCCTCGCTGACCGAGCGGGTCTTCGAGCCGTACGTGCGTGGCCCCAGCAACAACGTCCCTGGCATCGGGCTCGGGCTGGCCACCGTCAAGCGCCTGGCCGAGTCGCACGGCGGCTCTGTCGGAGTTCGCACCGCCTCCACGGGAGGCGCCCTCTTCTGGTTCGACCTGGCCGAAGAGCCGGTCCCGCGTCAAAACGACGCAGCCGCGAAACCGCTCGAAACGTCCAACATCTGTTGAGCTTGTCGCTCGTGTCTGCCTCGCTGCCCACCTGGAGACGTTGATGGCCGAGGCCCCCTCGACCGCTCTCGAAACGACGAAGCCGCACGATCCCCGCGGCGCCAGCGCCCAGCCGCCGGAAGATCCCGTACCCCTCGGCACGCGCGCGCCGCCCGCGGTGGCAGGCGGCATTCCAGCCATCGTCCAGTCGATGAAGTTCGCGCTGGGCGAAGCCGGAGTGGTCCGGGGAACGCGGCTGCTCGCCCGCATCAACCAGGTGGACGGCTTCGACTGTCCGGGCTGCGCCTGGCCCGACCCCGACGGCCACCGCAGCGCCTTCGAGTTCTGCGAGAACGGCGCCAAGGCCGTCGCCGAAGAGGGGACCTCGGCGCGCATCACCGCCGACTTCTTCGCCCGCCACAGCGTCGCCGAGCTCTCGCAACAGAGCGACCACTGGCTGGGCAAGCAGGGCCGGCTCACCCAGCCGATGCTGCTCGAGCCGGGCGCGACGCACTACCGGCCGCTCAGCTGGGACGCCGCCTTCGCGCGGATCGGCGAGGAGCTGCGCGGGCTGGCCAGCCCCGACGAGGCGATCTTCTACACCAGCGGGCGCGCCAGCAACGAGGCAGCTTTTTTATACCAGCTATTCATTCGTGAGTTCGGCACCAACAACCTGCCCGACTGTTCGAACATGTGCCACGAGTCGAGCGGCAACGGCCTGATGGAGACCATCGGCATCGGCAAGGGCACGGTCAAGCTCGACGACTTCGAGAAGGCCCAGGTCATCCTCATCGCCGGGCAGAACCCGGGCACCAACCATCCGCGCATGCTGACGGCGCTGCAGGCGGCCAAGCGCGCGGGGGCAAAGATCATCAGCGTCAACCCGCTGCGGGAAGCAGGGCTGCTCGCCTTCAAGCACCCCCAGGAAGCGCTGCGGCTGCTCGGGCCGGGGACGCAGCTCAGCGACCTCTTCCTCCAGGTCCGCATCAACGGCGACGTCGCCCTCTTCCAGGGGCTGGGCAAGTGCATCGTCGAGGCCGGCGCCGTGGACGACGCCTTCGTCCGCGAGCGGACCCAGGGGTACGTCGGCCTCGCCGCGCACCTGCGCAAGCTGACCTGGGCGGAGATCGAGGCGGGCTGCGGGATCCCCGAGGCGCAGATCCGCGCCGCGGCGCAGCTGCTCATCGACCACCAGCGCATCATCGTCTGCTGGGCGATGGGCCTGACCCAGCACCAGAACGCGGTCGACAACGTCCGCGAGGTGGTCAACCTGCTCCTCCTGCGCGGCGCCATCGGCAAGCCCGGCGCCGGCGTCTGCCCCGTGCGCGGGCACTCCAACGTCCAGGGCGACCGCACCATGGGCATCTACGAGAAGCCCAGCGCCGCCTTCCTCGACGCGCTCGACAAGGCCACCGGCATCGTCGCGCCCCGCGCGCACGGGCTCGACACGGTGGAGGCCATCCATGCGCTGCACGCCGGCAAGGCCAAGGTCTTCTTCGCGCTGGGCGGGAACTTCCTCTCCGCCACGCCGGATACTGAATATACCGCAACCGCGCTGCGCACCGCGCGCCTGACCGCGCACGTCTCCACCAAGCTCAACCGCTCGCACCTGGTCACCGGCGCCGCCGCCCTCATCCTGCCCTGCCTCGGCCGCACCGAGGAGGACGCGGGCCGCTTCGTCACCACCGAGAACTCGATGGGCGTGGTGCAGATGTCCCGCGGCCGCGTCCCGCCTGCCTCGGAGCACCTGCTCTCCGAGCCGGAGATCGTGGCGCGGCTCGCCGAGGCGACGCTGGGCGCGCGCAGCAAGGTCCGCTACCGCTGGCTGGCCGAGGACTACGACCGCATCCGCGAGCTGATCGCGCAGGTCGTCCCCGGAGCCGCCGACTACAACGCCCGCGTCCGCACCAAGGGCGGCTTCTACCTCCCCAACGGCCCGCGCGACGGCACCTTCCCCACCGAGACGGGCCGGGCCCGGTTCACCGTGCACCCGCTGCCGCAACACGCGCTGCTTCCCGGCCAGCTCCTCATGATGACGGTGCGCAGCCACGACCAGTACAACACCACCATCTATGGATTGAGCGATCGGTATCGCGGGCTGGCCAACGAGCGGCGCGTGGTGCTGATGAACCGCGAGGACATCGCGTCCTTGAGCCTGCGCGAGCAGCAGGTGGTCGATCTGACCAGCCACTTCCGCGGCGAGACCCGCACGGCGCGCCGCTTCGTCGTCGTGCCCTACGACATCCCGCGCGGCTGCGCTTGCACGTATTTCCCCGAGGCGAACGCGCTGGTGCCGCTCGG
>JAYWAJ010000070.1:0-7218 GCA_043782525.1 Deltaproteobacteria bacterium | reverse complement strand
TCGAGCACGCGGTCGTCTCCGTCTCCGAGCTGGGTCCGGCGACGCCGGCGCCCGGAGGCAGCGACGCCGGGGCCATCGGCGACCGGCTCGCCCACCGCCTCGCCCGAGTCCTCGAGCGGCGCGGCGCCGTCGACGCGGCCACCGCCGAGCGGCTGCTCCTGCCGTCGTTCCTCTGCGCCGCCGGACTGGGCGCGCGGGCCGGGACGCCCCCCAGCTGCCATTACACCACCAGCGACGTCACCACCGCCCTGCTGCAGCTCGCCACCACCGCCCGCCAGGCCTTGTCGGTCCGCGCGGTGGTGGACGGCGCGCAGGGCGAAGAGGGCATGATCGTCGTGGCCCCCACATGATCCTCCTCCTCTGCGCGGTCTTCGATCTGGTCCTCTCCGGCGGCCGCGTCATCGACGGCACGGGCGCACCCTGGTTCCGCGCCGACGTCGGCATCAAGGGCGACAGCATCGCGGCGGTGGGCGATCTCTCTCACGCCAAGGCGAAACGGCGCCTCGAGCTGCACGACCTCGCCGTCGCTCCCGGCTTCATCGACCTGCTCGGGCAGAGCGAGCTCAACGCGCTGGTCGACCCGCGCGAGGAGAGCAAGATCCGCCAGGGCATCACCACCGAGCTGACCGGCGAGGGCCTCTCGCCGGCGCCCATGAACGCCGCCTGGATCCACGAGAACGCCGACTGGCTGAAGAAGTACCGGGTCAAGATCGACTGGACCGATCTGGCCGGCTACTTCCGGCGCCTGCGCAAGGCGCGGCCCAGCGTCAACGAGGCGGTGCTGGTGGGCGCGGCGCAGGTGCGCGGCGTGGTGCTGGGCATGAAGGACGTCCAGCCCGACGAGAAGCAGCTGAAGCAGATGCAGGCGCTGGTGGAGACGGCGATGCGGCAGGGCGCCTTCGGCGTCTCCACCGGGCTCATCTACCAGCCGGGCAGCTTCGCCAGGACGCCGGAACTGATCGCGCTGGCGAAAGCGGCCGCCCGGCACCACGGCTTCTACGCGAGCCACCTCCGCAGCGAGGCGAAGAAGATCGGCGAGGCGCTCGACGAGGCCTTCACCATCGGGCGCGAGGCGAAGATCCCCGTCGAGATCTGGCACCTGAAAGTCTCCGGCCGCGCCAACTGGGGGCGGATGAGGGAAGTGATCGGGCGCATCGAGGCCGCCCGCGCCGCCGGCCTCGACGTCACCGCCAACATGTATCCCTATGTCGCCAGCGCCAACGGGCTCGACGCCACCATCCCCGACTGGGCGCACGACGGCGGCGTCGATGCCATGGTCGCGCGCATCCACGAGCCGGCGCAGCGGGCGCGGATGCTCAAGGAGATCGGCGAGGACTTCCATCCCGAGGACATCCTCCTGCTCACGGCGGTGGATGCGGACGTCCGCAAGAAGTACGTCGGCAAGCGGCTCGACGAGGTGGCCCGGCTGATGAACGAACCCCCCGCGGAAGCGCTCGTCGACCTGGTGGCGCTGGACCGCGGCAACGTCGGCGTGGCGCGCTTCGGCATGAACGAGGACGACGTCAAGCTGGGCCTCGCGCAGCCGTGGGTGTCGATGGACACCGACTACGGCGGGATGGCGATCGACGGGCCCTTCGCCGCCGAGGGCAGCGCCCACCCGCGGGCCTTCGGCAGCGCCGCGCGCATGCTCGGCCACTACGCGCGCGACGAGCACCTCTTCTCCGTCGAGGAGGCGGTCCGCAAGATGACGTCCTTACCCGCCCGCCGGCTGGGGCTCGCCGATCGCGGCCTCGTGCGCGCCGGGATGAAAGCGGATCTGGTCGTCTTCGATCCCGCCGCCGTCCGCGACACGCCGTCCTTCGAGAAGCCGCTGCAGTATCCCGAAGGCATCCCCACCGTGCTCGTCAACGGCAAGCTGGTGCTGGAGAACGGAAAGCGGACCCGGGAGCGGCCCGGTCGCCCGCTCTTGCACTCGCCTTGACTTGAGACGGCGCGCCACGCATCTTCCCGCGCCCTATGGCAGTCACCTCAGAGCAGGTTCTCTCCGTTCTCAAGGATCTCAAGGACCCGGCCTCGGGCCGCGCCCTCTCCGAACTGGGCATGCTGAAGGGCGCCGAGATCCTCGAGGGCAGCGGCGTCCGCGTCCAGGTCGAGCTGCCCACGCCGGCCTCGCCGCACAAGGCGCGCATCGAAGAAGGCATCCGCGCCACGCTCTCGCCACTGCAAATCGCGCGGGTGGAGGTGGCCTTCAGCTGGTCGGTGCGGACCTCTCCGGCCAAGGGCCAGAACCAGACCGACCTGGTGCCGTCGGTGAAGAACGTGGTCCTCATCGGCAGCGGCAAGGGCGGCGTCGGCAAGAGCACCGTCTCCGCCAACGTCGCCGTGGCGCTGGCGCAGTCGGGCGCCAAGGTCGGCCTGCTCGACGCCGACATCTACGGCCCGAGCATGCCGCTGATGATGGGCCTCTACGGCGCGCGGCCCACCAGCGAGGACGGCAAGGCCGTCAACCCGCTCCTCGCCTTCGGGGTCAAGGTCATCTCCATCGGCTTCTTCGTCGATCCGGACCAGGCGATGATCTGGCGCGGCCCCATGCTCCACGGCGCCCTGGTCCAGCTGCTGCGCGACGTGAAGTGGGGCGAGCTCGACTACCTCATCCTCGACCTGCCGCCGGGCACCGGCGACATCCAGCTCACCATCGCGCAACAAGTCTCGGTGAGCGGCGCCGTGGTGGTGACCACGCCGCAGGACGTGGCCCTCTCCGACGCCATCAAGGCCAAGGTCATGTTCGACAAGGTCAACATCCCGGTGCTGGGCTTCGTCGAGAACATGAGCGGCTTCGTCTGCCCCAACTGCCAGCACGAGACGGAGATCTTCTCCAAGGGCGGCGCCGAGCAGGCGGCGGCCAAGCTCAACGTTCCCTTCCTCGGCCGGGTGCCCATCAACCTCGCCATCCGCACCGGCAGCGACGACGGGCGACCCATCGTTGCCTCCGACCCGGGGCTGCCCGAGGCGCAGGCGCTCATCCGCATCGCGCAGAACATCGCCGACCGGGTGGCGCTGGCCAATCTCACAGCGCTGCCGCGCGGCGGAGGAAAGCCGCTGGTGCAGCTGGGGAAGAAGGCATGACCTACAAGAAGACTTCGGTGTGGACCTGCGAGGAGCAGAAGCTCGACCACGGCGGCTTCGCCTTCACCCGCAAGCGGCTGGGCGCTGCGGCGGGCGGGCAGAAGATCGGCACCAGCTGGTTCGAGCTGCAGCCGGGAAAGAAGGCCTTTCCGTTCCACTACCACCTGACCAACGAGGAGGCGCTCTTCGTGCTGGAAGGCGAGGGCGTGCTGCGCGTCGGCGCCGAGGAGATCAACGTGCGCACCGGCGACTACGTGGCGATGCCGCCCGGGCCTCCCGGTCATCAAGTGATCAACCGCTCCGCCGCGCCTTTGCGCTTCCTCGCGCTCTCGACGATGATCGAGCCGGAGGTGGCCGTATACCCGGACTCGAAAAAAATCGGCGTGCTGGCTCGCGGGCACGGCCTCGCCAGCGTCCACAAGCAGGACGCGGCGGTGGACTATTACGAGGGCGAGGAGTGAAGCTGCTGCCGCTCGCGCTGCTGCTCTCTTGCGGCGGCGGCCCGCAGCTCGTCAACCTGCGCTGCCGCGACGCCGCGCATTGCCAGGATGTGGAAGCTCCGCTGAAGGTGCTGCTGGCGGTGGACTTCACCGACGACACCGGCACGCTCGACCAGGGCGTCCTCAACCTCCGGGTGGGCGGCAGCACCCAGCAGACGGTGTCGCTTGCGGACATCTTCAAGGCGCAGGGCATCGCCGCGGGGACGAAGAAGGGCACCTTGAAGATCGACGACGACTTCACCCTCGACCGCATGTCGCAAGGACAGCAAGTGCAGCTCAGCCTGATCGCGGTCGACGGCGCCGGGCGCGGCTCCAACGAGCCGAGCCTGACCTTTCTCCTGCACCTCGGAGGCCCCTGATGGCGGACAAGCCCGAGTTCCCCGACGACCTGCCGCCCGAGGAGGCGAAGAAGCTGTCGGGGCTGGTGCCCGACATCGTGCGGCGCGCGGTGCTCACCGGCGTGGGGGCGCTCTTCATGACCGAAGAGGGCATCCGCAACGCGGTCACGGAGATGAAGCTTCCCAAGGACGCGCTGGCCTTCCTCGTCTCGCAGGCGGACAAGTCGCGCGCCGAGGTGGCCCGGGTGGTGACGCAGGAGGTGCGCCGCTTCCTCGAGAGCGACACGCTGCGGCGGGAGATGTGGAAGCTCCTCACCAGCGTGACGCTGGAGGTGAACGCCAGCATCCAGCTGAAGCCGTCGGGCGAGCCGGGGATCCGCGCCAAGGTGCGCACCAAGAAGAAGGAGCCCGCCGCCGGCGGGACTCCCGGCGAGCCTGTGCCCGAAGACGAGGATGCGTAGGGAGATCCTGCTGCGGGTGGTCTTCGTCGCGCTGCTCGGAGGAGGGCTGCTCCTCTGGACGCGCGGGAAGCAGCCGCGCGACCTGACCTTGCAGGTGGACCTGACCTCCGCGCTGCCGGGCGACATCGTCGAGGTGGACGTGGTGGTCCGGCGCGGGGGCCACGCGCTGGCCCGACACGACGTCCAGTATGGAAAGACGGGCGCGCCCGGGCAGCTGGATCTGCTCATCCACGCGGCCCCCGGCGACGCCGAGGTGGAGACGACGCTGGTCTACGCCGAAAGGCCCGCCCACAAGTCGGTGGTGCAAGTGAAGCTCACCGAGGAAACCTCTTCCCGCATCCGCGCCGAATGAACAAACGACGGCTCCTTTGCTTTAGCCTGAAGCCTGAGGCCGCCTCTCTCACCCCCCCACCGTCTCCTGCCGCTTCCCGTCCGCGAGCGGGAGCGTAAACGAAAACGTCGCGCCCTTGCCGACCTCGCTCTCGACGCTCACCTCGCCGCCGTGCGCCTCGACGATGCTCTTGACGATGTTCAAGCCCAGGCCCAGGCCCTGCTCGCGGGAGCGGGCGTCCTTGACGTCGCCTACCTGGTAGAGGCGGTCGAAGATCTTGGCGACGTGGGCGGCGGGAATTCCGCTGCCGTTGTCGCTCACCGAGACCAGCACGAAGCCGGGGCGCGGCTCGGCGGAGAGGACGATCTTGCCGCCGTCGCGGCAGTGGCGCTCGGCGTTGGCGATGAGGTTGGTGAAGACCTGGAGGATGCGGTCGCGGTCGCCCAGCACCGGCGGGGTTCCCCGCGCGATCTTCTGCCGCACGTTGAGCCGGCGCTCGAGGAAGCGGGGCTGCAGGTCGGCGACCGCCTGCGCCACCGCGGCGCCCAGGTCGAAGGGCTGGAAGGTCATCGACTCGCGGGTCAGCTCGAAGCGCGAGAAGTCGAGCAGCTCCTCGATGAAGGCGCGCAGCCGCTTGCCGGAGCCGCGCGCGACTTGCAGGCACTGCCGCTGGCGGTCGTTGATCGGCCCCATCTTCTCGGCGAGCAGCAGGTCGTTGTAGCCGAGCATGGTGACCAGCGGCGAGCGCAGCTCGTGGGAGACGTTGGCGAGGAAGTTGTCCTTGCGCCGGTCGGCCTCCAGCAGCCGGTCGTTGGCCTCGCGCAGGCGGCGGGTGCGATCCTCGACGGCCTCCTCGACCAGCCGCGTCTGCTCGAGCATCCGCTCGGCCATCACCGCGCGCTCGAGGGCCAGCGAGGCCTGCAGCGCGAACGAGCCGAGCACGGCCAGGTCCGGAGTTCCCTCCCGCGGCGCGGCGATGAGGATGCCCAGCGCGGAGTCGCCCACTCCCCGCAGCGGCGCGGCCAGCGTCACCTGCATGCCGAGCAGCTCGATCAGCTTCTCGCGCACGGGCTGCGGGGCGCGCCGTCCCCACATGGCGTGCAAGAGCGAGTGCGGCTTGACCTCGACCACCTGCTCGGTCGAGGAGAGCAGCGTGCCGATGAGCGGCTGCCGGTTGGGGTCGGCCGCCAGCTGCCGCAGCTCGCTGAAGCGCTTGAGACCCACCAGCTTCATCGCCTCGTCCACCGTCGCCCGCTTGTGGGAGAGGTGCGAGAGCACCAGCCCCTCCGGCGCCGAGAGCAGCACCGCGCTCTCGTAGCCGAGCTTGCGCAGCTCCTCGGCGATGACGCGCAGGACGTCGCCGCGCTCGGTCTCGCGCCGCAGCCGCGCCGCCGCCGCCGCCAGCGTGGTCAGGTTCTCCCGCGCCAGCGACAGCTCGGCCAGCGCGCGCAGCCTGCCGCGCTCCTGCGCCAGCTGCAGCGAAACCTCGTGGCCGATGCCGCGCAGCGCCCGGAGCACCGTCCGGCCGGGCTCCTTCTCGAGCAGGAGGCGGAGGAGGCCGGCCGATTCGGTCTCCACCGTGAGCGGCACCTCGGCGCACCACAGCTCGGCGGCCGCGAAGGACTGCGCCACCTCGCCTCCGCAGCGCTGCACCCGCACGGTGCGCTCTAGACCCGGGCCGTCTTCGAGCCGGCCGCCCGCCACCAGCTCTTCGAGGCGCCGGCCGGCCTCGTCGCGCTTCTTGCGGGTCGAAAGCGCCCCGCCCACCGCCGCCTGGAGGAGCCCGGGCGCGGCTGCTTCCCCGTCGATGAGGTCGCTGCGGAGCCGCAGCTCTGCAAGCATCGCGCCGCAGATGGCCACCGCGTCGTCGACGATCCCCTGGCGCACCCGCTGCTCCACACCGCGAGGTTACCGCATTTGACTCCCGGTCCGCTGTGGCTTATCCCACGCGCCACTCGGGAGGTGGATCGCGTGGAGGTCAAGACGCTGGCGGTGGTGGGGGCTGGGCAGATGGGCGCCGGCATCGCGCAGGTGGCCGCGCAGAACGGCCTCGAGGTCTTCCTCATCGACCTCGACCCCGCGCTGGTGGCGAAGGCGCTCCAGGGCATCGAGGCCCAGCTGCAGAAGGCGGTGGGCAAGGGCAAGCTGGCCGCCGAGGCCGCGGCTGCGGCGCTGGCGCGGCTCAAGGGCACCGGGTCCGCCGCCGACGCCGCCCTCGCCGACTTCGCCGTCGAGGCGGTCACCGAGAGCGAAAGCGTGAAGAAGAAGGTCTTCGAAAGCCTGGCCCGCGCCTTGAGGCCCGAGGCGATCCTCGCCACCAACACCTCCAGCATCCCCATCACCCGCATCGCCGCCAGCGTCGAGCGTCCGGAGCGGGTCATCGGCATGCACTTCATGAACCCGGTGCCGGTGATGGCGCTGGTGGAGATCATCCGCGGCGCCCAGACCAGCGACGAGACCTACGCCACCACCAAGGCGCTGGCCGGGCGCATGGGCAAGAC
>JAYWAJ010000069.1:0-2738 GCA_043782525.1 Deltaproteobacteria bacterium | reverse complement strand
CGTCAGCGACGGGCCGGCGGTCCTCGCCGGGGAACAGCTCCTCCATCAGCTCGCCGAGCTCGGACTCGAGCTTGGCCTTGGCGCGGATCTCGAGCTGGCGGGCGCGCTCGCGGGAGAAGCCGAAGTGCTCGCCCAGCTCCTTCAAGGTCATCGGCTTGTCGTTCATGATCCGCTGCTCGATGATGTAGCGCTCGCGCGGGTCGAGGCGGCCCAGGGCTTCGAGGACGCGCACCTGCACGATGTGGCGCTCTTCCTGCTCGGCGATCTCGGTGTCCGGGGTGTTGGCGCCGTCCTGCACGAAGTCGACGTGCGACGAGCCGCCGTCCTCACCCATGGGCGCGTCGAGGGACAGATCGCGGCCCTCCATGCGCTGCTGCATCTCGAGGACCTCGCCGGGCTTCACCCGCAGCTTCTTGGCGATGGCGCCCTCGGTGGCCTTCTGCATGTCGCCGGAGACGCCGTCGAACTTCTCCAGCTCGCGGCGGGTGCGGGCCAGCGAGAAGAAGAGCTTCCGCTGGGCCTGCGTGGTCCCGAGCTTCACCAGGGACCAGCTCTTGAGGATGTAGTTCTGGATGAAGGCGCGGATCCACCACACCGCGTAGGAGATGAGCCGGATGCCCTTGTCGGCGTCGAACTTCTGCACCGACTTCATCAGGCCGATGTTTCCCTCCTGGATGAGGTCGGCCATCTTGATGCCGTAGCTGCGGTACTCGTAGGCGACCTTCACCACGAAGCGCAGGTTGGAAGTGACCAGCTTGTGGGCGGCGTCGAGATCACCGCTCTTGGCGAACAGGCGGGCGAGCCGCTGCTCCTCGTCGACGGTCAGCAGTGGATACTTGTTGATCTCCGCGAGATACATGGCGAGCGAGCCATTGCTCGACGGAAGCGTGGACGGTTGCATGGTTCCTCCGGGTTGAACGAGACGCACTTGCCTTGAGCAAGCGCGATGCCAGATTCAGGGTGCCGGGGGAGGAACGCGCTTTCACAGGGGGTTGACGGTTCGAGCCTGGATGCGCAGCGGGCGGGCCGGTAGAAACTTCAGGCTTGCCTGCTCCCCGACGCTGTAACTTCGGAGCAGCCGTCCGCTTGCGTACTTCTCTTCCTACGTCTAGGTTCCGGTGATGTCCGGCACCAAGCGAGGCAAGTACCTCGGGTTCGTCGCGCACGAGATCAAGAACCCCCTGGCGACCGCGCTCTGGTCGTGCGATTTGCTCAAGCGGATGGAAGGCGCGGACCGATCCGGGGAACGCGCGGAGAAGATGATCGACGTCAGCCTGCGCGCCCTGCGGCGCATGCGGCGTCTCATCGACGACTACTTCACCATCGAGCGTCTGCTGGAGAACGGTTACGAGCTGCGGCGCGAGCGGGTGGCGGTGAAGGACCTGGTCGACGCCACCCTGCAGACCCTGGCGGAGAAGGACAGCATCCCCACCGCCGGCTGGGTCAACGAGCTGCAGGGCGAGGTGATGGTCGACGGCGAGATGCTGCGCAAGGCCCTGCGTGCGGCCATCGAGTACCTGGCCCGCGCCTCGCCTTCCCCGCGGCTCTCCTTCGTCATGCGGGATGGCGCCCTGCTCATCCGGGCCGACCATCCGCCGGCGCAGCTCATCCCGCCCGAGCCGGAAGACCGGGCCTCCGGCGACCCCACCGGCGCGGTGCTCGGCTTCGCGCTGGCCGCGCGCATCCTCGAGGCCCACGGCGGGCGCATCGAGGAGCGCGACGGCGCGCTGGCGCTGATCCTTCCCGCGCCCTGAAGCGGCTACTTGTCGAGGTCGTCCAGCTTGTCCTTGATGCCCTGGCGGACGTCGCCGGCGAGGTCCTTGATCTTGCCCTTCACCTGGTCGAGCTTGCCTTCGCCCTCCAGCTCCCGGTCGCCCACGCCCACGCCGACCGTCTCCTTGATGCGCCCCTTGATCGTGTCCAGCCCGCCTTCGAGGTTCTTCTTGTCCATGTGTGTAGCCTCCGTGCCGGGATGATGCGCACCGGGCACGGAGTGCGGGAGCCTCGGCCTAGCGAGCAGCCAGCTGCTGCTGCTGCGGAGTGAGCAGGCTCTTGTAGGCCGCCAGCACCGAGTTCGGATAGACCTCGAGCCGCTTCCAGGCCTTGCTGCCGCGCTTGAGGGAGCGGGCGACGCCGGGCCCGGCGTTGTAGGCGATGAGCGCCTGCTGCAGGTCGCCGTCGAACCGCTTCATCAGCTGCGCCAGGTAGCTGGTGCCGAGCTCGATGTTGAGGATCGGGTTGAAGAGGTGCGAAGGCCGCAGCTTGTCGTCGGAGTCGGTGTCCTTGTCGAGCAGCCACTGCGCCGTCGGCGGCATCAGCTGCATCAGGCCGCAGGCCCCGACGCCGGAGACGGCGAAGGGATCGAAGCGCGACTCCACGTGGATCACTGCCGCCACCAGCAGCGGGTCGAGCCCGTTGCGCCGCGCCTCGCGGACGATGGCCGCCTCGACGCGGCGGCGATCATCGCCCCAGAGGGCAGTCGAGTCCTTCATGAAGCGAGAGACGCCCAGCCGCTCGGCCTCGTTGAAGTCGGCGAGGTCCTGCGCCGCGCCGGAGGCCGAGAGCGCCTCGATGCGCGCCTTGGCGGCGCTCAGCGCCTTCTCCGCGCTCTGGGCGCGGACTTCCGCGTGCCGGGCCGCCTCGACTGCCGCGGCCGCCGTCCACGCAAACGAATCCAGCTGGTTCTGCGGATCCGGCTGGCGCAGGAGACCCAGCACCGCGCCCGCCGCCCCCGCGCC
>JAYWAJ010000068.1:0-2739 GCA_043782525.1 Deltaproteobacteria bacterium | reverse complement strand
CCTGGCCCGCGCGGGCGTCGGCCGCCTGGAAAGCGGCATGCGCCTCCCGAAGCTGCGGCTGGTGCTCGCGGGCGCTCGCCAGCGCCTCCTCCAGCGTGACGATGCGGGCGGCCGCCAAAAGCGCGATCCAGATCATGCCTCGTCCCCCGCCAGCGCCTCGAGGTTCTTCACCACCCGGCGCAGCGACCGGCGCAGCGCCTCTTCTTCGCGCCGCGACATCCCTTGCACGACCGCGAGGCGCACGCCAGCCGCGATGGGCGCGATCCGTTGCGCCAGCTTCACCCCCGAGGCAGTGAGCTCCACCCGCACCGCGCGCCGGTCGCGCGGGTCGGCCTCGAGGTGGAGGAGCCCGCGGCGCGCCAGCCCTTCGGCCACCCGGGAGGCGGTGGGCGCGGCGATGCGCTGCCGGCGGGCGATGGCTCCCAGCGCCGCGCCGGGCAGCTCGCGGGCGGCGTTGAGGAACCAGAACTGCGGCGGCGTCAGGCGCAGCGGCCGCGCCAGGCGCAGCACCGCCTGCTTGAGCCCGCTGCGGGCCGCGCTGATGAGCAGCCCGACGTATTCTTGTTCCGGCAACATTTGCCGTGGCAACTAACTGGCGGGCGGCGCTTCCGTCAAGGGCGCGAAACAATCCGCAACGCCCGTCGTCTTCGTCGCCAACTCCTGCTACACGAAGCGGGTTCGAGAGGAGGCCGCGATGGACATCCCGCAGCGGTTCAACATCGGCAAGGAGCTGGTCGACCGCAACTTGCGCGAGGGCAGGGGCGCGCGGCCGGCCATCTGGTCCGCCGGCAGGACCCTCACCTACGACGATCTCGCCGCGCTGGTCGACCGGACCGCCGCCGCCTTCCTGCACCTGGGCGTCCAGCCCGAGCAGCGGGTCCTTTTGGTGATGCCCGACTCGCCGGAGCTGGCCGCGGGCTACCTGGCGGCAATGAAGATCGGCGCCGTCGCCGTCCCCTGCAATCCGCTCCTGCGCTCCGCCGACTACGCCTACTTCCTCGAGGAGTCGCGCGCCCAGGTGCTGGTCACCGCGGTGGCCTGTCTCGACAAGATCGAGAGCGTGCTCCCGGCGCAGCGCTCCCTCCAGCACGTGCTGGTCCTGGGGCTCGACTCCGCGCGGGGGTCGCTGCAGGGTTTCCACCAGGCGCTCGCGGCCGCGCCGGCCCAGCGGATCGAAGCCGCCGACACCAGCCGCGACGAGGCCGCCTTCTGGCTCTGGACCTCCGGCTCGACCGGACGGCCCAAGGCTGCCGTCCACACCCACCAGGACTGGCCGCACTGCTGCGAGCTGTACGGCAAGGCCATCCTCGGCATGACCGCGGAGGACCGCTGCTTCTCCGCCTCCAAGCTCTTCCACGCCTACGGTCTCGGCAACGCGCTCGCCTTTCCCTTCTGGGTCGGCGCCAGCACCGTGCTCTCGGCGGAGAAGCCGTCGACCGAGGTCGTCTACCGCGCCATCACCGACGGCAAGCCCACCCTCTTCTTCGGCGTGCCGACGCTCTACGCCTCGATGTTGCAGGTCCCGGACGTCGAGCAGCGCTTCGATCTCCGCTCCCTGCGCCTCTGCGTCTCCGCCGGCGAGACCCTTCCGGGCGAGCTCTTCTCGCGCTGGAAGGCGCGCTTCGGCACCGAGATCCTCGACGGCATCGGCTCGACGGAAGTGCTGCACATCTACGTCTCGCCCCGGGCGGGGAAGGCGAAGCCCGGCTCGACCGGGCTGCCGGTCGACGGCTACGAGGTGCGCATCATCGACGAGCAGGGCGCGCCGGTGGTCCCCGGCGCCACCGGCGACCTCATCGTCCGCGGACCTTCCACCGCGCTCACCTACTGGAACCGCCGCGACCAGACGCGCGGCAAGATGCGCGGCGAGTGGTTCTTCTCCGGCGACAAGTTCCGCCAGACCGCGGACGGCGAGTTCCACTACGTGGGACGCTCCGACGACATGTTCAAGACCGGCGGAGAGTGGATCTCCCCGGCGGATCTGGAGTCGGCGCTGGTCGGCCACCCGGCCGTGCTCGAGTGCGCGGTGGTGCCGCGGGAGAGCGAGGGGCTGCTCCGGCCGCTGGCCTACGTGGTGCTGGTGCAGGGGCGCGAAGCCACCGACGCGCTCGCCGACGAGCTGCGCCAGCACGTGCGCGGGCGCTGCCCGGGCTACATGGTTCCCCGCGAGATCCTCTTCATCGCCGAGCTGCCCAAGACGGCGACCGGCAAGATCCAGCGCTACGTCCTGCGCGGGGAAGGCTAGATGCCCGAGCTTCAGCTCTCCGGCGCGCGGCTCTACTACGAGGACAGCGGCGGCGCGGGGCCCGCCATCGTCTTCGCCCACGGGCTTCTCTGGAGCACGGCCATGTGGCGCTTCCAGGTGGCGGCCTTTCGCGACCGCTACCGCTGCCTCGCCTTCGACTTCCGCGGCCAGGGCCGCAGCGAGGTGACCGCCTCCGGCTACGACATGGAGACGCTGACGCTGGATACAGCGCAGCTGATCGAGAAGCTGGTCGCGGGCCCGGTGCACTTCGCCGGGCTCTCGATGGGCGGATTCGTCGGCATGCGGCTGGCGGCGCGGCGGCCGGAGCTGGTGAAGACGCTCGCGCTCCTCGACACGGCGGCGGATCCGGAGCCGCTGCTCAACCGGCCGAAGTACGCGCTGCTGGGCCAGCTCACCCGGCTGCTGGGCACGTCGCTGCTCTCGGGAGAGGTGATGAAGGTGATGTTCGCCCGGTCCTTCCTCGAGGATCCGGC
>JAYWAJ010000067.1:0-2740 GCA_043782525.1 Deltaproteobacteria bacterium | reverse complement strand
CGATGCCCTTGCGGCGGTGCTCGGGCGCGACGGCGACGTTGAGGATGTGCACCTCGTCGTGCACCAGCCAGAAGATGAGGAAGGCGACGATGCGCTCGCTGCCCTTGCCGGAGGCGCTGGAGAGGGGCTCGACGCCGACCAGGATGGTGCTCCAGTCGTGCTCCAGCTCGCGGCGGAACAGCTCCTGCGACCACGGGTGCCGGAAGGCCTCGCGCTCGATGACCATCACCTCCTCGAGGTCGTCGGGGCGCATCCTGCGAATCTCGAGCCTGGCGCGCGCCCGCACCGCCACCGTCAGCCGCCCTTCCCGGCCGCGACGGTGCCGCCGCCGTCGTCGAGCGGATCGAGGATCCGCACCGTGGCGCGCTCGCGCAGGCTTCCCAGGAGCTCGGTGAGGAGGCGCTGGTACTTCTCCTGGGCCAGCCGCTCGCGCAAGAGGGTGCGCTGCGGAGCGGTTAGCTTGCGGCCGTGGACGACGTCTTCCACTTCGCTGTCGCGGAGCTGGGTGGCCAGCTTGAGCCGGTTGTCGAGGTAGCGGGCGACCCGCAGCTCGCGGGCGAGCACCGCGCCGATCTCCTCCTCGGTCAGCTCGATGCCGCGGGTGAAGGTCTCGTAGTCGGCCGCGGAGGGGAAGCGCGCCCGCAGCCGCGCCACCAGCACCTCCACCTCGCTGCGCTCCAGGTCGAAGAGCTTGAGCCGCTCGATCTCCGAGAGCACCACCCGCTCCTCGACCATCTTGCGCAGCGAGGCTCCGAGGAGGTGCCGGTCGAGCGGCGCCGAGGCCGCCAGAGGGCCCTGCACCACCGCCAGCCGGATGCGCGTCTCGGCCGCCAGCTCGGAGAGGGTGATCGAGTGCGCGTCCACCACCGCCACCACCTCGTCGACGAGCAGGCGCTCCGCCGCGCGCGCGGGCAGCGCCAGGAAGACGACGATGACGAGGCAGGCGACCTTCACGGAGCCGATGGTAACGACCGCGAGCGCACAGGGTCAATCGAAGGCTTGCTCGATTGACTCACCCGCGTCGCATGGTTACGGTCCCCGCGGCCATGAAAGACCCGTACTCCGCGCTGGGCGTGTCGAAGACGGCCTCGGCCGCCGAGATCAAGAAGGCCTACCGCAAGCTCGCCCGCAAGCTGCATCCGGACGTGAACCCGGGCGACAAGAAGTCCGAGGAGCGCTTCAAGGAGATGTCGAGCGCCTTCGAGGTGCTGGGCGACCCGAAGAAGCGCGCCCTCTTCGACGAGTTTGGCGAGGTCTCGACACGGCCCGGTTTCGACGAAGCCAAGGTCCGCGAATACCAGCGGCAGGCGGCTTCGGGCGGGTTCGGAAACGCCGGAGGCTTCGGGGGAGCCGGCGGGTTCGGCGGCGGGGGATTCTCCGGCCGCGCCGGCGGCCGCGATCCGGACGATCTGGCCGCGATGTTCGGCGACCTCTTCTCCCGCCGGCAGGCCGGCCGCACGCAGCGGTCGTGGTCGGAGACGACGCCGGGCGACGACGTGGAGGCGTCCATCGAGGTGGACCTGCGCGACGCGGTGCTGGGCGCCGAGCGCGAGATCGCCTTCACCCGCCCCACCGGCGAGAGCTCCCGGCTCAAGGTGAAGATTCCGGCCGGCGTCGAGACCGGATCGCGGGTGCGGCTGCCCGGACAGGGCGGTCCCGGCGAGCGCGGCGGCGAGCCGGGCGACCTCTACCTGCGCATCACCGTCCGCGCCCACGGCGCGGTCCGCATCGAGGGCCGCGACCTCCTCCTCGACCTGCCCATCACTCCCGCCGAGGCGCTGGCCGGCGCCGAGGTGACCGCGCCCACCTTCGAGGGAGCGGTGAAGCTCAAGATCCCGCCGGGCTCGCAGAGCGGGCGCAAGCTGCGCCTGCGCGGCCGCGGGCTGCCCGCACTGAAAGGCGGGACGACCGGAGCGCCCCGCGGCGATCTCTACGTGGTGTTGCAGATCGTCCTGCCCCCCGATTCTCCCGAGGCGCGCGAGGCGGCGACCGCGCTCCAGAATCTGTACAAATCCGACGTGCGCAAAGACGTCGTGCTGTAGAAGGACGCCATGGGAATCCTGGATTTCATCGGCATCGGCGGCGGCGAGGAAGGCAAGGTCCGTCGGCTCCAGAAGAAGGCGATGGAGAAGTTCGGTCCGCCCGAGAACCGGCAGGGCGCCATCGAGGAGCTGGGCGAATTGGGGACCGAGCCGGCCATCGAGGCGCTGCTCATGCGCTACACCATCCGGGTCGACCCGGGCATCACCGACGACGAGGAGAAAGCGCGGGTGCTGGCGCTCATCGTCCAGGTGGGGGCGGCGGCGCTGCCGGCGGTGAAGCGGTTCATCCTTGGCCGCGACGAGATCTCCTGGCCGCTGCGGGCTCTCTCTGACCTGCTCCCCGAAGCCGAGGTGGTGAAGTTCCTCGTCGAGGTGGCCCGCAAGGTCGGCACCGAGTACAGCCGGGTGCCGGAGAAGAAAGTCCTCCTCCTCCACGCGCTGCTCAACCACCAGGCCAAGGAGATCACGCCCGTGGTCCTGCCCTTCCTCGAGGACATGGAGGACCAGGTGCAGATCGCGGCGGCGGAGGTGATCGTCCGCCAGCAGGATGCGGCCGGGCGCGAGCCGCTCCTCCAGCACTTCCTCAAGGCGCACGAGACCTCCAACGCGCGGGTCCGGGAGGCGCTGGCGGGCCTGCTCGCCGACTCACCGTGGGACGTGAAGGGCTACACGCCGAAGGTCGAGGCGGCGCTCCCTCC
>JAYWAJ010000066.1:0-7231 GCA_043782525.1 Deltaproteobacteria bacterium | reverse complement strand
CGCGCCTCGAGCTGCTGCAGGAGGTGGCGGCGAAGTGCCGCAGCGCCGGATACCTCTCGCTGCACGACGATCTCCGCGCCGCGGTGCAAGCTGCGGAGAAAATGACGGCGGGGGAGGCGGCCGGCGCCGCGGAGGTCGAGGCGCAGCCCGGCAAGGTGATCCCGCTCTTCAGGAAACGCGGGCAGGGTTGAGCCGCGAGGCTCAAACCGGCACAGAGAGCCCGAGGCCGAGGTTGTGGGGCCGCCGCGTGCCCGCCTCGGCATTCTTCTCGAAGAGCCGCGCGCGGGGATCGGCTCGCCGGCGTTGCGCACCGCGAGGAGGATCTCGGCCTCTTCCTGCCAGGCGGCCAGCTCGATGCGCCCGGAGGGCCGCACCAAGTCGAGCGCGTTCAGCACCAGGTTGCCGAGGAGCCGCAGGATCATCTCCCGGTGCAGCGTGGCCGAGAGCCCGCCTCGACGCAGGCCGATGAGGCCGGTGAGCGGGCCCTTCATGTCATGGACCAGCAGATGGGTCAGCGTCTCCGCCTCGGTCCATCGCCGCGCCGCCCTAGGCCGCGCCAAGCTTTCGGATGGCGCGGCGAAGCGAATCGTCCGCGTCCTCGGGCAGCGCGCCCAGGGGAAACCAGCGCAGCTCGCGGCTCTCGTGCGAGAGGCGCGGCGCCGCCGTGGCCGGCGCGACGAAGGCGTAGCGCAGGTCGAGGTGGAAGTGCGCGGGCTCGCCGGGCCGGGCGGGGATGCCGTGCACGTCGACGTCGAAGAGCCCCTCCCCGAGCGGCGCCAGATCGCGCAGGCCCGTCTCCTCCTCGATCTCGCGCAGCGCGATCTGCCGCGGGTCGGTCTCGCCTTCGCCGTGGCCGCCCGGCTGCAGCCAGCGGTGGAGGCGTCCGTGGTGGAGGAGCAGGAGCCGCGTCCGCGTGGCGTCGAGGACGAAGCCGCTGCCGGTCAGGTGCCCGGCCAGCTGCGAGCGCAGGTGCGCGTCTCCCGGATGCGCGCGCAGGAATTCGCGGATGAAGGAGACGTCGCGCCGCTCCTTCTCGTCCGCGCCGGCGTGCGCCGCGAGCTGCGCGTCCAGCTTCGACCAGTCGATGCGGTCCACAGCGCTCAAGATCTTCTCCTCGGCCCTTCTCCCCGGCACTTCACAGGCTCCCGCGCCCACTTTGCCAGAGCCTGTGGACGGCGCGGAAAGCTCCTTGTATTCCGCGCCTCCAAGAGGCCTCCGGCCTGTGGGCAACCTGTGCCCGATCCGGCAAATTTTCGTAGTGTTGACGAGTGGTTAGCGTCAATGCTACCAAGCGCTTCCCCGGGGGGCCGGCGCGATCGCGACGCGGCCGTGTCAGACCCTCCGGGCAAGATGTCGAGCTGACCCGGGGGCGTCCTGCCGATGACGGCGAGAGAGTACATCGAGGCCATTGCGCACGAGCTCTCCAAGGCGCGCGGCAAGGGCCTCCTCCTCTCGCCGGCCGACGCCCAGCTGGCGCTCTCATGGCATGCCGGGCAGGTGCCCCTGCAGGCGGTGCTGACCGAAGTGCGCCGGGCGGCGCGGCTGCGGCCGGCTTCTGCCCTCCTGCGAGGCGCGGCGGAGACGGGGCTCTCGCTGCAGCTGATTGCACAGTCCTTCGCGGGACGGCTGAAGGCGGTCCGCCGGGCCCGGGCGCCTCTCGACCATGGGCTGGGAGCGCAGCTTCGGGCCGCCACCCGCGCTCCGGGGCTGGCCGCGCGGGCAGCCTGGGAGGCGCTCGCCGACGCCGCCGAAGATCTCCTCGCCGGCGAGGGCGGCGACCTCTACTGGTCCGCCGCGCTCCACGCGCTCAAGGAGGCGCTGCGCGAGCTGCCTCGCTCGGCCGGACTGCAGGCCGGCGCCGCGCTGCGCACCCGCCTTGCCCCGCGTCCACGCACCATGCCGCGCCGACGCTACCAGCGCAGCCTCCAGCTCATGCTGCTCGCAGCCGCCAGCGACCGCCTCGGCCTTCCGCCGCGGGCATTCCTCCTCTAGGAGTATCCAACCTCAATGGCCGACGCCGCCGCCGTGCAGGATCCCAAGTGCGCCCTCTGTGGCGGCGAGGGCTTCAGCTTCCAGGTCAAGGATCACCGCGCCGTCGCGGCCGCCTGCGCCTGCACCCTCGCGTGCAAGCTCTGCGTCGGCTCGGGGCGGGTGTACGTCCGCGACGACCGCGGCTACGAGGCCCTGCAGGGGTGCTCCTGCGGCGCCGATCCGCGGCGGCTGGCCCTCCTCAACGGCCTGCGGCTGCCGCTCAAGTTCCTCGAGCGCACGCTCTCGATGTACCGCGCCTACAGCCCGGCGCAGGCGCGGGCGCTCTTGCGTGCGCGACGCTTCGTCGACGAGTTCGTGCCCGGCGCCGGCGGCCAGCGGGCCCTGCTCTTCTGCGGCCCGCCCGGCACCGGCAAGACCCACCTCCTGGCGGCGATGCTGCGCGAGCTCGCCGCGCAGAAGAGCATCCGCGGCCGCTACGAAGAGTTCTTCCTCCTCCTCTCCGACATCCGCGACGGCTTCTCCAGGAACCTCTCCTCGCGCGAATGGCTCGAACCGCTGCGGCAGGTGGAGGTGCTCGCCATCGACGAGATCGGCAAGGGCGGCAAGAACCGCGAGTGGGAGCAGGGCATCCTCGACGAGATCATCAGCGTCCGCTACAACGCCGGCCGCCCCACGCTCCTCGCCACCAACTATCCGCGTCCCGGCGCCACCTGGAAGTTCGCCGCCGAGGGCGAAGTGGGCGAGACGCTCGAGCAGCGGGTGGGCCCGCGCATCTTCTCCAGGCTGCACGAGATGTGCGACCTCATCGACGTCACCGGTCCCGACCAGAGAGAGGTTCAACACGATGCACGACAGGCGCGAGACGGCGCGGCCGACGGTTCTCTTCGTGGGCCGCGACCTGCACGAGGCTGAGCGCCTGCGCAGGCTGCTCCCGCTGCGGGTAGGCGCCGCGCCTTCGCCGGGGGAGGGCATCGCGGCGGCGCGCCTCTGCGACGTGGTCCTGCTCGAGGACCACGCCTGGCCTGCCCGCGACGGAGAGGCGCTGGCCGAGCTGCGGGCGCTCTCGGCGGCGCGGCGGCTGTCGCTCATCCTCTCGCGGCGGCGCGGCGATCACGCGGAGCAAGGAGGCTTCCAGGTGGTACAGCGGCCGTACCGGATGGAGGAAGTGGTGGACGCGGTGCGGCTCGCCCTGCTGCGGAGGAAGGCGTGAGCGACGGCCAGCACCTGGTGCCGCGGCGCCGCTCGGAGCACCTGCGCGGGATCCTGCAGCGCGCCCTCCAGAAGCACGGCATCTCGCGGCGACTGCCCCGGCGGATCGCACCCGACGTCTGGGAGCGCGCCGTCGGCAAGGAGCTGGCGGCCCGGGCGCAGCCCACCGTCCTGAGCGCGGGGACGCTGCACATCCTCGTCGAGGATTACCGCTGGCGCGATCAGCTGGACGCCGCCCGCCACTTCGTGGTCGAGCGCATCAACCGGCGGCTGGGCGCGGGCGTGGTGCGGGAGCTGCAGTTCGGGCTCGCGCACGAGGGCGCGCTCAGCGAAGGGCGGCGGCGGGCGGGCCTCGGCGCGGTGCGCGCGCCGCCCGAGGCACTCCTCGAGCCGCGCCAAGTGCTGGGCGACACCCAGCTTCCACCGGCGCTGCGCGAGGCGTTGCTCCGGGCGGCGGAGGCGGCGCAGCGGCGCAGGGCGTGAAGGGCTCGAAGCCCCGAGCGCGTCCGGGTCCGCGCGCTGGTGCTGCCGCGGGCTCGCGGGCCGGGTCGCGGGCGGGCGTGCGCGAGCTGCCGGCGCCGAGCGCCGCCGCCTGGACGGCGCTCGGGCCCTACGCGCGAGGCCGGCTGGTGGAGAAGGCGCTCGGGCAGACGCTCGCACTCGACGTTCCTTGGGACGTGTTCGCCTCGCAGGGCATCGACGACGGCACCCTGCTCCTCCTGCAGCACCTGCCCGAGGGCGCGCCCCGCTCGGTGCTCGATCTGGGCTGCGGCTACGGCGCGCTCGGGCTGCCGGTGGCGTCGCGCTGGCCGCAGGCGCGCTGCCTGCTGGTCGATCGCGATCTGCTGGCGGTGGCCGCCTCGGCGCACAACGCCGCGGCGCTGGGACTGCGCAACGTCGAGGCGCGGCCGGGGCTGGGCTACCGCGACCTGGGGAAAGAATCGTTCGACTGGGTGCTCTGCAACGTGCCCGCCCGCATCGGCCCGCGGGCCATCCGCCACCTGCTCGAAGGCGGGCGCGCGCTCTCTGCCACCACCCGCGCGGTGGTGATCCGCGACCTCTGCCCGGTGGTCGAAGGGCTCGGCCTCGAAGGGCTGCGCCACCTGGCGCGCGGCGCGCGGCACGACGTCTACACGCTCGAGCCCGGAGCGGCGCAGCTCGACCTCGCCGACGAGGAGATCTACGCGCGGGACCAGACGGAGTTCATGGGGCTGCGCCTCTCCCGGCCGCACGACGCCTCGGAGGACCCTGCCCACCAGCGCGCCTTGACCGTCCTCGCCGACTCGCTGCCCCGCAGGGCGCCCCGCCGGGCGCTGGCCTTCCGCGCCGGATACGGGGCGCTGCCGCTCTTCCTCAAGTCGCGCTTTCCGCAGGCCGAAATCGTCGCGCAGGAGCGCGACCTCCTCGGCGCCGCCTTCCTGCGCCGCAACGCCCGGACGCTGGCGCTGACCCTCGACGTCCGCGAGGCGCTCTTCCCGGCGCAAGGCCTCGAACCAGGAAGCTTCGGCCTGGTGGTCGGTGAGCTCTCCTCTCCGGCCGGTCCCGCCGTGGCCGCCCGCGAGCTGAAGGAAGCCTCCGATCTCCTCCTTCCCGGAGGGGAGGCGCTCATCCTTGCCTCTGAAAAACAGGAGCGCGAGTGGTTTCCCAAGGCGGCTCCCCGGGGCGCCGGCCTGACGGTGCTGCTGCGCCGGGAAGGCGCGTCCGTGCTGAGGATTTCCCGCTCACGGCAGCCCTCCTAGAGGGTGCCTTTGGTCCCGCCAGAGGAGAAAATGCGCTCTCCCGAGGGGAAATCGCTGGACGGCGAGGATCCTCCTCTGTCAGAGTGCGCCTGTTTTCGAGGGGAGACCGACTCCCCCTGGGAGGAAAAACTGATGGCCGCCAAGAAAGCAGCCGCCAAGAAGCCCGCCGCCAAGAAGACCGCACGCAAGCCCAACGCCGCGTTCATGAAGGCAATGCAGCCTTCGGCCGCGCTCGCCAAGATCGTCGGCGAGAAGCCGCTGCCTCGCACCGAGGTGGTGAAGAAGCTCTGGGCCTACGTGAAGAAGAAGGACCTGCAGGACAAGAAGGAGCGCCGCAACATCAACGCCGACGACCTCCTCCGCGAAGTCTTCGGCGGCAAGAAGACCGTCTCGATGTTCGAGATGACCAAGCTCGTGAACGACAACCTGAGCTAGTCCAGCTCAAAGGCAGCACGCGAGGGCGCGGATCCGCGAGGATCAGCGCCCTCTGCATTTCGGGCCACCGCGGCAGCCAGCGCGGCTGGAGATCGACCCGCGATCCGCTGCGCCCCTTGCGTAAAGTTCGGCGAGGGTCTGGACTTTCGGTCTTCGACTGATCAAGCCTGTGCCCGTCGCAGAACCCGGGAGCACTCATGCCGCGGTGGCGCAACGTCTCTTCCCTGCTGATGGTCCCCCTCGTCCTCCTCTCTTCCTCCGCCTTCGCCCAAGGGCGCACCGTCAAGGGCACGGTCGTCGACTCCGCAACCCGGCAAGGCCTGGGCGGCGCCACTGTCTCCGTGCGGGGAACTCCCCAGACGGTGGTCACCGAGCCCGACGGCAGCTTCAAGCTCGAGCGCGCCCCCGACGCCGAGCTGGTCCTTTCCGTCGAGGCCACCGGGTACTCCAGCAAGGAGGTGACGCTGCCTCCCGGCACCGAGACCACCCGGGTCGCGCTCGCGCCCAAGTCGGGCGAGGAAGAGATCGTCGTCACCGGCCGCGCCTCCGGAACGCGGCGGAAGAATGTCGCGGTGGCCATCACCAAGGTGAAGGCCGAAGAACTGATCGAGGTCTCGGCGCCGACGGTGGACCTGGCGCTGCAAGGGAAAGTCGCCGGCGCCAACATCCAGGCCAACGACGGGGCCCCCGGCGGCGGAGCCCAGGTCCGCCTGCGCGGCGTCTCTTCGATCAACGGGCAGGCCGAGCCGCTCTTCGTGCTCGACGGCCTGCTGGTCAGCAACATCGCCATCCCTTCCGGCATCTCGGCGGTGACCAAGTCGGACGCCGGGTCGAACAAGTCGCTGCGCCAGGACTCGCTGGTCAACCGCATCGCCGACTTCAACGCCGAGGACATCGAGTCGATCGAGGTGCTCAAGGGCGCCGCCGCCGCCGCCATCTACGGCGCCAAGGCCTCCAACGGCGTGGTCATCATCAACACCCGCAAGGGCCAGCCCGGCCCGCCGCGCATCGACTTCATCCAGCGGTTCGGCGTCTCGGCACTCGCCAACGAGCTGGGCGCGCGGACCTTCAACAACGTCGACGATGCGGTCAAGGCCTTCGGCGACGCTGCCAAGACGACCTTCAAGCCCGGCGTCACCTACAACCACGACAAGGACCTGGCCAGCCGCCACGACCTCGCCAGCGAGAGCATCGTCAGCATTCTCGGCGGCGGCGAGGGCGGGCTCCGGTACTACATCTCGGGGTCGGTGAAGAACGACCCCGGCATCATCCAGAACACCGGCTACCAGAAGCAGTCGCTGCGCCTGAACATCGGCAAGGACCTGAGCGACATCTGGAAGGTCAGCGTCAACTCCTACCTGATCCACTCGATCGCGTCCCGCGGCATCGTCAACAACGACAATACCAACACCTCGTTTTACATCGTGCTGCCCTTCATCCCGAACTTCTACGACATCCGCCAGAAGGCGGACGGCACCTATCCGCACAATCCCTTCTCCAGCAACGACGACAACCCGCTGCAGACCGCGGCCCTGATGAAGAACGATGAGGCCGTCTGGCGCATCCTCAGCTCGCTGGATTCGACGGTGCGGCTTTTCGAGACCGGCGACCAGCGGCTCGAGTTCCTCGCCAACGGCGGCATCGACCGCTTCAACCAGGAGAACGACCTGCGCTTCCCCACCACGCTCTACTGGGCGCCGTCGCTGGGCCTGCCGGGCACTTCGCTTCTGGCCAACACCATCAACCTCAACTACAACCTGGGCGCGAACCTGGTGCACAACTGGGCGCCGGGGGATCGCGACTTCACCTCCACCGCGACGGGAGGCGTGCAGTACGAGAGCCGCGACCTCTCGACC
>JAYWAJ010000065.1:0-7234 GCA_043782525.1 Deltaproteobacteria bacterium | reverse complement strand
CGAGCGGCAGGCCCACGTATCCGAGTCCGCAGATGCCGACCACGGCATCCTTGGAGAGAATCTTGTCGAGCAGCGTCGGCTCTTTGACTTGCAACATGGATCCCATCCCCTTTTGTCCAGCGCCCGTCGCGGGCTTTTGAGGGGCGGCGGCCTTCCGGGCAGCCACCCAGTTTCGAATGCGGCCAATCTAGGAAGCGCTCAGCGCCCGTGCAGAAAAAGCACGGCGGTGAACACTCGCGCGGGGACGCTGCCCAGAAGCTCGAGGGTCACCAGCCGGGCGGCACTTTTTTCCGCATATCCGGGCGAGGTGTCGGTGTCGCCGACCGAGACCGTCCAGGGCAGCGTGGCGCCGAAAGCAAAGAGCGCGACCTCCACGCCGTCGAGCCGCACCGCGATGCAGCGCTTCGCGTCGTAACCGAACGTCAGCCCGGCCTGGTGGAGGGCTTCGAAGCGGGCGCGCTCGTCGTGGCTGGCCGGGCGCTGGACCAGATCCGTCTGCGGAATGAACCAGCGCAGCGTCAGGCGGTGCTCGCCGTGCCCCTGCACCTCGTCGATGAAGGCGGCCTCGCGCGCGCCCAGCGCCGCCGTGCGCCGGTGGACGACGCCGAGGCGCTGGTAGCCGTGGTGCTCGCCGGTGGCCACCTGGAACGGGCCGCGCTCCTCGACGCGCACCAGGCGGGCATGCGCGGTGTCGGGCAGGGCAAAGAGGCGCCCGGGGACGATGCGGTTCTGCTCCAGCCCGTCGATTTGCAGCGTGCTGTGGCCGGCGGTGCCGCGGCGGGCGTTGCGCTCGTCGGGATCGCGCGCATAGACGAAGGTGCCGCGGTCGACGAGGAGGTTGACGTTGCCGACCGCCAGCTCGACGGAGTTCTTGTCGTTGTGCGCGTGGCCGCCGGTGCCGCCCTGCCCGTTGGGGCCGGCGCTCAGGCAGAGCCAGGCATCGCCCTTGCGCAGCGCCGCGAGGCCGGCGTCGTGCAACGCGCAGCTCCCGGCAACGGTGCCGCCAAGGGCCTCGAGCTTCTCGAAGTCCTGCACGCCCTCCGGGCCCAGCAGGAAGGCCACTTCGGGCGGACAAGCGCCGGTCTTGAGCCCGGCCTCGCCCAAGGCGGCGGCGCCGAGGCCGGCGAGGAAGCCGGAGTCGAGGGCGCTGCGCGGCACCAGCGGCAGCCCGCGGCAGGAGTCGAGGTCGCCGATCTGCGGCATCTCGCCCGACGGCTTCAGCAGCGCGCAGAGGCTGCGGAAGAGGCCCACCACCGCCTGCCGCACTTCCAGCGGCGCCGGATCTCCGCCGGCCCGCGCGGCCAGCACCGCGGCGAGAAACAGCTCGGCGCAGAGGCGCTGGTATCCGGTCGACGACTCGAAGTGGGTGCCGTCCTCGCGCACCTGCCGCGGGATCTCGTCCCAGAGCTTGCGCGCCCAGGTGGCCGGCCGTCCCAGCTCGGGAAAGAGCGCGCCGACGACGACCAGGCCCACCAGGTCCGCCGCATAGTGGTTGGTGCGGATGGCGCCGGTCTCCTCGAGGTGTGCCTCGATATAGACGCAATGCTCGTCCAGGAAGTCGAGCAGCTCGGAGATGAAGGCCTCGTCGACGGCTGCGTCGTCGCGGACATAGGCGAACGAGAGCGCCACGTGCATGACCCGCGCGCTCACTTCCATGGCGCACGACCACTGCACGCCGAAGCCCGCCGGGTTGTCCTTGCGGAACTGGCGGACGCCGTCGATCCAGGCGCGCGCCCAGACGGCGCGCTCGGTGCCCGTCTGCGCCAGCCAGCGCGCCTGCCCGAAGCGCCACAGGTGCGAGAGCCGGCCCACCTCCCACATGACTTTTGCGTCGGCGCCCGGCTGGAAGAGGTTCACCTGATCGCCGGGGACGGCAGCGTCGTAGCGCACCGACGGGACCAGCGGGTCGCGGTGGTAGTCGATCTCGCAGCCGCTGCCGGTCTTGCGGCAGTCCTTGAGCTGGTTGAAGAGCGGCAGCTCGCCGCGGCGCGCCGCCTCCGCCTCGTGCAGCACCTCGGTGCAGGCCGCCGGCCACCGCTCGCGCAAGAGGCGCGCGGTCGCCTCGCGCTCCCAGGGCTCGACGATCGACGGCCGCCGCTCGCTAAGCGCATAGAGCGCCCGCGCGCGCCGCAGCTCCATGGGCAGCTCGGCAGGCTTGAGCTTTCCCAGCCGCTGCGCGACCGCCCGCCGCGCCCGGGCCGCGAGGGCCCTCGCGATCTCACGCGGCGGGATGGTCTGCGCCAGGTAGCTGTAGTACGCGAGGTCCACCTCAGGCAGCCCGCTTCTTGCGGCCCAGGAGCGCGGCGACGACGATCTCCTGCATCTCGCCGACGCGGGCCTCCCAGCCTTCGCTCTTCATCTGCGCCGCCCGCACCTCGCTGGGCCCGGCGCCCGCAGCGAGGGCGGCCGCGATCTCGCGGACGATGCCGTCGGCGTCCTTGCCGATGCGGCAGACGCCCAGCCGCTCGACTTCGGGGATCGCGGTCGAGACCACCGGCACGCCGGCGGCCAGGTACTCGCGGACTTTGAGCGGATTGGCGGCGAGCGTCAGCTCATTGACCCGGAAGGGCATCAAGGCGACATCGAAGGCCTTGGCATAGCGCGGCAGGTCCGCATACGCCTTGCGCCCGAGGACGCGGATATTGCGCGCGCCTTCCAATGCCTTCATATCGGTGGTCGAGTTGCCGACCAGCACCACCGTCCCGCCCGAGAAGGCGTCGGCGACGTGCCGGATCAGCTCCAGATCCACCCAGTCGGCGATGAGGCCCCAGAAGCCGATGATCGGCCCAGGCGCACCTTTCAGCTCGTCGGGGATGGTCGTCTCCGGCGCGAAGGCCTTGTTGAAGTGCTCGAGGTCGACGCCGTGCTGGACCAGGTGTGCGTTGGGATTCACCCGCGCCTTGTCGGCCCGCAGCTTCTCGCTGGAGCAGATGACCACGTCGGCCTTGAGCATCAGCCGGCGCTCCAGCTCCTTGATCTCGTGCGCGGGCGCGTCGCTGAAGGCGCTGAACTCGTCGACGCAGTGGTAGACCACCAGCGACTCGCCCAGCGTGCCGGAGACCGGCGCCGACGAGGGCAGGAAGCTCCAGGAGATGACGTCCTTGAAGCCCAGCTGCGTCATGGCGCTCTGCACCTGCGCCTTCAGGAGAACGCCGTTGGCCGCGCGGACCAATTCATTTCCATAGAAAGGAATGGCCAAGGGCGTCATCACCCAGATGTTGGGGTGCCGCTCCTGGATGCCCTGCAGGGCGCCGGAGATCTTCTTGAAGATGCGCCTGGCGTCGCGGGCGCTGGCCGTCGGCCGGCGGTTGCCGATGCTGTTGACCCAGAGCACGCGGTTCTCGCGGGCGAGGATCTTCATGGCGTGCATCTTCGACAGCGGATCGCCGTCCCAGTCATTGGAAAAACAAACGATGTCCCGACCCTTCAATGCCCCCATTTCAATCCCCTTCTTCTTCGTCTGGATCTCCGGCGCCGCTTCCGGGGCGGCGCGGACTTCGTGGCGCTTGCGCCACAATTCGAGGACCCACAGCGCGTAGAGCTCTTCCTTGCGGTCGCTGCGTCCTTGCAAGTGGTCGTCCAACAGGCGGCGCACGGCTTTCTCGCCGAAGCGGTTGCGCGAAATCGAGTCGGAGGCGAGCAGCGCGTCGCGCACCTGCGCGTGCAGCTGCTTGCGGAACCAGTTGGTCACCGGCACGGTGAAGCCGCGCTTGCCGGGCGCCACGCACTCCGCCGGCAGCCGGTGCCGCGCCGCCTCGCGCAGGATCCACTTGCCGCTCTTCTCGCGCAGCTTGACGTGCTCGGGCAGGCCCGCGGCCCACTCGATGAGCCGGTGGTCGAGGAAAGGCACGCGCAGCTCCTGCGACGCGGCCATGGTCATCTTGTCGGCCTTGACGAGGAGATCGTCGGGCAGCCAGACGCGGCGGTCCAGCTCCAGCATCCGCTCCAAGGGGGAGAGGCCTTCTGTCTCGGCCCACTCCTGCGCGAGGCGCTGCACCAGCCGCTCGGAGACGCGCTCGGGCGGACGGCCGGTCAAGAGCGACTTCTCGTCGTCGGTGAAGGCCACCGAGACGCCGCGGTACCGCTCTTCCAGCGGCAGCGTTGCCCAGCGCGCGTACTTGCGCAGCTTGGGGTGCCGGGCGAAGGGCAGCGCCATCGCCGCCGCCGGACCCAGCGCGCGGAAGCGCTCCATCATCAGCATGGTCCGGTAGATGGGATAGCCGGCGAAGACCTCGTCGGCGCCTTCGCCCGAGAGCACGACGACCACTTCTTCGCGGGCCTTCTTGCTCAGGTAGTAGAGCGGAACGCAGGCGGCGTCGGCGACGGGCTCGTCGAGGTGCCAGACCAGCTCCGGCAAGAACTTCTCGAAGTCCTGCGCCGTGACCACGACTTCGCGGTGCTCGGTGCCCAGCGCCTTGGCGACGCGGCGGGCCTGGTCCAGCTCGGAGGACCCGTCGTCGGCCAGGTACCCGACCGAGAAGCTCTTGACGCCGCCTTCGCCGCGCTCCTTGCGCAGGTCGATCATCTGCGCGGCGATGATGCTCGAGTCGAGGCCGCCGGAGAGGAAGACGCCCACCGGCACGTCGGCCATCAGGCGCGCCTCGGTGGCGTCCTTGACGCGCTTCCAGGTCTCGCGGGCGAGCTCTTCGTCGCCGCGGGGGTCGGTGGTCGGCGGGTAGATCGTCTTCCAGTAGCGCTTGATCTTCAGCTCGCCGTTTTCATAGACCGCGCAGGAGGCGGGCGGCAGCTTCTGGATGCCCTGGAACATGGTCAGGGGCGCCGGCACGTACCGGGCGCTCAAATACAAGTCCAGGGCCTCGTCGTCGAGCACGCGCGGGACGCTTCTGTCTTCCAGCAGCGACTTGATCTCGCTGCCGAAGCTGAAGCGCTCCTTGCCCAGGTGATAGTAGAGCGGCTTCTTGCCGAGGCGGTCGCGGGCGAGGAAGAGGCGCTGCTTGCGGGCGTCCCAGATGGCGAAGGCGAACATGCCAGCGAGGCGCTCGGGCAAAGCGTCGCCCCACTCCTCGTAGCCGTGGACGAGGACCTCGGTGTCGCAGCGGGACCGGAAGGTGTGGCCGCGGGCGATGAGCTCGTCGCGCAATCCCAGGTAATTATAGATCTCGCCATTGAAGGTAATGGTGACGGCGCCGTCCTCGTTGTGCATCGGCTGCGCGCCGTTGCGCGAGAGGTCGATGATGGAGAGACGCCGGTGCCCGAGCGCCACCGCGCCCTTGACGAAGGCGCCGCTGCCGTCGGGGCCGCGGTGGGCGATGACATCGGTCATGCGCTGGAGCAGCGCCGCGTCCGCCGGACGTTCACGGTCGCGATTTACGAAGCCGCTGATGCCGCACATGGTGCTTCCTCCTTTGGATGCTGCGCCGTGCCGGTTCCGCCCGTCGCGGGGGAACCCCGCTTTTCCGCGAGGTGTTCCGCCGCGGCGGCGGGCTCCGCATGGCCGTAGAGCGAGAGAATGCGGGCGAGGCTGTCAGCCGCGGGCGCGCTCGCCGACCGCACCGGGCGGGCGGAGATCTCGCCCGCGGCTTCCAGCAGGCCCTTCGACAAGGACGCGACGTCGCCCGGCTCCACCAGCTTCACCTCGGCGGGACGGTTGCCGACGCGGGTGGCGACCACGGTGCGGCCCAGCGCCAGCGCCTCGCGAACGCTGACCGAGTCGCCGTCGGCCAGCGTCGGGCGGACGAAGACGTCGCAGGAGGCGATGAGGGCGAGAGCTTGAGGTCTGGGGAGCTCGCCGAAGCGGTGAGGCGGCTGCGGGCCGGAGTCAGGCCTCAGGCCCCAGGCCTCAGGCTCCAGGCCTGAAGCCTCGCTTCCCGGTCCGTAGAGGGCGAGGCGGGCGTTGGGCAGGGACTTTTGCACCTGCTCGAAGGCGCGCAGCAAGATCTCCTCGCCGTACTCCGGGCGGGGGGCGACCATGGCGCAGTACAGAGGAGAGGCTTCGGCGCGGAGTGCGGCGAGGCCTTCCGGCGGCGGGCCTGGCTGGAGGAACTCGAGGGAGAAGGCCGGCAGCACCACCGCGCCCGGGACCTCCAGCGCCTTGCGGATCTCTTCGTTGACGGCGATGACGGTGCCGAACTGCCGCAGCACCGCGCCGGCCATGAGCCTGCGCGCGGACGACCCGGCGAGCCAGGCCGGACCGAGCCCGGAGTGCAGCGTGATCAGCGCCGGCCGCGACGCCAGCCGCCCCGCCGCCGCGCACACCGACGCCAGCATCCAGGACTTTGGATTGGCGCCGTTGGTGTGAAGGTGGATGCGGTAGCCGCGGGCGCTGAACGACGCCAGGAGGCCGGTGAAGCGCGCGATGCTCCCCGCCGGCGTCACGCCGTCCGCGGGAAGCTGACCCTTGCCGATGTCGAGGACTTCACACTGCCCGCCCCGCGCCCGCACGGCCCGGAAGAGCTCGTCCACGTGCGTGGCGACTCCGCCGTTGGGCGGCGGATAGTCTCCGACGAGGAGGATCTTCAGGCCCTGGGTCATGGCAGCCCCAACCTGTGCAGCCGATCGCAAGCAGGCAATGGCTAGGCGCGCTGCAGCGTGCGGCCGGGGAAGTAGATGCCGGTGTGCTGGAGGGCCGGAACACGGCCGACCACCGCGTAGCAACGGGCCAATTCCTGGGCGACGGCGCGCGGAGTGGCGATCTCGAGCGCCGCCTGCCGTGCCTGCTCGCCGACCTTCCTCGCCAGCTCCGGATCGTCGACGATCTGCGCGAGCCGGGCCGCCAGGGCCGCCGGAGCGCGGGGCGGCACCAGCCAGCCGGTGCGGCCTTCGCGGATCCAGGTCGGGTGCGAGCCGATGGCAGTGGCCACCACGGGCGCGCCGACCGCCAGGGCCTCGGGCACCGGGTCGGGCGCATTGCCGCTGCGGCTCGGACCGACCACCGCGACCGCGCGCGAGAACACCGCCGGAAGCTGCTGGAGCGGGATGCCATGCACCACCACGCGGCTGAGCATCCCGGCCTGCTCGGCCAGGGCGCGCAGCTTGCGCGCCTCGGAGCCCTCGCCGGCGATGAGCAGCTTGAGCTTCGGACGCGAGCGCGCCAGCGAGAGGAAGGCGAGCAGGAGATCCTGGTGGCCGCGGTCGGGGCCGTCGCAGGGCGAGGCCGCCACCACCCAGCGGATGGCGGGGTCGAGCATGGGCGGGAAGATCTGCGCGGCGCGCTGGTCGTCGCTGACGTCGATCATGCTGCGCAGGACGCAGGTGCTGGAAGGCGGGGCGCCCA
>JAYWAJ010000064.1:0-18974 GCA_043782525.1 Deltaproteobacteria bacterium | reverse complement strand
GGCCACCAAGGCCGGCTCCGACAAGAGCATCGTCGCCGGCATCACCCACTACTGCTCCGTCGTCGCCATGGCGACGGTGGATACGTTTCACCGCTTCGGCCTGCCCACCATCGTCTGGGGCGCGGTGCTGCCCGACATCACCTACGCAAACGACTTCAAGGAGATCCACCGCGTCAACGGCACGATGATCAACCAGAACGACACCAACGCGAAGTTCATGACCGAGCACGGCTACCAGAAGATCGCGGTCATCCACGACACCACCGACTACGGCAAGGGCCACGACAAGTACTTCACCCAGTTCCTCACCAAGGGCGGCGGCAAGATCGTCGCCGACTTCGGCGTCACCGCCGACCAGCAGGACTTCACCGCCGAGCTGACGCAGATCAAGGCGCTCGCTCCCGACGCCATCTACTTCGGCGGGCTGACGCCCATCGGCGTGCGCGTCCGGGCGCAGATGGACAAGCTCGGCCTCAAGGCGCAGTTCGACGGGACCTCGGGCATCGTCAACGACGACTTCATCAAGGCGCTGGGGCCGCTCGCCGAAGGCAGCCTCGCCTTCCGCGAGGGCGCGTCGGCGGAGAAGCTGCCCCACGGCAAGCAGTTCCTCGAGGACTACAACAAGCAGGGCTTCGGAAACCCTCCGGAGGCCTACGGTCCCTTCGCCTATGCGGCGGCGGTGCTGCTGCTCGACGGCATCGAGAAGGTGGGCCCCGACCGCAAGAAGCTCATCGCCGAACTGGCCAAGGTGCAGGACCGCGACTCCATCGTCGGCAAGATCACCTTCGACGACCACGGGCAGAACACGGTGCCGGTCATCACCCGCTACGTGGTGCAGGACGGAAAGTGGGTGACTTTCGAGGACAGCGAGTACGCCAGCGGGAAGCGCAAGCTGATCGGGAAATAGCCATGCCTCTGAGCCTGCTCGCGCAGTACCTCATGAACGGCGCCATGCTGGGCATGATGTACGCGCTGGTGGCGGTGGGGTTCACGCTCTTCTTCGGCGTGCTCGACATCATCCAGTTCTCGCACGGCGACGTGGTGGCGGCGGGCGCTTTCGCGGGGCTCCTCGCCTGGACCTTGCTCACCGGCCTCGGCGTCCAGTCGCCGCTGCTTTTGCTGGCGGCGGTCGTCCTCACCGCGGCCGCCGCCACCGCCATCCTCGGCGCGCTGGTGGCCCGCTTCATCGTTCTCCCGGTCAAGAACGCGCCGCCCCTCAACGTGCTCCTCGTCACCCTGATGGGCGGCACCGTCCTGCGCGAGTGCATCCGGCTCTTCTACCCGGGCGGGTCGCAGCCGCAGCGGTTCCCCGCGCTCCTGCCCACCTCCGGCTGGAGCTTCGGCGGCTTCCACCTCCGCTTCGACAACGTCCTCTTGCTGGCGGCCGGCGCGCTGCTCATCGCCGGCACCCACCTGCTCATCACCCGCACCCGCCTCGGCCTCGCCATCCGCGCGGTGGCGCAGGACGAGGAGACGGCGCGCACCATGGGCATCGATTTCCGCCGGGTGGTCTTGATGACGTTTGCGCTCGGCTCGGTGCTGGCAGCCTTCGCCGGCGTGATGGACGGCCTCTATTACAACGAGGTCTTCTTCGGGATGGGCCTCCTGCTCGGCGTCATCGGCTTCGCCGCCGCCATCCTCGGCGGCCTCGGCAACCTCTACGGCGCCATCGTCGGCGGGTTTCTCTTCGCCGCCCTGCAGACGGTGGGCGCCGTCGCGCTGCCCTTCGCCAGCGCCTACAAGGACGTCTTCGCCTTCGGCGTCGTCATCCTGCTCATCGCGCTGCGGCCCACCGGCCTCATCGGCGAGCGCACGAGCGAGCGGGTATGAAGGCCTGGGGAGCGGCGGGGCTCCTGGTCGCCGCGGCGACGGTCTTCGCCTGGCTTCTCCTGCGGGCGGAGTCGCAGCGCGCCATCGCCCTGCTCTTGGCGGTGGGTGCCGCGGCCGCGCTCGTCGCCACCCGGACGCAGCTCCTCGCGCCCTTCGCCCGCGCCGCCGCCTCGCGTGAGCGCCTCACCCAGGCCCTCGTCTTCCTCGCCGTGGCGGTGCTCGCCCTGCTCCTGCGCGACGACGACTTCTCGCTGCTCTTGATGGTCCGCGTCCTCATCGTCATCATCGCCTGCCTCGGCCTCAACGTGCAGTTCGGCTACGCCGGCGTGGTCAATTTCGCCGGGGCCAGCTTCTTCGGCGTCGGCGGCTACACCGCCGCGGTCCTCTCCCGCGGCACCGGGCTGCCGCACCTGCTCATCCTCTTCGCGGGCGGCGTCGCGGCGGCGGTCGCCGGGTCGGTGCTGCTGCTCCCGGTCCTGCGCACGCGCGGGCACTACGCGGCGCTGGTGACCATCGCCTTCGCCCTGCTCTTCCGGACTTTCCTCGAAGTCAACGACACGCTGGGCGGGCCGCAGGGCCTCAAGCTGCGCGAGTTCGTGCTCGGCCCCTTCCACTTCAACGACGGCGTCTCGCTGGGCCCGCTCGAGGGCTCCTTCTACCTGCGCTACCTCTGGCTGGCGCTGGTGCTGGCCGCGATCGCGTTCGTCCTCGTCCAGCGGCTGGAGCGCTCCTGGATCGGCGTCACCCTCGATGCCGTCCGCCTCGACGAGATCGCGGCGCGAAGCTTCGGCGTCGACGTCGCCCGCTGGAAGATCGTCGCCTTCACGCTGGGCAACTTCGTCATCGGCGTGGCCGGCGCGCTCTCGGCCTTCCTCATCGGCTTCATCGCGCCCAACAACTATGCCTTCGCCGAGTCGCTCATCTTCGTCTCGATTCTCCTGCTGGGCGGCATCGGCAACCGCTGGGGCCTCACGCTCGCGGCCGCCATCGTCATCCTGCTGCCGGAGAAGCTGCAGGTCATCCAGGAGTTCCGCTTCCTCATCTTCGCCGCGCTGGTGGTGCTGGTCCTGCTCTTCCGCCCCGCCGGCCTGGTGCCGCGCCGCCTGCGCCGGCTGCCCGGAACGGACGCATGAGCGCGCTCCTCTCCTGCACCGGTCTGACCCGCCGCTTCGGCGGCCTCCTGGCCCTCGACGGCCTCGACCTGCAAGTGCCGCCCGACGCGGTGGTGGGCCTGATCGGCCCCAACGGGTCGGGCAAGACCACCTTCTTCAACGTGCTCACCGGCCTCTTTGCCCCCAGCGGAGGCGAGGTCCGCTTCGACGGCGCGCCCATCACCGGCCTCTCCCCGCAGGGCGTCTCCCGCATCGGCATCGCGCGGACCTTCCAGCGCTCGCGCCTCTGCCTGCCGCTCTCCATCTTCGACAACCTCGTCATCGGCAACCACCGCAACCTCGACCACGGCTTCTGGTTCAACTTCGTCGCCCGCCGCCGCCTCGCCCGGCAGGTCGAGGAGAATCGCGCCGCCGCCCGGGAGCTGCTGCGCATCTTCGACCCGCCGCTGGCCGACAAGCTGGACGCGCCGGCCGGGGGCATCCCCATGATCGACCGCCGCCGCGTGGAAGTCTGCCGCGCCTTGATCAGCCGCCCCAGGCTGCTCCTGCTCGACGAGCCCTCGGCGGGCATGACCCACGACGAGACGCTGCGGCTGATGGACGACATCCTCAAGGTCCAGCAGACGATGAAGCTCGGCATCATCCTCATCGAGCACGAGATGTCGGTCATCGAGCGGGTCACCAGCCGCTGCGTGGTGCTCAGCTACGGGCGCAAGATCGCCGAGGGAAGCTGGGCGGAAGTGTCGCGCGACCCGCAAGTGCGGCAGGCCTACCTGGGGCTGGAGTAGCCGATGGAAGAGCTGCGCGTCGAACATCTCTTTGCCGGCTACGACCAGGCCGACGTGCTCGAGGACGTGACCCTCACCGTCGCCCGCGGCTCCATCACCTGCCTGCTCGGCTCCAACGGCTCGGGAAAGACGACGCTCATCCGCGCCATCCTCGGGCTGACGCCGCCGCGCCGGGGGCGCATCCTCCTCGGCCAGCGCGACCTGACCGGACTGTCCACGCATCGCATCGTCGCCGCGGGCATCGCCTGCATTCCCGAAGGGCGGAAGGTCTTCCCGCGCTTCACGGTGATGGAGAACCTCCTCACCGGCGCCTATCTCGAGCGGCGGCCCACGGTGATCCGCGATCGCCTCGCCCGGGTCTTCGCCGTCTTTCCCCTCCTCGAAGACCGGCGGCTGCAGCTCGCCGGAACCATGTCGGGCGGCGAGCAGGCCATGGTCTCGATCGGGCGCGGGATGATGGGCGATGCCAGGGTCCTCCTCATCGACGAGCCGTCCTTGGGCCTCTCGCCGCTCTTCGTGCAGGAGAACTTCGCCGTCATCCGGCGCATCAACGAGCAGGGGGTGACGGTCTTCCTGGTGGAGCAGAACGTGCACCAGACGCTGGCCATCGCGCACCACGGCTACGTGCTGTCGAAGGGCCGCGTGGTCGCCCAGGGGACCGCGGCCGATCTCATGAAGGACGACGAGGTGCGCGCCGCGTACTTCGGAGCCGGGAGGAGCTGAATGAACGCCATCGAGCTGACGCGCGAGCTGGTCCGCATCGACACCATCAACCCGACCAGCGCCGAGAAGCCCTGCGCCGAGCACACCGGCCGCTTGCTGGAAGAAGCGGGCTTTGCCGTGGCCCGGCACGAGTTCGCGCCCGGGCGGATGAGCCTGGTCGCCCGCCGCGAGGGGAGCGGGCCTCCGCTCTGCTTCGCGGGACACCTCGACACGGTGCCGCTCGGCGCGGCGCCGTGGAAACACGACCCGTTCGCGGGCGAGCTGGATCAGGGAAAGCTCTTCGGGCGCGGGTCGAGCGACATGAAGAGCGGCGTGGCGGCGATGATCGCGGCGGCGGTGCAGCTGGGCCGGACGCCCCTGCGCAAGGCCGGCCTGACGCTGGTGCTGGTCGCCGGAGAAGAGACGGGCTGCGAGGGAGCCGCGCACCTGGCGGCCACGCCCGGTGCGCTGGGGAAGGCGGGGGCGATGATCGTCGGCGAGCCCACCGGCAACGTCCCGGTGCTCGGCCACAAGGGTGCGCTCTGGCTGCGGGCGCGCACGCAGGGGATCACGGCGCACGGCTCGATGCCCGACAAGGGCGTCAACGCGGTGATCGCCGCGGCGCGGGCGGTGCTCTCGCTCTCTGCCTTTCGCTTCGAAGTCCCGCCCGACCCGCTGCTCGGCGCTCCCACGCTGAACATCGGGACCTTCCACGGCGGGCTGAACGTCAACTCGGTACCCGACGAGGCGGTGATCGGCATCGACATCCGCACCATTCCCTCGCAGCGGCACGCCGAGCTGCGCCGGCTGCTGGCGGAGCGGCTGGGGAGCGGCGTCGAGCTGACTCCGCTCGTCGATCTGCCGGGCCTGCGGACTTCCGGGGACGACCCCTTCGTGAAGAGCGTGCAGGAGGCGGTCGCGCAGGTGACCGGAGAGCGGACCGCGCCGGGAACCGCGACCTACTTCACCGACGCCAGCGTGCTGACGCCGGCGTACGGCGGAATTCCCACCGTGGTGCTGGGCCCGGGCGAGATGGCGCTCTGCCACCAGACCGACGAATACTGCCACGCCTTCCGCATCGAGCAGGCGGTCGCGGCATATGTGCAAATCGCTCGGGATTGGTGCGGCGCATGATCGGGGTGGCGCGAGCAGTCGAGTTGCTGCAGCGGCGCGAGCTCTCCGCCGAGCAGCTGGTGCGCGACTGCCTCTCGCGGATCGCTGAGCGGGAGCCTGCGGTGCAGGCCTGGGAAGTGGTCGATGCGGAGGGCGCCCTGCGCGAGGCGCGGCGCATCGACGGCCTGCGCGAGCGACCGCTGCTCTGCGGCCTGCCGGTCGGGATCAAGGATCTCATCGACACCGCCGGCCTGCCCACCACCTACGGCTCGTCGATCTACCGCGATCACCGCCCGGCGCAAAACGCTGCCTGCGTGCGCGCGCTCCGCGAGGCGGGCGCGATCGTCATCGGCAAGACGGTGACCACCGAGTTCGCCGGCTACGCGCCGGGCAAGACGCGCAACCCGCGCGACCTTTCGCGCACGCCGGGCGGCTCGTCGAGCGGGTCTGCCGCGGCGGTGGCGGACGGGATGGTTCCCTTTGCGCTCGGCACGCAGACGGCGGGGTCGGTGATCCGGCCGGCGTCGTTCTGCGGCGTCATCGGCTGGAAGCCCGCGCACGGAGAATTCTCCCTCGAAGGCGTGCATCCGCTCGCGCCTTCCCTCGACACGCTGGGCTTCTTCGTGCGCGAGCTCGAGGACGTGCCGGTCGTCTCGGCGGCGCTCGCCGGCGCCCCGCCCTTGCCGCTGCCGCCCCTGCCGCGGCGGCCGGTCTTCGGGCTCTGCAAGACTGACCTCTGGGAGCGGGCCGAATCGTCGACGCGCCAGGCGATCGAAGCCGCCGCCGCCAAGCTCGTTCGCAGAGGCGCCGAGGTGCGGGAGGTCGCGCTGCCCCCGTCCTTCGCCGGTCTCCTCGAGGCGCAGGTCGCCATCATGGGCAGCGAGACCGCGGTGTCGATGCGGCGCGAGCTGGAGGATTCTCCAGGCGAGTTGAGCACTCGCCTGCGCGAGACCCTCGCGGCCGGGCGCGCCGTCAGCGCGGAGCAGCTCGCGGCGGCCAGGGCACAGGCCGCGCTCTGCCGCAGCGCGCTCGATCAGCTCCTCGCCCCGCTCGACGCGCTCCTCACGCTCGCGGTGGCGGGAGAAGCGCCGGCCGGTCTCGACTCCACCGGCGATCCCTCCTTCTGCCGCATCTGGACGCTGCTGGGAACGCCCTGCGCGTCGCTGCCCGTCCTGCACGGGCCGGCGGGGCTGCCGGTCGGTCTGCAGCTGGTGGGAAGGCGCGGGGGAGAGGCAGCGCTGCTCAGCGCCGCGGCCTTCGTCCTCGCCGCGCGGGAGCACACGCACCGCCAGTAACAATTCGAACTTTGCGCCTGTCATTCTTACCTGCAGTGCAGCCATGTCGCACCTGAAAGACTTACGGCGCCGAAGCCGGCACGCAGGAAAATCCAAGTCCGTGCCGCGGCTTGGACGGCAGGTCAATTTTGGCGGTGCGTTTGCAAACTACCGGGCGTGACGGACGGCGTTCTTAGCGTGTTGGAGACGAGAACCCCGCAAACCTATCGCCGCGGCGAGGTTGCAAGTGACTGGTTCTGGTCTCAAGACTTTTCGCTGTCGTGTGCGAATCTCCGGTCGCACGATGACGGTCGAGTCCCTCGCGCCGACGGCGGTGGCCGCGGGCTATCAGATTGCGCTCCAGGCCTTCGCCGATCGCGATGTCCCCTGGGTCCAGGTTGTCGTCAGTGAGTGGAGCGGCCTGCTCAGTCAATTCATCGAGCCTTCGAACGCCCTCGTCTTCGCGCGCGACGACCCAGCGCCAGCAGACGTAGATCAGGTGGTGCTGATCGGGGTGGTCGCCATCGACGACCAGGATCGATAGGCGAGGCCCCGGCTGCCTCTGGCGTGGTGGGACCGGGAGCGATCCGCCTCATTGCTCGACGCAATAGGGCGATGCTGAACCCGGTACAGGCTTGCGGCGCGATCCCGCTGCCGAACGTCGCCTTGACCGCGGTGGACGTTCGCCACCTTTCCTTTGCCGGAGGCCACCGCCCAGTCTCCGCAGGTGTCGGCGTACGAGGTGACGAAGGAGCCGGCCGCATGGTTCCAGACGCCTGTCCGCCGCTCGCGATCCCGGCTCCGGTTCCCACCACACGCCCTCCGTGGTGACGTATTGGTTGGCAGCCACCTTCGTGGCGGTCAATTGCGGCGCGATCCCTGACAAACTGGTGGAGGCGAGTTGTTTGGCCACCGCAAGGGCGCCTTCTCCGGCGCCGACCAGGAGCGGCCCGGTTTGGTGCGAACCGCCGCCGGCGGCACGCTGTTCTTCGACGAGCTCGGCGATCTGCCGCACGGAGCGCAGGCGGCGCTGCACGTCGTGGCGCAGCGCGTCGGTAAACGAAGCTTTCCTGTCCACGCACGAGGGACGGCCGAGGCGGGAAGGATAGCAACCGCAAAAGACGCCGGGCACGCGCGCGCCATGCGCTCGCTTACGGCCGCGCCAAGATAGGGAACCCGGGCGCGCAAAATGGGGAACCTCTCCGATGACCGCCTGCGCGGTCCCTGGCACCGTCGCCTGGCTGCGGGCGCTCAGTCCGCGCCAAGGAGAGGTGCCGATGCCGCGCTACTGGGTCGAGAGGGCGTTCGCGGTGGTCGTCCTGCTGGTGACGGCGTGCTCCGGCGGTGCGGCGCTCGATCCGGTCGCGGGCGCGCCGCGCGCGATCCGCGAGGACGCGCCGCCCGCCGTCCGCGTGGCGGGCGACAACGCCATCGCCGCGGTGAACTCCACAGGCATCGCGCGCACGCTCCCGGCCTCCGGTTCGATCGACACCAGCAATCTCTTCGTCCGGAGCATCGGCACCAACGGGCGCGCGTGTGTGAGCTGCCACGTCGCGAGCCAGGGTTGGACCATCACTCCTGCGGGCGTGAGCGATCGCTTCGAGCGCACGCGCGGGCTCGATCCGATCTTTCGGAGCAACGACGGCGCCAATTCGCCCGCCGCCGACGTGTCCACGCTGGAGGCACGCCGAAGCGCGTTCACGATGCTGGTCACCAAAGGGCTGATCCGAGTCGGCATCGGCATCCCCGCGAACGCCGAGTTCGAGCTGGCGCAGGCCGACGATCCGTACGGATACGCCAGCTCCGCCGAGCTTTCACTGTTCCGGCGGCCGCTGCCCTCGGCGAACCTCGGCTTCCTCGCGACCGTCATGTGGGACGGCCGCGAAACGCTGGCGGGGATGAGCATCGTTCAGGACCTCGCCCACCAGTCCAACGGAGCGACGCAGGGACATGCGCAGAGGGTCGAGCCGATCAGCGACGCAGACCGGGCGGAAATCGTCTCGTTCGAGTCCGGCATCACCTTCGCGCAGGCGCTGGACTTCGGCGCAGGCCCCCTGGATCTCGCCGGCGCGACGGGAGGCGTGCTGGCGCTGAGCGAGACGCCATTCCAACTCGGCATCAACGACACGCTGGGGGCGGACCCCACCGGGCATCCGTTCGATCCGGTGACGATGACGCTCTTCGACGCCTGGACCGGCGCAGGCGGAAATCGGATGGCCGACGCGCGCGCCGCGGTGGCGCGCGGCCAGGAGATCTTCAACCACCATCCCATCGCGATCGCCGGCGTGCGCGGCCTGAACGACGCGCTGGGCGTCTCGTCCATCGGCGGGACCTGCACCACCTGCCACAACACTCCCGGAGTCGGGAACCACTCCGTTTCCCTGCCGCTCGATCTCGGATTGACGGACGCGAGCCGACGCACGGCGGACCTGCCGCTCTACACGCTGCGCAATCGAGCGACGGGCGAGACCATCCGGACCTCGGACCCCGGCCGCGCGCTGATCACCGGGAGGTGGAAGGACGTGGCGCGCTTCAAGGGTCCTATCCTGCGCGGGCTCGCGGCCCGCGCGCCGTACTTCCACAACGGGTCCGCGCGCGACCTGCCCGCGGTGATCGACTTCTACCAGGACCGGTTCGCGATCGGCTTCACAGCGCAGGAAAAGGCGGATCTGGCCGCATTCCTGCGCGCGCTGTGAACAGGGCACCCCCGTTTTCCAAGGAGCAACCTATGCAGAAGATCAGGTTTCTTGTCGTGGTGTATGGAGCGTTGGTCTCGGTCGTTGCGTGCGGCGGCACGGTGAACGGCGATGCCGCCCGGAGCAGCGCGCCTGTCCCGGCGGTGACCGACCGCAAGGAGGGAGCCGACGACGGGAACGATGACCGCTGCCCCGACCGCGCGGACTTCGACACGGAGAGCGAGCGGATCGAGAGTCAGCTCAATATCGCGAGAAAGGCAGTGTGCAAGTATCGGCATCTCGAGGCAGCGCTCGCCGACGGATATACGAACTCGGGACTGCCGTGTATTCCTGGTCAGGGCTACCATTACATCAAGGGCAGCCTCGTCGGCACCACGGACATCCGCCACCCGTCGGTGCTGATGTACACGGCCGACGGCCGCCTCAACAGCCCGGAATGGATCGCGCCAAAGAGCCAGTTCGCGACGCCGCCGTCGATCTTCGGCCAGACGATGCACACCGAAGATGAGCTCGGGCTGTGGATCCTTCACGTCTGGGTGTGGAAGCTGAACGCCGACGGCGTCTTCAGCGACGTCAATCCCGCGGTGACCTGTCCGTAGCGCAAGGCTACTTCCCGGGAGCGGCCTCTGCCGCGAGGAGGCCGCTCTTCTGCGCCTTGGCGACTGCAGCGCCGCGCGTGCGGACGTCGAGCTTGGTGAGGATCGCAGACACGTGGTGATCCACCGTCTTCGGCGAAACGAAGAGCCGGGTCCCGATCTCGCCGTTGGAGAGGCCCAGGGACAGCGCGGTCAAGACCTCCTGCTCGCGCGCGGTGAGATCGAAGGGGTGGTCGCGGCGCGCGGCGCGCGGCCCCCTGGGAATCGCGCGCACGCCAAGCTCGGACAGCCGCCGGCGAAGGCGTGCAGCCGCGGGCCGCGCCTCCAGCTTTTCCAGCGCGTCGAGCGCAGCCAGAATGGCTTCCGGATCGTCGCTCTCGTAGCAGGCCAGGGCGGCTTCGTACGGACAGCCCAGCTGCTCGAAGGCAGCCGCGGCCCCTCTCCAGTCTCCCTCCAGTTGCAGGGCGACGGGCCGAGCACACTCGCCGGGAGGCGGCGGCTCTCCTCCGCCGCGCCAGATCCAGACAGCGAGGTCTCCGACATACCACGGCCTCTTCTTCGTTCTCGCCCGGTCGATCAGTACGGAGGCTTCCGCCTTCGCCCCCGCCGCATCGCCGTCGAGCCACAACAGCTCCGCGCGCGCAGCCACCACCGGCACCAGCCGCTCCAACTCGCCGCAGCCGGTTGCGAGCGCCAGCGCTTCGTCGAGAGTGGCGCGGGCCGCGGGGTCCCCTCGGCGCGTGCGCAAGAGGCCCAGCGGAGTCAGCGCCGCCAGCCGGAACAGTGTCGAGGTACCGGGATCGTCGAGGATGCGCGCTGTGTCGTGCAGCGCGCCCGCCCAGCGGCCCGTCTGCACCCGGAGCAACCCGCGCCAGCAGTGCAAGCACATCGCGCGCGTGCGCAGGTCGCGTTCGTCGGCGTAGGCAAGGCCGGCGTTGAACATCTTTTCGGCCAGCGCATGGCGCCGCTCCTCGACCGCGAGCGTTCCAAGCGAGGCATAGGCGCGCCCGGCTGCGTCTGGAAACCCGTGCGTCAGCGCGAGACGCAGGCTCTCCTCCAAGTGCTCCCAGCCGCGCTCGTGGCCGAGATGGATCTCCGCCTGCCCGAGCATGGCCAGTGCGTAAGACTCGATCTCGGGGTTGCCCAGCGTGTGCGCAAGCCGCAGCGCCTTCTCCGCAAAGGTCATCGCGGCGGCGTTCTCGTCGGCCGAGCCGTACACCCCCGCCTGCACGGCCCATGCTGTCGCGAGCTCCGGACCCGGTGGCAGCGACTCGAGCAGCTCGACAGCCAAGTCCCCATACCGCCGTCCGTCCTCGGGGCGCGCGGCGAACCACGACATCCGCGCCAGCGAGTACAGGCACCTCCCTTCCCGGATGCCATCTCCGCTTACTGCCCAGAGGGCGCGCGCCGCCGAACAGGATTCGATCGCGTCCGTCATCCGGTCGGTCAGGAAGCACTCGTGGGCGCGCGCCTCGAGCAGCTCGGCACGGCGATGCGGCGGCAGCGCGGAGGCATGGCGGAGCGCCATCGAATAATGCGCCTCTGCCTCGCGGTGGGCGCCGAGCCGGGCGGCGTGGTCGGCTGCGGACGGCGCGAACTGCAGAATGGCTGCGGCATCTCCAGCGCCGGCGGCGTGGTGGACGATCCGGGCAAGCTGCGCCGGATCCTCCGCGCGCGCGCGCAGCGCGCCGAGGACGCGGGCGTGCAGCTCGTGGCAGCGCAGCGGCGGCAGCGCATCCTCGATGGCGCGACGGGCCAGTTCGTGCCGGAAGGAGACGGCGCCGTCGTGCAGCGAGACGATCCCGGAGGCGAGCAGGTCATGAATGGCGAGGAACATCGGCCCGCCTGCCGCTTCGAGAAGCGTCAGATCCGCGCGCGTGGGAACGACCGAGGCCAGCTCGCAGAGATCGTGGGCGAGGGGTGAAAGCCGCGCCGCCCTCGCCAGCACCGCGTCGCAGACGGTGGGCGGGACGCCCGGAGCATCGCTCGCCAGCACCTCGGTGACGAAGAAGGGATTGCCGTTGGTCGCCGCGTGGAGCCCCTCGGTGCTACGGCGCGCTCTGGCGCCGAGGGACTGTACCGAGGCCGCGGACAATCCCCGCAGCGGGATGCGCGCGAGCAACTGGCCCGGCAGCTCGCCGATGGCCGCGCGCAACGGGTGGTCGGCGCGGATGCCCTCGTCGCGCCAGGTGAGGACGAGCAGCGCGCTCGTTCGCTGCGTGCGCCGGCCGAGGAACTTGACAAGGTCGAGCGTCGCGTCGTCGGCCCACTGCACATCCTCGATGACGACGATGGCCAAAGGCCTCGGCGAGCGCAGCTCTTCGAAGAAAGCCTGAAAGATGGAGTCACGCGGCGCTCCGGTCGCGATCCGTTGCGCGAGAGGTCCACCTTGCGTCCAGGCGATGTCGAGGAGTGGCGCGAGAGGCCGGGGTGTGGACAGTGGATCGCATGCGCCCCACAAGACACGCGCGTCGCGGGCATGAAGGCGCGCGAACTGCGTCAAAAGCGCCGTCTTGCCGATGCCGGCTTCGCCATACACGAGCGCGATGCGGCCTTCACCCCTGCGCGCGCTCTCCAGCAGTCCGGCCAGCTCGACAAGCTGGGCGTCGCGCTCGAACAGCTCGATGGCAGCGGTCATACGACCTCGAATCATGTTTAGGCACGTCTCTCGTGCCACGTCTAGACCGCGGAGCTGAGTGGCAAGACGCGTCAATCATCCCGCATCACCCAGAAGCGAGCCCTTGATCGAGAGAATAAGGATCGGCACCTGACCCGCCTCCAGCAGTCAATGCGGCCTCGACTTCGCGATGACCCGGTCAGGCGTGAACTTGTAGAAACCACTGCAGCCTGTGCCCGTCTGCGGCGTGCCCGAGGGCGAGGTGCGGGGCGGGCTGCCGTCGTACATCACCAAGGCCGACAAGCTCCTGGTCATCGATGTCTCCGGCGACGGAACTGCCTGGCACGACTTGAGGCGGAAACTGAGTTGGGGCGGATGGATTCGAACCATCATAGCGGGATTCAAAGTCCCGCGTCCTGCCTTTAGACGACGCCCCAGTCGGGCGCGGTTCTAGCGCGGAAGGGGAAAGACGGACAACAGATCCGTCGACGCCGCCGCGGCTTTCTTGTCCAGCGCCGCCAGCTCGTCGCTCACCGCCACCGCGTCCGCGAGCAGGGCACCGTCCTGTGAGCGGTACATGAGCAGATAGAGCCGGAAGGCCGGCCCCTGCTTGCCCAGCCGCCCGCTGATGACGTAGTCGGCCCGCAGGATCTGCCCCAGCTGCACCTCGCAGTTGGCCGAGCACTCGAGGACCTTCTTCTCGTTGGCGGAGAGGATCTGGAAGATGGCCTCGCGGTCCATCACCAACAGGCCCAGCCCCGACCTGGAGACGCGCTTGCGCAGGTTGTCGGTGAGCAGCGAGAAGTTGACCTGGTTGCGCGCGCCGCCCTGCAGGTCGTTCTCGACTTCGAGCACCGCCACCGTCTGACCGGGCTTCAAGTGGATGACGCGGGAGGCCTGCGCCCGCTCCAGCGCCAGCCGCTTGCCCCGCTCGGCGTCGAGCTTCTTCGCCGCCGCCTCCGCCTCCTTGCGCAGCCGGTCCTCCTCGGCGCGCGCCTTCTGGGCGGCCTTGAGCTCGTCGAGCCTGGCCGCCGCCGACTTCTTCGCCTTCTCGCTGCGCGCCCTGGATTCGGCGCGCTCCTGCTCGAGGCGCGCCTGGGCGGCCTTCTTCTGCTCCGCGCTCCTGGCCTCCCGCAAGGCCTTCTCCGCCTGCAGGAGCCGGCGCTTCTCCTCGTCGTCCAGCGCCTTGCGGGCGTGGTCCTCGGCGAGGCGGCGATCCTTCTCGGCCTTCTCCAGCTGGCGCTGCACGCGCTCGGCGGCAACCTTCGCCTCCCGCTCCGCCCTCTCCTGCGCGACCATCTGCGCGACCGGATCGCGCAGCGCCTCGAGCGTCGGCCCGAGCTGGGCGATGAGCTTCTTCACCGCGTCGCTGCCGCCCCTCTCGCCGGTGACCCTGGCGTGCCCCAGCTGGCGGTTGCCGTCCGACTGGTAGAGCCACGCCTCGCACTGGTGCGCGCAATACTTGATGTGCGCGTCGCACTGCTTGAGCAGCTCGATGACCAGCCCACACTGCGCGAAGAGGAAGAAACGCGCCTGCTCCTTGCCGGCGTAGTCGCGGGCGGCAGTGAGCGAATCCACCTCCGGCCCGAAGAGCACCGTCGCCGGCGGCCCCACCCGCCTCTTGAGCGCCTCCGGCACGTCCTTGCCCAGCGACTCTTTGGCAAAATGCGAATTGGTCGGATCCGTCAGCGTGATCAGAAACGGCGGCGCCGCTTGTGCCGCCACAGGCAGGCTGAGCAGCGCCGCCAGGAGATAAGCAATTCGCACCGAACCTTCCTAGCACACAGGGTTAAGGCCTCAGGCCTCAGGCTTCAGGCCTCAGGTAGAAGCGGAGGATCAGCTTCGTCACGACGTTCAGTTGTTCCACCTTGAGGCCTGACGCCTCAGGCCTCGGGCCCAGCCCGCGGTCCGATCGACCGATGGGCCGCGCCCGCGTCCGGTCTACAATCCGGGCGTGGCAAAAGGCGAACAGGGGCAGGCGCTGGTGGAGGCGGCATTCATCCTGCCGGCGATGCTCTTCCTCCTGCTCCTCACCATCCAGCTCACCCAGCTGCAGCAGGCGCGCATCATGGTCGAGTACGCCGCCTTCACCGCCGCGCGCACCGGCATCGTCATGAACGGCAACAACGGCCCGAGCAACGGCTTCGACGGCCCCATGCACGACGCCGCGGTCATCGCGGTGCTGCCGACCTTCGGCCGCACCGACTCGTGGACCCACCTGGCCGCCAGCTGGGCGCGCTTCAAGGCCGACGAGGCGGTGCTCAAGCCGCTGGGGCTCTCCCAGGTGCGCGTCTACGTGCACAACCCCGTCGCCGCCGACTTCAAGACCTTCGGGCAGCACCTCAACGGGCAGGAGATCGACTTCGACGACGTCCGCCCCGCCGCTGCCGAGGCGGCGCTGCTCTCGCTGCAAGTCCGCTACCTCTACGAGATGAAGGTCCCCTTCGCCAACAAGATGATCCAGACCCTCTGGCTCGCCTCCAAGGCCGGCGTGCTGCGCAACTGGCAGGGCTCCGACTGGACCGGCCCGAAGATCGGCAGCCAGACCGGACCGGATGCGGTCGCCGTCTCGCGCGGGCTCGCTGCGGGGCGCGTGGTCCCCGACGGAACGCCCGAAGGCGTGCGGCTCGCGGGCCTGGTCGCGGCGGGAGCAGTCCATCGCTACTACCTGCCCGTCGAGGCCTTCTACACCCTGCGCATGCAGTCGAACCCCTATCGCAAGTGGGCTCACCCATGATGCTGGGGAAGCTGCGCGAGTTGAAGAAGAGCGAGGAAGGCCAGACGCTGGTGCTGGCCGCCATCTTTGGACTCGCGCTCATGGTCTGCGTGCTCGGCACCGTCAACCTCGGCCGCGCCGTCTACGACAAGGTGCAATTGCAGGCGGCGGCGGACTCGGCGGCGTATTCGCAGGCGGCGGTGGAGGCGCGGGTGATGAACTTCACCGCGTACACCAACCGCGCCATGGTGGTGCACTACGCCTCGATGATGGCGGCGACCTCGTACCTCAGCTACCTGCACTTCGAGTGGCCGCTGCTCAGGGCGGCCCTCGACGTGCTCAGCAAGCTGCCCTACGTCGGACCGGCGGCGGCGGCCATCGAGCAGGTGGCCAAGGTGCTGGTGCAGTTCCTCGACTCCGCGGTGATGTTCCTCGGCTACTTCATCGCCGCGGCCAACATCGCGCTTTACGGCTTCCAGGAAGGCGCCTGGTGGGGGCTCTACTTCGGGCGGCTCTCGAAGCCGATGCCGCCGGAGGGACATTCGGGAGACTCTGCCGCTCATCCGTATGTGCCCCTCTGGCCGACGCTCTTGCCCGCGGCGAACATGGCGGTCTTCGCGCAGACGCGCGGCCACGCGCTGATGCCGATGAACAGCCTCGAGACGCTGCAGATCCTCCTCAACGACAAGTCCGAGGTGGTGCAGGAAGCGCGGCTGCACATGCTGGAAGTGGCCAACTCGGCGCGACAGCCCTGGGTGGCGTATGGCGACGGGCTCAAGCGGGCGTCGCTCTGGCCTTCGGCGCGCCACTGGACCTGGTCCATCCTCGGCAAGCGCCTCTGGCTGGGCGCACGGGCGCGCACCGAGCTGGGGAGCTTCACCCCCAAGGGCGGCCCCGGCGGGCTGCTCTCCGCCACCGGACAGATCTGGAGCGGGCAGCAGGCGGCGCTGGGCTGGGACTTCACCTTCATCAGGCACTGGAAGGGCAGCGACAACTTCTTCACCTTCGTGGCCATGGATCAGGTCGCGCCCACCGTCGCGCCGCGGAAGAATTCCTACTTTGGCGGCTTCTCGCCGAGCAGCCTGGTCGGCAAGGCCCTCTACGCCTTCTTCCCGCCGCTCCGGGCGCTGAACAAGGCGGTCACCAGGTACGCGCAGCAGACCCGGCCCAACCCCGACTCCCGCTTCGCCTGGCTCTCGCCCTACGTCTACTTCGCGCCGCGGGCGAGCAACAAGGCCAGCCTCGCCTCGCTGGGGAACTTCGGCCAGCCCGACGTGCTGGTGGGCCTCGCCCTCGAGGGCCGCGACTACAACCGCGAGGGCGGCGCGGCCACGCAATACGGCCGGCGCTTCTCCTGGGGCGGCGGGGCGGCGGGCAAGAGCCAGACCGACTTCAGCTACACCAACGCCGACTGGCCCAAGGCGCCCGGAGTGCAGGTGCTGCACAAGGGCTTCAACGCCTTCTCCGCCGCGCAGGCGTACTACCACCGCCCCGGCGACTGGAAAGAGCAGCCCAACTTCTTCAACCCGCTCTGGGGCGCGCGGCTGATGCCGGTGACCGAGTCCAACGTCTGGGCCAAGCTGCCCTTCTCCTCCCTGCCCCTCTTCAAGCAGTTCCTCCTCCACTGACATGAGCCCCCTGCGCAAGAGCGAGCAAGGCAGCGCGCTGGCGGAGGCGGCCATCATCTTCCCCTGCCTCGTCCTCATCCTCTACTGGTCGGCGGCGCTCACCGACGTGATGGTGCTGAAGCTCAAGGCGGCGGAGGCGGTTCGCTATGCGCTCTGGGAGAGCACCGTCTTCAAGGCGCCGGCGCAGATCAACTCCGAGGTGCAGGCGAAGTTCGTCGACCTGCGCTCGCCCCGCGATCTGAACCTCGCCTACACCAGCCTGCTCATGTATCCGCTGGCGTCGAACATGCAGTGGGCGGCCGCCGTCGACACCACCAGCAAGCGGGTGAACATCGGCGGAGACGCGAAGATCCCCACCGGCGTCGGCATCATCGGGCAGTTCGTCGGCTCCGTTCTGGGCGGGCTCTCGCGCGGGGTGGACGCGGAGATGCGGCGCGAGAAGTTCAACACCTCAGGCGTCGCGCAGGCGCGGGTGACGCTCTTGCGGGCCACCCACGACGAGCAAGAGTCGCGCATCCTCAAGGGCGAAGATCTGCTGGGGCTCAAGGGCGGCAACGACCTCGATCACCCGAAGTCGATGACCAACCTGACCTTCCAGGCCCCGCTCCCCTCGCAGCGACCGATGGAGCTGGTCTTCGACACCTGGAAGGCCTGGCCCAAGCCCGCGACGTACACGCGCGACGGAGGCCGCACCGACACCGCGGTCTCGCCGCTGAAGACCTATCCGGTGGTCGAGGACGAGGTCAGCTCGCAGGTGGACAAGATCGCCTTCCTCGGACTCAACCGGCAGTCGTGGTTCGGCAAGCTGCGCGGGGCCGGGCGTTTCGTCGCCCGCGTCCTCGGGCCGATGGCGGGAGGCAGCCTTCCCGACGTCTTCTCGGCCGACCGCATGGACGGCGGCGGATCGAACCGCGGCCCCATCACCATCCTGCCGCCGGAGCGGGCCGACGTGTCGTGGGCGCCCAGCCAATGCGAGATCAAGACCAGCACCCAGACTTGCCCCAACCAGCGCGTCGGCGACCTGGTCACCTCCGGCACCGCGCCGGCTTTTCCGGACGACACCGTCACGCTCGGCAGCAAGGTCGACCGCACCCGCTACACGCTGCCCTACCGCATCAACACCGAATACTGGACGCGGTCGGGCGGCACCAGCAGCGGCGACAAGACGGGCCAGTCCGCGCTGCTCTCGAAGCCGAAGGCGAAGCTGGTGACCAACAACGAGTACGTGCTCACCTACCGCTGCCGCGGGCATTTCTTTGCCGGCTCGCAGCGCGGGCAGGAGCCGGACCAGAGCCGACGATACGGCGCGAGCTGCTACAAATGAGGGTGCTGCGGCTCGGCGGCTTTCTCGCGGCGGCCGGCGCGGTGCTCGTCCTCGGCGCCTGGGCCGGCGGGGCGCTGCAGCCCGCGCAGGCCCAGGGCGGGCGGCCGGGGCGCGCCACCGACGATCTGGGCTACCAGCGGCACAGCGAAGTGGGCGAGATCGCGGTCGGCGATTCGCTCGAGGTCAACGGGCAGCCGATGCAGCTCTCGATCTTCTACACCTCCGATGCGCCGCAGGAGGTGGTGCGGTTCTACGCGGACGCCTTCGCGGCCCGCGGCGTTCTGCCCGTCCTCTCCGCGGATCCGCTGCTGGCGCACGTGGCCGGGTTCGACCCCAGGGACGGACTGCAGCGCTTCATCAGCGCGCTCCCGCAGCCCGACGGACAGACGCTGGTGCTGGTGGGGATCACCAACCCGCGGCGTCCGCCCCGCTTCACCAAGGGCGCCGACGAGGCGGGCATTCCCCTGCCGAAGGAAAATCGCGGCTACCTTGGGTACCGCTCCAGCGACGAGGGCGCGCAGGCCGAAAGCGGGCAGTACGTCTCGGCACTGAGCGCTGCTGCGCTTCTGGCCTGGTAC
>JAYWAJ010000063.1:0-2754 GCA_043782525.1 Deltaproteobacteria bacterium | reverse complement strand
CGATGTCGAGCAGGCCGACTTGCGGGTCGAACTGCTTGGCGATGCGGATGGCGCTGGGGCCGTCGAGGGCGGTGCGCACCTCGTAGCCGAGCATCTCGAGGCCCTCGGCGAGGAGGGCGATGGCGTCCTCGTTGTCGTCCACCACCAGGACGCGGGTGCGCGCCGCCGGGACCAGCTTGAGCACGTCGCGCGGCGTCGGCGGCAGCGCTCCGGACTGCTCCGGAAGCGGCAGCTCGACGATGAACTCGCTGCCCTTGCCGGGTCCGTCGCTCTTCGCCGTCACCGTGCCGCCGTGCAGCTCGACCAGGCTGCGCACGATGGCGAGGCCGAGGCCCAGGCCGCCCTGCGATCGGTCCTTCCCCTGCGGCAGCTGGGTGAAGAGGTCGAAGACCCGGCTCAGCATCTGCCTGGGGATGCCGATGCCCTGGTCGCGCACCCGGATGACGGCGCGGTCGCCCCGCCGCTCGGTGACCACCTGGATGCTGCTGCCGGTCGGGCTGTACTTGGCGGCGTTGGTGACCAGGTTCGCGATCGCCTGCGCCACCCGGGTCGCGTCGGCGTGCAGGATCAGGTCGGCAGCGAGCGAGAGGTGCACGGTGTGCTGGTGCATCTCGATCAGGGGCCGCGCGATCTCGACGGCGGTGGCGATCACCTCGCTGAGCGGGAAGGCGTGCTTCTTCAGCTCGATGCGCCCGCGGGTGATCCGCGCCACGTCGAGCAGGTCGTCCACCAGGCGGACCAGGTGACGCGCCTGCCGGTCGATCACTTGCAGCTCGCGGGATTCGCGCCCGCGCATGCGCATCAGGTCGATGGCGGTGAGGATGGGCGAGAGCGGATTGCGCAGCTCGTGGCCCAGCATGGCGAGGAACTCGTAGGTGCGCCGGCTGGCCTCGCGCTGTTCGTTGATGTCGGCGTTGGTCCCGATCCAGCGGACGATGCGGCCGGACGCGTCGCGGAGCGGGTTGACGCGGGTGAGGAACCAGCGGAACTCGCCGCTGGCCGCGCGCAGCGGGAACTCCATCTCGAAAGGCGTGCCGGTGGCGAGCGAGTTGCGCCAGCGCGCCACCACCTCGTCGAGGACGGCCGGGTCGTGCACGGCCTTCCAGCCCCAGCCCTCCATCTGCTCGAACGTCGTGCCCGTGTATTCGTACCAGCGGCGGTTGTAGAAATCGATATGCCCGTCGGGCTGCGCCGACCAGGCCAGCTCGGGCAGGTGGTCGGCCATGGTGCGGAAGAGCCGCTCGGCGTCGGCCAGCTCGCCGTTGAGGCGGGCCGCCTCGCTCAGCGCGCCCTCGACCGCGCGCCGGGCCACCACCTGGTCGGTGACCTCGAAGCCGCAGACCAGCACGCCCTCGGTGCTGCCGGAGGCGTCGCGCAGGGGCGAGTAGACGAAGTTGAAGTAGACGTCCTCGAGCGCGCCGCCGGGTCCGCGCGCCAGCCGCGCCAGCGACTCCCTGCCCTCGAAGGCGACGCCGGTGCGCAGCACCTCGTCGAGGAAGCCGATGAAGGGCTGGCCCACCAGCTCGGGCATCGCCTGGGCGATGGGCTTGCCGACGATGGCGTTGGTCTTTCCCCAGAGGCGCAGCGCCTCGGCATTGGCCAGCTCGAAGACGTGCAGCGGCCCGCGCAGGACGCCGATGGGGAAGGGCGCCTGCATGAAATGCATGTAGAGGCGCGACCGCTCGTCCTCGACGACCGACTGCACCTCGCGCGCCACCTGGGCGGCGCCCAGCTGTGAGGCCACCCGCACGAGGAGGTCGCGGGCGGAGAAGGGCTTGACCAGGTAGTCGTTGCCCCCGGCGCCCAGTCCTTCTGCCGCGGCCTCCTCGCCGGCGCGGGCGGAGAGGAGGATCACCGGCAGGGTGCGAAACTCCGGATCCTGGCGCAGCTCGCGCAGCAGGCCGAAGCCGTCCAGCTCCGGCATCATCGCGTCGGTCAGCACCAGAGCCGGCCGGCGCCGGCGGATGGCCGCGAGGGCGGAGAGCCCGTCCGCCGTCTCCTCCACCTCCCAGCGGTCGCGCAGGAGCCGCGCCAGGTACTGGCGCATGTCGGCGTTGTCCTCGGCCAATACGATGCGGGGGCGCGAGGCACCGGCGCCGGGCTGCTGCGCCTCGGGAGCGCCCCCTGCCGACGACCACTGCTGGGCCTCCTCGACGAAGTGGGCGGCGCTGGCGAAGCCCTGCGCCGCCGAGGGCCGCTCGCCGACGCGCGCTTCGGGCAGGTGCGCGCTACCCAAGGGCAGGGTGACCCGGAAGGTGCTGCCGCGGCCTTCGACGCTCTCTGCCTCGACGCGCCCACCGTGCAGCCGCACCAGCTCCTGCACCAGCGCCAGCCCGATGCCCGAGCCCTCCTGCGTTCGTCCCCGCGCGCCGCCGATGCGGTGGAAGCGGTCGAAGAGGCGGGGCAGCTCGGCCGCGGCGATGCCGGTGCCGGTGTCGCGCACGCTCAGCTCGACCGCGGAGCCGCTGCGCCGGAGCGCGACCGCCACCTCGCCCTCGAAGGTGAACTTGAGCGCGTTGGAGAGGAGGTTCAGGACGATCTTCTCCCACATCTCGAGATCGACGAAGACCGGTTCACCCACGGGCGGCAGGTCGAGCGAGAGCTGGACTCCGCCGCGCTCGAAGGCGGAGCGGAACATGCTGGCCAACTCGCCGGTGAGCGCGGCCAGGTCGGTGGGGGCGTAGACGGCGTCGGCGCGGCCGGCTTCGATGCGTGCGAAATCGAGCAGCGTGTTGACCAGCTTGGCGAGGCGCC
>JAYWAJ010000062.1:0-7277 GCA_043782525.1 Deltaproteobacteria bacterium | reverse complement strand
GCACCGGCATGCTGGCGATCCAGCCGATGCTCGGGATGAGCCACAAAGACCTCTGGCAACTCTACATGCTCGGTGAATGAACCTGGCGCAGCGCAGCTTCGACACTTGGATTGGGACGATTCGACCTGGGAAGGGCCTATCTGGAAGCCAAGGCCTTCGCCGAGGAGTTTGAGGCGTGTCTAAAGCGCCCTGGGGAAGCGACGGCGCTGTTCCGGCGACTTTCTATTCCATGGCCAAGGCGCAGGAGGGGCTGAAGAGCCCAGGCGCAGCGGAGTCCTATCGCGCGTCCCTGGCGATCAAGGCCAAGGGTGGTTCGAGCGACCCACTGGTCTCCGACGCGAAACTGCGCCTGGGCACGCGATGAGCGAGTGCGCTACCCTGCCGTACCCGACGAGGGCGCGAAAGACGCGGCGACGCTGCAACTCTGCGAAGAGCGGCACGGCCCCCCCCGGGACTCACTCTGGGGGACGAGCACGACGCGAATCCCAGGAGCCCGAAGCGGCCCGCTTGAATCGTTGAGAGCAAAGAGTAGAGTCCTGCCAGTCGGAGAAGGGAAGGTGTGCTTGAACTTCCCCGGAGGGACCAAGGTCGGTCCTTACGAGATTCTCGACCGCCTCGGCCAAGGCGGCATGGGCGAGGTGTACCGCGCACGCGACACGCGACTGGGCCGCGAAGTTGCTTTCAAGGTGCTGGGCGAGGGCGTGGAGCATGACCCGGATTCCATTGCCCGCTTCCAGCAGGAAGCGCGGCTCGCGGGCGCGCTCAATCATCCGAACGTGCTCACCGTCTACGACGTTGGCGAACACGATCGGAAGCCGTTCCTGGTCAGCGAGCTCCTCGAAGGAGAAACGTTGCGCGAGTTGCTCGACGCGGGATCGCTCCCGCGCAAAATGGCCCTGCGACTCGCGCTGCAACTCGCCCAAGGCCTCTCGGCAGCACATGGGAAAGGCATCGTGCATCGGGATCTGAAGCCGGAAAATGTGTTCGTCACACTCGATGGACGCGCCAAGATCCTCGACTTCGGCATCGCCAAGCTCACTACGCCGCGCGAGGGTGAATTCGCTGAGACTCCGCAGACAGCCGCAGGCCAACTGATCGGCACGCTCGCGTACATGAGTCCAGAGAGGCTTCAGGGGGAGCATCTGGATGCGCGGTCCGACCTCTTCAGCTTCGGATGCGTCCTCTTTGAGATGTTCTGTGGATGCCGTCCATTCGCCGGCAAGACGGCGGTTGAGACGGGCGCCGCGATCCTGCACGACGAGCCCGGGTCGATCGATCAAGTGGTGCCGCCCGCATTGGCGAATCTGATGATGCGTTGCCTCCGCAAGCGGGTGGAGGAGCGAATCAGCTCGGCCCAGGAGGCGGCTGACGCGCTCGAGCAACTCCTCGCCAACGAACAAACACCTCACCCGCGAAGCGAGCAGCTGCCGCAAGTGGCCCAGCTCGCGCGGAAATCGCCTGCTCCCAAGGGGCCGGGGGCGGACACGCGCATCCGGGCGCTGGTGGATGTCCTCGGGCGTGCCGTCGGCGAGCGAACGGCCCGCGAGGCCATGCGCAGCAACCCCAAACCTGATAATCCCGTCGATACCGTGCCACCCGCCGTGGCGCTGTCCACGTCGCGTTGGCCTCGGTTGTGGGTGGGGATCACCAGCGCGCTCGCGGTCGCCGCGGCGGTCCTGTGGCTTGTGCGCCGCGAGTCGCGCATTCACTGGGCAAGGGAGGAAGCGATCCCGCAGATCGCTGAGCTCATTGAGCACCGCAAGTTCTTCGCGGCCGTGGACCTCGCCGAGCAGGTGGAGCGGGTGGTCCCGACCGACCCCGCCCTCGTCAAGCTCTGGCCTCAGATGACGCGGGTCTTTGCGATCGAGACCGAGCCGGCCGGCGCGGACATCGCGGTCAAGGAGTACTCAGGTACGGGCACCGAATGGCGTCAACTGGGGCGAGCTCCACTCGAAGGGATCCGGCTCCCGCTGGCGTTCTTCCGTTGGAGGATCACCAAGGCGGGCTTCGAGCCAGTCGAGGCTGCACCCACCTGGCGCGAGGGGGCGCCGCCTGTCCTCGGCCCGAGAAAGCCGGGTCGTCTCCGGTTCAAGCTCGACGCGGCAGGCACTTTGCCGCCAGGTATGGTGCGCGTCCGGGGAGGCAAGGTCGACACAGAGGCCGGGGAAACCATCGAGGACTTCTTCCTCGATCGCTTTGAAGTGACCAACCGCCAGTTCAAGGCTTTCGTCGATGCGGGCGGTTATCGGAGGCCAGAGCTATGGAAGCACGAGTTCGTCCTTGAGGGCCGCGTCCTCAAGCGGCAGGAAGCGCTCGCACTGCTGCGCGACCGCACGGGCAGGCCGGGGCCGTCGACCTGGGCCTCGGGCGATTTCCCGGAAGGCGAGGACGCGATGCCGGTCACGGGCGTGAGCTGGTACGAGGCGGCGGCCTACGCCGCCGCTGCGGGCAAGTCGCTTCCCACGATTGAGCATTGGCGGTATGCAGCCGGGCAATCGGCTTATGCCAGCCTCATTCCCTCCAGCAATTTCTCAGGCGCGCACCTCGCCCCGGTCGGAAGCTTCACAGGGCTGGGCCCCTACGGAACCTACGACATGGCAGGAAACGCGAAAGAGTGGTGCTGGAATGCCTCTGGGGACAAGCGCCACATCCTGGGCGGAGCCTTTGACGAGCCCCCCTACATGTTCGGAAACGATGATGCACGATCGCCATTCAACCGATCTGCGCAGAACGGATTTCGCCTCGCGAAGTACCTCGATGAAAGCCGGATCCCCAAGAAGCTGCTCGCCTCCAGTCCGTTGCCGACGTGGCCGGACTTCAGCGGGATGAAGCCCATCTCCGACGAGGTCTTCAAGGTCTTCAAGAGTCTTTACTCCTACGACAGGTCCGAGCTCATGCCGGTGGTCGACTCCGTCGACGACAGCTCCGGGCGCTGGCGGAAGGAAAAGGTCACGGTGAGCGCCGCCTACGGCAACGAGCGCCTCAGCATCTTCCTCTTCACGCCCAGGCACGCGAAGCCGCCCTACCAGACGGTCGTCTACTTTCCGGGCTCCTGGGCCCTGCACCTTCGCTCGAGCGAGGAGCTCGACGGCATGGAGCTGCTCGCGTTCATCATCAAGAGCGGCCGGGCGGTCGTCTATCCCGTCTACAAATCGACCTACGAACGCGGCGACGGGATGGACGGTGATTTCGCCGAGACGACGACGCTGTGGCGCGACCACGTCGTACAATGGACCAAGGACGTGGAGCGGACGCTCGATTGGGTGGAGACGCGCCCGGATTTGGACCACGGGAAGATCGCGCTCTACGGCTTCAGTTGGGGTGCTGCGCTTTTGCCGATCTTCGCCGGCGTCGATGAGCGCATCAAGGTCGGGGTCCTGCTTGCCGGAGGGTGCTACTCCAACAGGAGTCTGCCGGAGGCTGATGCAGCCAACTTCGCCGGTCGCGTCCGCCAGCCGATGTTGATGGTCAATGGGCGATTCGATTTCGCCTTCCCCTATGAGGCCGCCCAGGTCCCGCTGTTCCGTTTGCTGGGGACTGCTCCCAAGGACAAGCGCCACGCGGTGTTCGAGGGAGGCCACCGGCCGACCGGCGATATGGTCACGAAGGAGATCCTCGACTGGTTAGACCGGTACCTGGGCCCGTCAGGCTGACGGCCCAAAAAGCGGAGATCCCACCCTTGTGACGCGGGCGTGTGGTGGGCAAGTCAGTCCCATCCTCGGCGGCAGGCCGGGAGAGGTCGAGGTCCGCCCGGCGGTTCGCGCTGTGCTAGGGCTCGATGCCGTGGCCGCGCAACGTCTTCGCCCAGCGGGGATCCCGCCGCAGCGGCTCGTACCAAGAAGTTTGGCGCAGGTCGGGCACGTCGCGGTAGCCGGAGGCGAGCGCCTTCTCGAGGGAGGCGAAGCCGCGGTCGAGATCGCCGAGCTGCGCGTAGGCCATCGCCCGCCATGCCGCGTTGAGATTGGTTTTCTGGCCCCCGATCGCGTCGAGCGCGTCCTTGGGCCGCTTCGAGGCGAGCGCGATCCAGAACCGGCCGGAACCGACCAGGCCCCCGCCGTTGTGTTCGCCAAGCGCCACGAGATCGACCTCGGCTTGGGCGAGCCGGTTTTCCAGCACGTGGACGCGCAGCAGGTGGTACAGCGGCCCGGGGAAGTCCTGTTGCAGTTCCCGGGCGCGCACGCAGGCGGACTCTGCCTCCGCGAGCAGCGGAGGCACGGCGTACCCGAGAGCCCAGCAGAGCCGGTCCCACGCCACATGATCGCGGGGCATCAGCGCGACCACGCGCCGGTACTGCTCGGCGGCGCCCAGGTAGTCGAAGTGGACGGCCCGCAGATTGGCGGACGCATTGAGAGCTGTCGGCAGTTGCGGGTCGATCGCCATCGCCCGATCCGCCAAGGCCTCGGCGCGCGCCAGCCACGAAGGTGAGCTGTCGAAGTTGCGGTAAGTGCTCGTGTCGGCAATGGCGAGGCTGGCCAGCGCGGGCGCGAAGTTGGGGTCGATGGCCAGCGCCTTCTCGAAGTGCGAGATCGCGTCCTTGACCGCCACCGGATCGTCAGGGTCTTCGCCGTATCGCGTCTCGCCTTGCAGGAACTCGTCGTAGGCCGCGGCGTTCCGGGTGCCCCAGTTGGCGAGGACGCTCGCCTCGCCCGGGCTGAGCTTCAGCCCCAGCGCCTCGACGATGCGACCCGCCACGCGCTGCTGCACGGCGAAGATGTCGTCGAGCCGGGCGTCGAGGTCGTCGGACCACGCCTGGACCCCGTCACCAGTCCGGACCAGGGAGGCGGTCACTCGGATGCGGTCGCCGGCGCGCCGCACGCTCCCCTCCACCAGGTACGCCACGGCCAGCTCGGCGCCAATCTCCCGCGCTGTGCGGGTGGTCCTCTTGTATTTCGCGGCACTGGTGCGCGCCGTCACCGCGAGCCCCCGCAGCCGCGAGAGCTTGCTCGTGATCTCCTCGGTCATGCCGTCGCTGAAGTACTCCTGCCCGGGATCGCCAGAGAGGTTGATGAGCGGGAGCACCGCGATGCTGACCGTCGCCACCGCGGCTTGGACGGCAGTAGCCTGGACCGGCCGCGCGTGTCCGCGCACCAGGAAGTACCAGGCCACCCCCGGAGTCGCCGCCAGCGCACCGACGCCGACCAGCAGCAACCCGAGACGCGCGCCCTTCGGTCCGCCGCTCGTAGCTGGAGCCGTCCGCTCAATGCGACCAGCGTTGACGTCGAAGATCCAGGCGAGGCTGACGACGACCGGGAACCCGACCGCGAGCGCCACCACGACGTAGGAGAGAACCTCGTCGGGCCAGCGCAGCCCGTGCATCACCGGCTCGACGATCTGGAGCACGGCGAAGGCGGCAATGCCATAGCCGACCAGCGCGCGGAAGACGCGCCGGCGCTGCAACTCTGCGAGCAGGGGGAGGTCCATCCTTGCCTCCGCGGTCGAGCGTACCACCAACGCGAAGCGAATTCGGATTGAGCACCCGGTCGCCGTAACGGCACCGGGGCGCAAGGCCTCCCACGGTTGATTTCGGAAGAGATAGCTGTAGCGCGCGTATCGAGGCCGACGACGCATTCCGCCGCCAAGGGCAGAGGCTCTCGAGGGAAGCGGCGGGGGCTCGAGTTTTCGACTAGGCTTGCCCGGCCGGGTGTCAGGCCGCAGGCTGGAAGAACGGCACCACGTACGGCCCCTCGGGGATGACCGCGACGTGCGCGTCGCCTGCCGCTCGGGCGCTGTCGCGCACAGCGCGCTCGATCGAATCGATGGAGGCGACGCCGGTCAGCGCGCGGTCGACGCGACCGCTGCTGTAGAGCTGGATGCTTCCGACCCGCATGGACTTGAGCTGCATCTGCGTCTGCCACTCGTCGATATCAGCGAAGCGTTTGCGCTCGATGTCGCGCAGGAAGCCCTCCGGCCCGAGCCCGATGAGCCGGTGCTGCGCGTCGACGTACTCAGGCGACCCCATCCCCTCGGAGCACTCCGACGCCACGATGAGGTGCGCTCCCGGCGCGAGGATGTCGAGCGGAGCGACCATCCCTTTCACCGTCTGGTAGTAGGTCTTGTCGAGCGGATACCCGGCCGCGCTCGTCACCACCGTCTTGAAGCGCCGCGAGACCGGCACGCGCGCGTAGCGCTCGACGAACGCGACCGCCAACGCGTGGCTCTGCACCACCTCGCCGTAGCTCACGAACGACAGCCGGCGCCGCTCGTCGATGACGACGTCGGCAGACAGCACCGGGCCGACCATGGCGGCGATGGCGAGCTGCTCCTCGTGCAGGGGGTTGCCGACGAGCACGCAGTTCTCCGCCCGCGGGTGGGCCATGAAGCGCGCGCTGTGGAACGTCGTGATGGTGTCCTTGTGCGCGACGCCCGGCGCGATCACCTTGCGCCCGCCGGAGTAGCCGGCCATGAAGTGCGGCTCGACCAGCCCGGTGGCGATCTTCAGCTCCGCCTCGAGGAAGCGGCGGTCGAGCTTTACCGGCGTGCCGGCGGGCGTGAAGCCCAGGTCGACGTGGTCCGCGTCGTTGCGCGCGTAATGGTTCTCGACACGGACGGTCTGCAGCACCCACGGGTCGCCGACCAGCTCCTCGAGCTCGGCGCCCAGGTTGGGGCGGTGCAGGCCGGTGGCGACGAGGACGGTGATGCCGGCCGCGGGTACGCCGGCGGCGAGCAGCTCGCGCAGGATGGGCCGGAGCAGGAGCGCGTTCGGCACCGGCCGCGTGATGTCGCAGATGAGGATGCACGCCGTCCTCTTGCCGCGCGCCTCCTCGGCCAGGGGACGCGCGCCGACTGGACGGGCGAGCGCGGCCCGGACGGCGCCCTCGGGATCGGGCAAGAGCGGCATGGCCGGCTTGCGGATGACCGTGACTTCGAGACCGTCGGGCAGTTGGACTGAGAGTGTGCCTCGACCGTAGCTCAGCTCGATGTTCATGGTAGCTCCGAGTGCCACTGTACCCGTTCCGACGAAAGGAAATCACCGCCCTCCACTCCAAGCGAGGAGCGGACACGCCCACACCGGGTAAACTTGACGCTGAACGCGGCGCGCTCGACTCTGCGCTGATGCGCCTGTGCCCGAAATGCAAGTCGCCCACGCTCGCGCCCTTCGGCGCCATCCGCGGCGGCGGCGATCCCGACGCCGTTCCGCCCTCGCGCTGCGAGCACTGCAAGGGCGTCTGGCTGCCGCACGAAGCCATCGAAGCGCACCTCCCACCAGACGCCAGCGACGCCGCCATCGCCGCCAACCCGCTGGCTGACGCGCTCCCCGGCTTCTGCCCCCGCTGCCG
>JAYWAJ010000061.1:0-2758 GCA_043782525.1 Deltaproteobacteria bacterium | reverse complement strand
CTCCTCGAAGCGCTGCGGGCCCGCGACGTCACCAGCGCCGCCATCATCCTCGAAGACGGCAGGGGCGGAGGCCAGCTCGACGTCAAGACGGGCAAGCTCTACGGCGCTGCCGCGCCGGATGCCGGCCCGCGGTGAGCCAGGCCTCAGGCTTCAGGCCTGAAGCCCAGGCTTTCTAGAAGGACGGCACTTCGGTGATGAGCACCTCGCTGCCGTTGGCGAAGGACTCGCTGTAGACGTAGGGGCCGACGCCGGGGAAGTTGCCCACCGCCTGCAGCGTGAGCTGTGTCCCGCCGCCCGAGATCGCGTACCAGTAGCGCATCTGCACGCCGCCCTCGAGGGAGACGGGGATGTCGCTCCAGCCGTGCGCCTGCGTATCCCAGGTACCGGGCGCGGGCGGCGGCGCGGCCGAGGGCGGATTGGGCGTGACGTCGGCGATGTCCGCGCCGTAGACGCCCTGGTCGGCGAGCTTGAGGGCGAAGTGCGTGCGCAGCTTGGCGATGGCGTCCCGCATCTCGGTGCGGTGCGCACGGGCGGTGAAGCGCGTGTAGTTGGGGATGGCCAGCGCCGCGAGCGTTCCCATGATCGCCACCGTCATCATCAGCTCGACGATCGAGAAGCCCCGCGCGCGCATGCCGCATTCTCACCCGCGGCACGCAATTGTCACGCGGCAACAGACCTTGGTCGCCGGACGATCTTCCGATGTGGCGGGCCGCCGGACCCGGCAGAGTGCGCCCCCATGAACCTCCGGCTCCTCCTCGCCGCCCTTGCCCTCGCCGCTTGCGGCGGCGCCTCCACCGACGACGGCAGCAGCGCCGCCGATCTCCGGCACCGTCACCACGACGGCGGCGTGACCGGACACGACGGCGGCGTCCATCACGATGGAGGCACTCCCGGCGGCAGCTGCGCGACCGACAACGACTGCCTGGGTGGCGACCTCTGCTCTTCCGGCGCCTGCGTCGCCTCCGCCTGCAACCAGCGCCACGCGGGCGTGACCGGCCTGCGCGCCACCGTCCGCGTCGACCAGTACCTGGGCCTGATCCAGGGCCGCAACGGCACCCACGAGCTGGCCAACGGCACCCTGCAGAACGTGAGCTGGATCTTCGCGCCCTCCGTCGAGGACACCACCTCGGTCCAGCTGGCGATGAACGTCGCCAGCGCCACCGACTCCCAGGGCCTGCCCCACGAGATCCCCCTCACCTCCGGCGAAGTCATCGAGGTGGAGGGCGAATACATCCCCGCCTCCTCCGCCAACTCGAGCGGCCGGGCGGTGATCCACTTCACCCACGGCGCCTGTGGGTTCGTCGAGATCAGCGGCGTCATCTACTAGGCTTGTCGCAGCAGGCCTTGCACCCGGGCATGGCGCGCTGGTATCAGCGCGTCATGAGGGGTCGGGTTCTCCTGATTGCCTGGGTGCTGGCGGCGCAGACCATCGCGCCGTCGCTCGCCCTCGCGTCCACCTTGCGCGCCAGCTGCTGCTGCGCGACGGACGGCGTTCGCTGCCACTGTCCGGCCTGCTCGAAAGTCCGCGCCATCGAAGAAGGCCACGGTCTCGTCGGCGGCTGCGACCACGGAGTCGGCAGGGCGCTGCCCAACCCGCCCCTCGTCGCCGCTGCCGCCCGGAGCGATCACCGCCCGGCGCCCGCGGCGGCGCAACCGACGCGGCCGGCCGCTGTTGCCGCTCCACCTGCCCCCAGCGAAGAAGTCCCGACACCTCCACCGCTCGCCTGACGTGAATCTGCCGGCCTGAAGCCAGCCTGCCTTTCACGTCCTGCCGTGGAGTTGCCATGTCGTCTCTGTGCCGGTTCATCGCCGGCTCCCTTGCGTTCCTGTCCTTCCTCGCTCCACCCGCGCGCGCCTGCTCCGTCTGCGGCTGCGATCCGGCGGCGCTCACCGTCGGCCTCGACCGCCCCTCCAGCGGCTCACTCCGCGTCGGCCTCGAAGACCGCTACCTCGTCAAGGAGTCCGGCGCGGGCGTCGCCTTCGAAGGCGAGCGCGAAAACCGCCTGGCGCTGCGCGCGCAGTTCGCCCCCTCGCGCAGCTTCGCCGCGCAGCTGGACCTGCCCTTCTACCTCTGGCGCGACCACCGCGGCGCGGGGGGCGCCGTCGACGACACGGCCCACGGCCTGGGCGACGCGCAGCTGACCGCCCGCTACGAGCTCTTGCGCGCGGGCGGCTTCGTCCCCCGCCACGTCCTCGCTGTCGCCGTCGCGCTCAAGCTTCCGACCGGCAGCAACGACCGCCTGGGCGGAGACGACCCGCACCTGCAGCTCGGCAGCGGCTCGTGGGATCCGTCGATCGGGCTTTGGTACACCTTCGGCGATCACCCGTGGACCTGGTACGCGGGCAGCGTCGTGCGCCTGAACGGCGAAGGCGGGCGCGGCTTCCACTACGGCAACGCGGTCTTCGGCACCGCCGGCGTCCGGCGCGCCTTCTTCGACGAGCGGCTGGTCCTCTCGCTCGAGGGCCAGGCGCGCTACGCGGGCTACGACACGGCCCGTGGCCTCGCCCCGGCGGCGCGGGACGTCGATCCCGACAGCGGCGGCTTTCTCGGCTACGCGACCTTCGGAGCCGGAGTCGGCATCGGGTCCGACCTGTTCGTGCGCCTGCAGCTCCAGGTCCCGGTGCTGGCGCGGCTGCACGGAGTGCAGAGCGAACATCCGGTGGGCTTCGCCGGCCTCTCCTGGGACTTCGCGTTATAAGCTGCGCTCCTTTTCGGAGATCTTTCGGAGCCCCACTTGATCCTCGCACTGCTCCTCGC
>JAYWAJ010000060.1:0-2758 GCA_043782525.1 Deltaproteobacteria bacterium | reverse complement strand
CGCTCTCGACGCGCAGGCAGGTTCCGAAGGGCAGCGTGCGGTGCGCGGCGGTGAGGGCGCCGGGGTCGAAGGATTCGCCGCTCGCGGTGGGACGGCCGCGGAAGGATTCGCCGTAGAAGGAAGCCATGCCTTCGCCGAGGAGGTCGCCTCTGGCTCCGTCGCCGGGGCGGGATCTTTCGACGCGGGGCGCATGAGAGCAGGCGAGCAGGAGCAGCGCCGCGAGCGGTGCGCCGATGGCGGCGCGAGGCAGCCGCGGCGACGCGCAGGATTTTGCCCGCGGGCTCAGCGGAACCACCGGCTGACCGTGCGCTGGATGAAGCCGCTGAGTCCGCCGGCGTGGTCGGAGCAGTCGGAGGCGGGGGCGGTGCCGGGCAGGTACCACTCGAGCGCCACGTGTTCGCGCGGGCAGCCGGCGGTGGCGAGGCCGCCGGTGCGGATGTCCACCTCGTGCGTCTCGATGCCCGGCGGCGGGGACCAGGCGGGAGGCAGCGTCTGGCCGCGTTCCCAGGCGGCGAGGACGCGGGCGAAGACCGGGGCGGCCAGCTTGCCGCCGGTCGCCCCGGCGCCGAGGGGTCGCGGCTGATCGAAGCCCAGCCAGACGCCCGCCACCAGCTGCGGGGTGGCGCCGACGAACCAGACGTCCTGGGAAGCGTTGGTGGTGCCGGTCTTGCCGAGGATCGGCAGCCCCGCGGGCAATCCGGCGCGGGAGGCGGTGCCGGTGCCGCGCTCGACCACGTCCTGCAGCAGGGACGACATGAGGAAGGCGACCCCCGGCTCCAGCGCCTTGGCGGTGACGAAGGGCTCGCGGAAGACCACTTCGCCCTGGGCGCTGCGCACTTCGTCGATGAAGCGCGGCCCGACGCGCCAGCCGCCGTTGGCGAAGGGCGCGAAAGCGGCCACCAGCGCGATGGGCACCACGTCCGCGGCGCCGAGAAAGGTCGCGGGATAGGCCGGGATCGGATCGGCGAGACCGCAGGCGCGGGCCGCGTCGATGACCTTCTGCACGCCGAGGTGCTCGCCCAGCGCGACGGCGGCGCGGTTCGAGGAGATGCGCAAGCCTTCGCGCACGGAGACCCGGCGGTCGAGCGGCACCTGTCCGTCGGCGGGCGCGTAGTCGGGCAGCGGCCGGGTGGTGTCGACCAGCGCGGAGAGGGGCACGCCCGCCTGCAGCGCCGCGGTCCAGACGAAGGCCTTGAAGGTCGAGCCGGCCTGGCGGCGCGCCTGGGTGGCGCGGTCGAACTCGCTCAGCTGGTAGTCGCGGCCGCCCACCAGCGCCCGCACGTCGCCGGTCTGTGCGTCGAGCGCGACGAAGAGTCCTTCCAGGCAGTCGTCGGGCTCGCCGTCGCACGGCTTTCCGGAAAAGCGGCCCAGCTTGCCGGACTCCACCGCCTCGATCTGCCGGACCAGCTCGTGCTCGGCGGCGCGCTGCAGCCCGGCGTCCAGCGTGGTCCGCACCCGCAGGCCCTGCGTCTCCGCGTCCGGACCGAAGCGGTCGTGCAGCACGCGCCGCACCGCCGCCACGAACCAGGGCGCCCCGCCCTCCTCCTCGGGCGGACGCAGCCGCAGCTTGCTCTTGAGCGCCACCGCTTCCTCGCCGGGGGTGATCACCTTCGCCTTGGTCATTTGACCAAGGACCAGGTTCCGCCGCCGCACCGCCAGCTCGGGAAAGCGCCGCGGGTCGTAGTTGGAGGGCGCCTTGGGCAGCGCCGCCAGCAGCGCCGCCTGCGCCGGCGTCAGGTCCAGGGCCGACCGGCCGAAGTAGCCGTGCGCGGCCGCCTCGACGCCATAGGAGCCGTTCCCCAGGTAGATCTGGTTCAGGTAGAGCTCGAGGATCTGCTGCTTGGAGAGCTGCCGCTCGATGCGGCGGGCGACGATCATCTCCGCGATCTTCCGGCGCAGGGTGCGGGCGCGGGTCAGCCGGTCGGGAAAGACGTTGCGCGCCAGTTGCATGGTGATGGTGCTCGACCCTTCCCGCGGGGAGAGCGTGCGCAGGTCGCGCCAGAGCGCACCGAGGACGCGATGCCAGTCGATGCCGTGGTGCTGGTAGAAGCGCTGGTCCTCCACCGCGATGAAGGCGCCGGTGAGCTTCGGCGACATCGCCGAGAGCGGCACCACGATGCGGTCCTCCGGCGCCAGCCGCGCCAAGAGCTTGCCCTCGTGGTCGAGCACCAGGCTCGCCTGCGGGGGATGGTAGTCGCGCAGCGTCTCGACGGGAGGACAGCCGAAGGCGATGACCGCGACGCCGGCCGCGGCCACCAGCACCAGCGCGCCCGCGCCCAGTGCCGCAATCTTCATCGCTCGACGCAGCCGCGGCTTCAGGGTGCCTCCCGGATCCGCAAGGGTATGGCCAAGCCCGCCCGGGCGCACCCTTTGCGCCCGCCTTGGTCATTTGACCAAATCGGCCAAAACGCGCGCCGCGAGGGCGGGCTAGACTCCGCGCATGGCCACCCACGAGGTCTTCAACCAGCCTCCGCCCTTGCACGACTTCGATCCGCTCGCACAGGACCACGCGCTGCTGGAGGCGCTGCGCCGGGAAGGGGCCGGCTGGGCGGAGGACGAGGTGGGCGAGCTTGGCCGCCGTGCTGCCAGCCGCGAAGCCATCGCCTGGGGAGCGCAGGCCAACGAGAACCCGCCGCGCCTGAAGACCCACGACCGCTACGGCAACCGCGTCGACGAGCTCGAGTTCCACCCCGCCTGGCACGAGCTGATGCGGCTCTCTATCGGGCACGGCATCCACGCCGGGCCGTGGCGCGAGCCG
>JAYWAJ010000059.1:0-7286 GCA_043782525.1 Deltaproteobacteria bacterium | reverse complement strand
CTCAGGCGCGCTGGACGGCGCTCTTCCAGCGGGCGAGGTGGGCCTCGCGCACGTCGGACTTCATCTTCGGGCGGAACTGCTTGCCCGCGCGCCAGGCGCTCTTCAATTCCTTGAGGCCGGCCCACATGCCGGTGCCGAGACCGGCGAGGAAGGCAGCGCCCAGCGCCGTCGTCTCGATCATTCGCGGCCGCTCGATGGGAGTTTGCAGAAGGTCCGACTGGAACTGCATCAACAGATCATTCTGCGAGGCGCCCCCGTCGACGCGGAACATCGGCATCGGCTTGCCGATGTCCTGCGCCATCGCCTGCGCGAGGTCGTAGATCTCGAAGGCCACGCCCTCGAGCGCCGCCCGCGCGATGTGCGCCTTGGTCACGCCGCGGTCGATGCCGCAGATGAGCCCGCGCGCTTCCTGCCGCCAGTGGGGCGCGCCGAGCCCGGCCAGCGCCGGAACGAAGGTCACGCCGCCCGAATCGCGCACCGAGGCCGCGAGCGCCTCGACCTCGCCCGACGTCTTGAAGAGCCCGAGCCCGTCGCGCAGCCACTGCACCACCGCGCCGGCGATGAAGGCGCTGCCCTCCAGCGCGTAAGCGACGTCGTCGCCGATCTGCCAGGCCACCGTCGAGAGCAGCCCGTGCTTCGAGCTCACCTTGCGCGGCCCCGCGTTCATGAGGAGGAAGGCACCGGTGCCGTAGGTGCACTTCGCCTCGCCTTCGGCGAAGCAGGCCTGCCCGACCATCGCGCTCTGCTGATCCCCGGCGATGCCGGCGATGGGGATCCCGTCGGGCAGCCCGCGCACTCCCTTGGTGTGCCCGAACACGCCCGCGGAGGGGCGGATCTCCGGCAGGACGCTCTTGGGCACGCCGAAGAGCGCGCAACACTCGTCGTCCCAGGTGCGCGTCGAAAGGTCCATCAGCAGCGTCCGCGAGGCGTTGGTGACGTCGGTCGCGTGCACCGCGCCGCCCGTCAGCTTCCAGAGCAGCGCCGAGTCGATGGTCCCGAAGCAGAGGCCGCCGCTCTCGGCCCGCGCCCGCGCGCCCTTCACGTTGTCGAGCAGCCAGCGCAGCTTGGTGGCGCTGAAGTACGCGTCCAGCACCAGGCCGGTCTTCTCGCGAACCCACGGCTCCTTGCCGTGCGCCTTGAGCTCGTTGCACATCTCGGCGGTGCGCCGGTCCTGCCAGACGATGGCGTTGTGGAGGGGCCGTCCCGAGCGCCGGTCCCAGAGCAGCGTGGTCTCGCGCTGGTTGGTGATGCCGATCGCCTGCAGGTCGGCAGGCTTCGCCGACGCCTGCCGCAGCGCCAGGCCGATGACCTTGAGCGTCGCCGTCCAGATGTCCTCGAGGTCGTGCTCGACCCAGCCGGGCCTGGGGAAGATCTGGCGGAACTCGAGGTTGGCCTTGCCCTTCACCGAGAGGCGGCTGTCGAGGACGAGCGCGGTGACGCCGGTGGTGCCTTCGTCGATCGCGAGGACGTACTTGGCCATCACTCATCTCCTTGGAAGAACTGGACCACGGCGCGGCAGACCTCGTCGCCCTCGACGTCGAGCGGCAGCACGTGGCCGCTGTGCGGGAAGATCCGCACCTCCACCCTGGGCGACGCCAGCTGCTTTGCCAGGCGCGGCGCACCCGCCGGCGCGACGGTGACGTCGCGGGCGCCCTGCAGGATGAGCGCGGGCGTCCTCACGTGCGGGGCGAGCTTGAACCCTTCGCGCGAGAGCGCGTGAAGCTCCTGGGCCCAGCGCATCGGGATGGAGCGGTAGGAGCCGTCGTCCACCGGGGCCGGCCCCTGGACGTCGCGCGCTCCCTTGCCGAGGAAGAAGGGCAGCGCCGGCAGCCTGCCGAGCACGTCGGCAAAGAGCCAGCTGGAGCCGGCGAACTCGATGGCCGGCGCCAGCAGCGCCAGCGCGGAAAACTCCGGGAGTCCCTCGTGCGCCCAGCCACTCGCCGCCAGCTGGAGGACGAGCAGCGCGCCCGCCGAGAGCCCGCACAGGTAGATCCGCCGCGCGCCCTTGAGCGAGAGCAGCGCCGACTCCGCCGCCCGCAGCAGGTCGCCCCGCGTCACCGTGTAGAGATCCTCCGGGTTGGTGCCATGCCCCGGGAGGAGGGGACCCACCGCCCGAAAGCCCGCCCGTGCCAGCGCCTCGCCCACCGGACGCATCTCGGCGGGCGAGCCCGTCAGGCCGTGCAGCAGGAGGCAGGCGTCGGGTCCACTGCCCAGCGCAAAAGGATCCGATGGGCGCGTCATGCGACCGGCGGCGTACCAAACTTGCTCCACGCCCGCAAACACTGCACGGGTCGTGCCGTGCTAGAAGGCGGCGCATCGAGGAGACCGACATGGCCGAGACACCCGCAGCGCCGCAAGTCCAGATCCAGCTGCAGATCGACGAGAGCATCGCGCAAGGCATGTACGTCAACATGGCGATGCTGAACCACAACGAGACCGAGTTCGTCATCGACTTCATCTATGTGCAGCCGCAGGCACCCAAGGCGGTGGTGCGGGCGCGGGTGATCAACAGCCCGAAGCACGTGAAGCGCCTCCTCGCCGCGCTGCAGGACAATGTCGCCAAGTACGAGGCGCAGTTCGGCAAGATCGACGTGAGCGGACCCATGCCGCATCTGGGGATGCAGCACTGAGGAGAGGCGGCCTTGGGGCCTGAAGCCTGAGGAGGCTGAGGCCTCAGGCTTCAGGCTTCAGGCCTCAGGCTTCAGGTCAGGAGCCGCATGGCCTCACCGCAAAAAAAGATAATTTGTTTTTTGTGAAGCGTTTTGGACCACGGTCTCAGTTTGGGAGTCCGGTTTCGAGACCCTCGCGCCGCGGCTTCGAGTGAAGCGCTGCTGGCACGCCGCGTGCTCCTCATCGCGCTCGAGCAGCGCCGCAATGGGGCGGCGCCAGGAGTGGCGCATGGAGGGGCACATGGAGCAGCAGCAGCAGTCTACGAGTGTGAGCGGGCGCAAGCCCTGGGCGGCGTACAACATCATCGAGCGCGGCGAGGGCAAGATCAGGATCTGGAGCCGCATCGGCAGCGCCTGGAAGAACCGCGACGGGTCGATCAACATCGTGCTGGACAGTTTCCCGCTGGGCGGGAAAATCCAGATTCGAGAGGACGATCGCGAGCCGAAGCCCGAGCGCGGCGTCCTCGCCGAAAAGGCCGAGGCCTAGCCACTTCACGGCGCAGGGCCTGCGAAGCCGCAGGCCCTCGCGCAGGAGAACACCATGATGATGTCGCTGATCGCGGCGCTCCTCTGCGCCGCAGCGGACCCTTCTGTGCCGCCGCCGGAGCTGCCCAGCGCCGTGGAGGCCCAACCGCCGCCGCAGCTGGAGAAGCCGCACAAGAAGAAGGGCAAGCCGCCCATGGCCGGCGTCCTCAACGTCAACCGCGCCACCGCGGCGGAGCTGCGCCTCTTGCGGGGCATCGGCAAGAAGCGGGCGGAGCTGATCGTCGAGCGGCGCGACAAGAAGCCCTTCGCCAGCCTCGACGAGCTGGGGCGGATGAAGGGGATGCGCAACCTCGTCCACAAGCTGCGGGCGCAGCTCGCGGTGCAGGGAGACACCAGCTTGCGTCCGCTGCGTCCTTGACCGCGACACGGCGAAGGCGATAGAGCGGGCGCACATCCGTAGTCCGCCGCCGTGGCGCCCCCGGAAGGGGGCCTTGAGGGAAGCCGGTCCAACACCGGCGCGGTCCCGCCACTGTAGCCGGGTAGCCAGTCTCGCAGATCCACTCGTCCAGGAAGGGCGGGGAAGGAGAGACGGCACGCAGCGCAAACGCGCGCTGCAGACCCGGGAGCCAGGAGACCTGCCTGGCGGCAATGAGCTTTCACCTCTTCGAGAGAAAGAGGGGAGCCGCGTGCCGCCTTCTCGCGCCCTTGGGCGCTTTGCCATCCTGCTCGTCTTTCTTGCCGCGCCGCTGGTGCGCGGAGAGGAGCGCGCGGCTGGCGAGACCATCGAGGTGGCGGGCGAGCGTCCCGCGGCGTCCTCCAGGGCACCCGCGGCGCAGGCGACGGTGATCGAGACCGCGCAGTACGAGGGCGAAGTGCGCAGCGTCTCGGAGATGATTCTGAGCGCCCCCGGAGTCAGCGTCCACGCGCTGGGGGGACCAGGGCAGGCGACGACGCTCTCGCTGCGCGGGGCGACGGCCGACGAGTCGGTGGTCCTGCTCGACGGCATCCCGCTGCAGGGACCCGGTGGCGGGGCGGTCGATCTGGCGACGCTCCCCGCGGTGCTGCTCGACCGCCTGGTGGTGAGCCGGGGGGTGCTGGGCGCGCAGTACGGGGCCGGCGCTCTCGGCGGCGCGCTGGAGCTGTTGCCGCGGGCGCGGCGCGAGCGGACCACCGGAGGCGTGCAGGCGTCGTTCGGCTCCTTCGGCACCGCGCAGCTGGCGGCCGACGGAGCGATGCCGGTCGGGGAGAGCGGGTCGGCGCTCCTCGCCGTGCAGGGCGACAGGACGCTGGGCAACTTCGAGTACGCGCGACAGCTCACCGCCGGGTCGGACGTCTACGGCTTCACCCGCGAGAACGCGGACGCGCTGCGCGGCTCTGCCCTGGCGCGGTACGGCGCGGCGCTCTCTCCTGCCACGGAGCTGGACTTCCTGCTGCAGGGCTCGGCAGGAGATCGCGGCGTGCCGGGTCCCTGGACGGCGCCGACCCGGCGGACGCGACAGCTCGACCAGGCCGGCCTCGCCGGGCTCCGGCTGCGCGGCGCAGCGGGCGAGGCGGTCTGGACGGCGCGCGCCTGGGGCCGGCTCGATCGCATCGAGCTGCGCGGCTCGCAGCTCTTCAGCGACTGCGCGGACGGAACTTCGGGCTGCCCGCGCCTCGACCAGCGCTCCTCGGCGACGCGGGGCGCGGGCGAAGTCGAGCTGCCCGCCGGCGACCACGGGCTCAAGGCGACGCTCGACGGCGGCGCCGAGTGGACCCACGGCGCCGCCACCGGCCCGCACCGCCGCGACCTCCTCGCGGTCGCGCTCGCCGACGACTGGGCCGCGGGCCAGGGCCTCTCGCTGCATCCGGCGCTGCGGCTCGACAAGATCGGCGAGGCCTTCGGCGCCAGCCCGGGCATCGCGGCCTCGTGGAAGACCTTTGCCCTCGAGCTGCGCGCCGGCTGGGGCCTGTCGTTTCGCGCGCCCACCTTCAGCGAGCTCTACCTCACCAGCGGCGGCGTCGGGCCCAACCCGTCGCTGCAGCCGGAGCGCGCCTGGTCCGTCGACGCCGGGGCCGCCTGGCGCAGAGGGAAACTGCTGCTCTCCGCCGGTGTCTTCTGGTCGCAGTACCGCGAGCTCATCGTCTACGAACTGCACCCCTCCGCCAACGCCGTCACGCCGCTCAACATCGGCAGCGCGCACCTCGCCGGTCTCGAGCTGCAGGCGGTGCTCCCCTTGCCGGCGGGGTTCCTCCTCGAGGCGGCATACAGCTTCCTCGACGCCATCAACGACCGCCCCGGCGCGATGCAGAGCCAGCACCTCTCCTACCGCCCGCCGCACCGCCTCTTCCTCCGCCTCGCCCGCCGCGGCGACCGCGTCGAAGGCTACGCGGAGACCAGCTTCACCTCCCGCATGCCGCGCGACCTGTACGGCAGCGCCTTCCTCTCCGCGCAGCTGCTCCTCAGCGCCGGCGCCGGCGCCCGCGCCTTCGGTCCCCTCTGGCTCGACCTGGAGGTGAAGAACCTCCTCGCCGACGAAACCTTCGAAGACATCTTCCATTACCCCCTGCCGGGCCTCTCGATCGCAGCGATCGCGCGCGCCCGGCTCTGAAAGAAACGGAGCACCTCCATGGATCACCTCAAGAAGCGCATCCTCCTCTTCGCACTCGTCCTCTCCGCCTGCGGCGGCAAGTACAAGGCTCCGCCCTCGGTCCCCAGCATCGCCCTCCCCTCCGCCGCGGCGCTCTTGCCCTTCGACGCCGGCAAGCCGGGCCAGGCGCGCCCCGCCGGCATGAACGCCTTCGGCAGCAAGGTCTACGTCGCCCTGCAGAACTACGACGACAGCTACACCGTGCGCGGCCCGGGCCTGCTCGGCGTGATGAACCCCGTCGCCGGCACCGTCACCACCATCAACCTGGGCGGAGCCGACGGCAGTCGCTGCCTCTATCCGTACTTCATCCGCGACGACGGCTCGAAGCTCCACGTCAGCTGCACCGGCGACATCTTCGGCACCGGCAAGGGCTCGGGCTTCGTCGAGGTGGACCCCGGCACCGGCAACGTCACCCGTGCGGTCAAGACCGCGGTCGGCCCTTCCGGCTTCGCCATCACCGGCAGCAAGATCTGGTTCGGCGACGCGCAGGCCGGCAACGTCTATGCCCTCGATCGCGCGACCTTCGCCGTCACCGCCGGCCCGCTGCCCATCCCCTGCCCGTCCACGGGCGGCCCGCCCAACGGCTTCTACTCGACCAGCGACGTCCTCCTCGTCAACGGCGACCTCTACGCCGCCTGCTCCAACTCCACCGGCGGAATCTTGAGCCGCCTCGACGCCAGCACCGGCGCGGTCAAGATGCAGGTCCAGGTCGGCCCCAACGCGGTCGAGTTCACCGAGACGGGCGACGGCCGCATCGCCGTCATCTCCGGCACCGACAACAAGCTGCGCCTGGTCAGCATCTCGAACAACGCGCTCACCGTCGCGGAGGCGTATAAGTTCAGCGACGCCACCTCGGTGCTCAACGACGTCCACGCCCGCGACAACTTCCTCTTCACCGTCGCCTCCGGGAGCAACACCGTGCAGAGGCTGGACCTGAGCAAGACCGGCACCCAGATCCTGGTGGGCGAGGCCAACCTCGGCCAGAGCGCGTCGCCTTTCACCATCCTGCCGCTCGACGACGACCAGGCGCTGGTGGCGAACCAGATGTCCAACACCATCGTCTCGGTGAGCAGCGACTGCACGGGCGGCAAGCTCTGCTGGACCAAGCCGTGACGCTGCTCTTCGCGCTGCTCCTCGCCGCCGGGCCCCGGCAGCATCTCGGGCCGCCCGCGCCGGCGCAGGTGCGGCGCGTGGTGACGCTGGCGCCTTCCCTCTCGGAGGTGGTGCTGGCGCTCGGCGCCCAGGACCGGCTCAAGGGGGTCACCCGCTTCGACGACGACCCCCGCACCGCCGCGCTGCCGCGCATCGGCGGGTACAACGACCCGCAGCCCGAGGCGGTGCTGGCCCTCAAGCCCGACCTGATCCTCGCCGAGCCGGCCCCCGCCAACCGCGGGCCGGTGGAGACGCTGGCGCGCCTGGGCGTGCCGGTGGACGCCTTTCCGCTCTCGACGGTGGCGGACATCGAGGGCGCCATCGCCGGCATCGCGCGGCTGCTCGACCTCGA
>JAYWAJ010000058.1:0-2763 GCA_043782525.1 Deltaproteobacteria bacterium | reverse complement strand
TGCCACGCCGGTGGCGACGCTTACGCTCAGGGACACGCTGGGGAACTCCTCCTCCGGCTCGCTCGCCATCGCCAGCTACCAGGCTTCCTACACGGTGGTTCCCGCACCCGTGAACGGCGGCCTGTCCGGCGCCGCGACCATCGGGCAGGGTACGAGCACGCTGCTGACCCCCACGTTCACGAACGGGGTCGGCACCATCACCGGGGACGACGGCTCGAGCTACGTTCTCGCGAATCCGACGCCGATCTCCGTTTCGCCCGTCACCACCACGATCTATTCGCTCGTTGTGAAGAATGCGGCCGGCACGCCCTCAGGCAGCTCACTGGCGACCGTCATGGTGGTTCCGGCGGCCAACATCGGCAGCTTCACCGGGCCGCAGTACGCGACCCTGGGTACGGCGAAGACGACCAACCCCGTCTCGCTGGTGGTGACCTTCCCGAGCGGCACCGCGTCGGTGGTGGCGACCAGCGGCGCGACCGGGCTGGTCTGCGCCTCGGGCGCTCCCACCGTCTCGCCGGCCACCTTCAATTGCCTGGAGGCGACCAACGGGTTCAACGCCACCACCGTCTTCACCGCCACGGTGACCGGCGCCACTTCGGCCACCGCGACCACCACCGTGACCGCAGCGAACGACCCCGCTGACGCCAGCACCAACAGCCTGAGCCCAGGTAGCGCGGTGAACCCCGGATCCACCGCGTCGCTCTCCGCCAAGGCCTGCTCCGGCTGCACCGCAGTGGTGAACCCGGGCAACATCAGCGCCACCGCTGACGGCACCGCGCACGCCGTGACCACCGGCACCTTGCAAGAGGACACCTCGTTCACGCTCACCATCACCAACCTGGCCGGGAAGACGGTCAACTACACCGCCACGCAGCTGGTGAACCGTCCGATCATCGGCAGCTTCACCGGGCCGCAGTACGCGACGCTGGGTACGGCGAAGACGACCAACCCCGTCTCGCTGGTGGTGACCTTCCCGAGCGGCGGGACGGCCTCGGTGGTGGCGACCAGCGGGGCGACCGGGCTGGTCTGCGCCTCGGGCGCGGCCACTGTCTCGCCGGCTACCTTCAATTGTCTGGACCCGACCAACGGCTTCAATGCCACCACCCTCTTCACCGCCAAGGTGACGCTGGGCAGCGGCATGACGACCGCCACCGCCACCGTGACCGGCGCCACCGATCCCGCCGCGACCTCCCCGACGCTCACGACGGCAACCAACCCACTGACCCGCGACCAGCTGGTCAACCCGGTGACGCTCAATTACACCTACTGCGCGGGGTGCACCGCCACGCTGACCAACGGCAACACCGGCGTCGCCGTCTCCGCCCCTGGCACCTCCCTCAACGTCACGCTGATCAGGACCACCACCTATACGTTGACGGCGACCAACCTCGCAGGCGCCAGCGCCAGCGCGACGCCACTCACCGTGACGGTGCTTCCCGGGCTGTTCGCGGCGACCGCGAATGCGCCCGGTGCCAACCGCTTCGGAGCAGTCACCGTTCTGCTCCCCAACGGCACCATCCTGATCGCCGGGGGACGCACGGACCCCACCAATGCGTCCACGGCCGTGAGCAGCGCCCAGATCTACGATCCGGGGAACGCGTCGACGCCATTCCGCGTGCTCAGTGCCAACCCGTCGATTGCCGTTTCCACGATGCAGAACACCCGCTACCGCGCGGCGGGCGTGCTGTTGCCGGATGGCAGGGTCTACATCAGCGGCGGGATCAACACCGTGCCGAGCGTGGTCGCGACTGCAGACATCTTCGACCCGGCTGCGGACGGCTTCCTCAAGAGCGGCCAGGGCCAGCCCGCCAATCTGGGCACCGGGCGCTGGGGTCACACGGCGACGGTGCTGCCCAGCGGCAAGGTCGTGCTGGCCGGCGGCTTCAGCGATCTTGCGGGGGCCACACGGATCTCCAACCTCGACCTCTTCAACCCAGCCGCCTTCGGGACCACGCCGGCTGCCTCTGGGGCCACTCTCACGTACGCCCGCGGAAATCACACCGCTACAGCAGGCGCGGACGGGAGGGTGCTGGTGTTCGGCGGCGTCATTTCAGGCTCGATAGCGCAGCAAACATCGGCGGAGTTCGTCTCCGAAACGACGGACCTCAACACAGACAGCGTCATGCAGGTCCAGCGCGCCTACCACACGGCCACGGCGCTCGCCGACGGGCGGATCCTGCTGGTGGGGGGAACGACCGCCGCCTCCAGCTTCTCGGAACTGATCACGTACACTCCGTCGACGAACTCCATCACCAGTGTGGCGGGCCCGGTCTCGGCCGTGACCAACGGGGCCCGCTTCGCGCACACGGCGACGCCGCTGCCGTTCGGCAAAGTGCTCATCGCCGGCGGGTACACCGACTCAACCCTCGCCACCCCGCAGTCCACCGCGGAGCTCTACACGCCTGCTACGTCGCCTGGCGTGGGCACGATGACCAAGACGAGCGGGATGGGATCGATTGCCACCCCTATCAACCGCGCCCAGCACGGGTCGGCCTTCGTCTTCTCGGGCAAGGCGGTGCTGATCGGCGGCGACACTGTTAGCGCCACGGCGGAGACGTTCGATCCGAACTGACTCCGCCGTTTCCTTTCGAACGCCTCTGGTCTTGGGAGAGTTGGGCACTGAAAGATCTACCGGCCTGCGCATTGCACGCAAGTGCGTTAGCGCCGACTCTGCGGGCGGCCAGAGGCGCCGACCATGGGGCAACCGATCCCGCGCATCCCGCAGACTGACGACGATCCCGACCGCCGCGCGGCGGGCCATGC
>JAYWAJ010000057.1:0-2770 GCA_043782525.1 Deltaproteobacteria bacterium | reverse complement strand
CCGGTGAAGGATCCGCTCGGCGACCTGGTCTCGCGCTGGGCGCGCACGCATGGGCCCTTCCGCGCCGAGGATCTGGCGGCGCGCTGGGGCGTCGGCGTGGCCGTGGTCCGCGCCGCGCTCGAGCGCCTGGCCGCGCAGGACCGCGTGCTGGAAGGCGAGTTCATGCCCGGCGCGCGCGGCCGCGAGTGGGTGGACGCGGAGGTCCTGAAAGCGCTCAAGCGGCGCTCGCTGGCGAAGCTGCGCCAGCAGGTGGAGCCGGTGGATCCGGCGGCGCTGGCGCGGTTCCTCGCCGACTGGCAGGGCCTCCTGCGGCCGCGGCGCGGGCTCGATGCGCTCCTGGGGGCCGTCGAGCAGCTGCAGGGAGCGCCGCTGGTGGCGAGCGCCCTCGAGCGGGAGGTGCTGGCGGCGCGCATCCAGCCGCTCAAGACGGGCGACCTCGACATCCTCTTCTCCGCCGGCGAGCTGATCTGGCGCGGCGTCGAGCCCATCGGCTCGCGCGACGGCCGCATCGCGCTCTACCTCTCCGATCACTACCGGCTGCTGGCGCCGCCCGCCGCGCCGGCGCCGGGCGAGCTGTGCACGCAGCTGCGCACCGAGCTGAAGAAGCGCGGCGCGTCGTTCTTCGCCGACCTGCAAGCCGCCACCGGGACCTTCCCGGCCGATCTGCTCAAGGCCCTCTGGGACCTGGTCTGGTCGGGCGAGGTCACCAACGACACGCTGGCGCCCCTGCGCAGCTACCTGCGCGGCGAGCCACGGGAGCAGCGGCGCGCGCTCCACCTCGGGCGTCCGTTCCGCTCGCGGCGCATCGGTCCGCCCGGCAGCGAAGGGCGCTGGTCGCTGCTCCCCGAGACCTCGGGCACGCCCACCGAGCGCGCCGCGGCGCTGGCGCAGACGCTCCTCGCGCGGCATGGCGTGGTCACCCGCGAGGCGGTGCAGGCGGAGGACATCGCCGGCGGCTTCTCGGCGGTGTACCCGGTGCTCAAGGCGATGGAGGAAGGCGGGCGCGTGCGGCGCGGATATTTCGTCGCCGGCCTGGGCGGCGCGCAGTTCGCGGTGCCGGGCGCCGAGGAGCGGCTGCGCAGCTTCCGCGAGCCGCAAGAGGAGCCGTTGTCGTTGGTCCTCGCCGCCACCGATCCGGCCAATCCCTACGGCGCGAACTTGCCGTGGCCCAAGCGCGCCGGCGACGGCGAGGCGCGGGCGCAGCGGGCGGCCGGCGCGCAGGTGGTGCTGCACGACGGCGTGCTGCTCGGCTGGCTGGGCCGCGGCGAGCACAACTTGCAGACCTTCCTGCCCGCCGACGAGCCGCGGCGGACCCACGCGGCGCGGGCGCTCTGTCTGGCGCTGGCGGCGCTGGTCGACCAGGGCCGGCGCAAGGCGCTCCTCATCGCGCGGGTCGATTCGGAAGAAGTGGACGGCTCGCCGCTGGCCGCCGCGCTGAAGGCGGCCGGCTTCACGGCGGGCATCCGGGGCTATCTCAAGCGCGCACCGCAGGCGGCGCGGACCGCCGAGCCGGAGGCGCCGGAGCTGGAAGAAGAAGAAGCCGATGCCTGAAGGCGACACCATCTTTCGCGCCGCCACCCAGCTGCGCAAGGCGCTGGTGGGGGCGAAGGTGACGAAGTTCGAGAGCGACCGGCTGCCGGGGCCGCTGCCCGTCGGCGAGCGCATCGAGGCGGTCGAGGCGCGCGGCAAGAACCTGATCGTCCGCTTCGAGAGAGGCCGCGCGCTGCGCACGCACATGATGATGAGCGGCTCCTGGCACCTCTACCGCGCCGGCGAGAAGTGGCAGCGGCCGGCCTGGCAGGCGCGGGTGACGGTGCACGCCGACAATGGCTTCCTCGCCGTCTGCTTCAACGCGCCGGTGGTCGAGTGGCTGCGGGAAGAGTCGATCGCGCGGCTGGGCCCCGACGCGACGTCAGACGGGTTTGATACAGCGTCAGCGCTCAGGCGCCTGCGGTCGCTCCCGCCCGAGATGGCGCTCGGCGAGGCCCTGCTCGTGCAGTCGGCGCTGGCCGGAGTCGGCAACGTCATCAAGTCCGAAGCGCTCTTCCGCTGCCGCGCCGATCCCTTCGCCCGCGTCGTCGAGGTGCCGGAAGAAAAGCTTCGCGCCGTCGTCGACGACAGCCACCTCCTGCTGGTGCGCAACCGCGGCGGCGGCCTGCGCACCACCCGCGACTCCCTCGACGGCGGCCGGCTCTGGGTCTACGGCCGCTCCGGCAAGCCCTGTCTCGTCTGCGGGACGGCCGTGAAGATGCGCCGCCAGGGCGCCGCGGGGCGCAGCACCTATTTCTGCCCCGCCTGTCAGTGCGGCACTGCGTCGCTAGGCCCGGCGCCGCAAACGGGATAAACCATGCCCCGGAGGCTTCTCGTGGGATCAGTCGAAGGGCTGCTCAATTTCGGTGTCATCCTGCGCTTCGCCGCCATCGGCACCTATGCGGCGGCCTTCGTCTCGTACGCGGCGCGGCTGGCCATCCAGCGGCTCAAGCTCGACCGCGCCGCCACCGCCCTCGCCTCCCTGGGCGTGATCACGCACACCGCCTACCTGGTCACCCGCTGGATCGCCGCCGGCCAGATCGAGATCATCGCCCGCGAGTCCACCGGCGACGTCCTCAGCGCCTACGACCGCTTCTGGTTCATGGCCTCGCACCCGCCCTACACCAACCTGTTCGACGCCCTCAACTTCGTCGCCTGGGCGATGATGGTCTGCTACCTGATCATCGAGCGAAAATGGGGCCTGCGCGTGGTCGGCGTCCTCGCTGTCGCGCTCGCGCTC
>JAYWAJ010000056.1:0-2771 GCA_043782525.1 Deltaproteobacteria bacterium | reverse complement strand
CGGCGGCGCGCAAGCTGCGCTTCGAACCGGCCCGCCGCGGCGCCGTGGCGATCGCGGTCCGCATCCAATTCGCCTTCAACTTCGCCCCGCCTCGGCCGCCCCCGCAGACCGCCGGCGACCAGCCGGTCAACCTGGACGGCCTGGTCCGCGAGCGCGGCACCCGCCGCCGGCTCGAGGGCATCGAGGTGACCGCCGGCGACCTCTCCACGCTCACCGGCAAGGACGGCCGCTTCCAGCTGCGCGGCCTGCCGGAGCAAGAGCCGGTCGAGATCGTCATCGCCGCCCCGGGCTACCAGCGCTTCAGCGCGCGGGAGACCATTCCCCGCGGCCAGAGCCTGGCCGTCGAATACCGGCTGCAGCCGGAGATCTCCAATCCCTATGAAGCCACGGTGGAAGGCGAGCGCCAGCGGCGGGAGATCTCGCGGACCACGCTCTCCCGCGAGGAGACCGACCACGTGCCGGGCGCGCAGGGCGACGCGGTCAAGATCATCGAGGACCTGCCCGGCGTGGCCCGCACCAGCCCCATCGGCGGCGGCGCGCTGGTGATCCGCGGCAGCAAGCCCGGCGACTCGCTGGTCTACCTCGACGGCGAGCCCATTCCCCTGCTCTTTCATTTCGGCGCGCTCTCTTCCACCTTCAATCCCGATCTATTGGAAGCCATCGATTACATCCCCGGCAATTTCAGCGCTTCCTATGGCGACCTCACCGGCGGCCTGGTCGAAGTCCGCACCCGCAGGCTGCGCGACGAGCCGCACGGCTACGCCAACCTCAACCTCCTCGAGACCAGCGCGCTGGTGGAGGGCGCGGTGCCCGGGATCCCGGGCCTCAGCCTGGCGCTGGCGGGGCGGCGCAGCTATATCGATTTCGTCCTCAAGGCGGTCATTCCCAAGGACGGCGAAGTCGGGCTGACGGTGGCCCCGCGCTATTACGACGGCCAATTCCGGATCGATTACAAGCCGCCCGGCAGCGCCCACCAGCTCTCCCTGCTCGCGCTCACCTCCGACGACGAGCTGGGCCTGCTCCTCAACCGCCCCTCGGCGCAGGACCCCAACCTCTCCGGTTCCATCGACGCCGAGACCGGCTTCCAGCAGCTTCGCCTCAAGCACGAATGGCGCCGGGAGGGCGCCGCGGTCACCACCGTGGCCATGGCCGAGAAGCTGCTGCTGCGCTTCGTCATCGGACCCAGCAGCTTCAGCCTGGTCGGCCACGATCTCTTCCTGCGCAGCACCGCCGCCTGGGAGACGTCGGACCGGCTGGGCTTCTCGGCCGGCCTCGACATCGCCAACCGGCGGGTGCAGGTGGGCGCGGTCTTCCGGCAGTCCTTCCTCTTCCGGGAGGGCGACTTCAATACCCAGGGGCCGCGGCCCGACGACGCCACCCTCACGCTGCGGCCGGCCCTCTTCAACCGCTTCTCGCCCGCAGTCTGGGTGGAGGCGCGGTATCACCTCCTGCCGAATCTGCTGATCACGCCGGGATTGCGCGCCGACCTCTATCGCTATTCGCCCCGCGAGCCGAACACCACCGGCACGGTGACGCCGCGGCTCTCCGCCCGCTGGGACCTGACCGCGCAGGTCGCGCTCAAGGCGGGACTGGGGATGTATTCCGAAGGCGCGCGCAATGGCGACGCTGCGCAGCCGTTCGGCAACCCCGCCATCCTTCCCGAGCGGGCCTGGCAGGCGACGCTGGGCACCGAGGTGCGGCCGCTACCGGGCGTCTTCCTCAGCGTCGAGACCTTCTACAAGAGCCTGGGCGATCTCATCGTCCGCACCAGCGCGCAAGAGACCGTCAACGGCGTCACCCGCCCGCGGCTCCTCGACAACGCCGGCACCGGCCGCGTCTTCGGACTGGAAGTGCTCCTGCGCAAGGAATTGAGCGAGCGGTTCTTCGGCTGGATTGCCTATACCCTCTCGCGCAGCGACCGCATCGACCGCCCCCTTGAGCCGCGCCGCCTCTTCGACTTCGATCAGACCCATAACCTGACCGCCATTGCTTCCTATCGATTTGCCAGCCATTGGCAGCTGGGTATTCGCGAGCGGATCATCAGCGGCAATCCCGATACGCCGGTGATCGGGTCGCGCTACCTGGCCAACTTCGACGCCTACCTGCCCATCTATGGGCCGATCAACTCGCTGCGCCTGCCGGTCTTCCACCAGCTCGACGTACGGCTCGACCGCACCTGGACCTTCGACAGCTGGCTCCTCGACGCCTATCTCGACGTGCTCAACGGCTACAACCACCGCGCCATCGAAGGCTCGGCCTACAGCTACGACTTCTCCCAGCACACTTTCTTCCAGGGCCTGCCGGTCATCCCGACGCTGGGCGTGAAGGGGTCCTTCTAGCCATGCGCCCGATCCTGCTCCTGCTCGCCGTCGCCCTCGCCGGCTGTCCCTCGGGCCTCGAGGAGCAGCAGCACGTCAGCAAGCTGCGGGTGCTGGCCGTGCGCGCCGACCCGCCGGAGCTGGTGCTGCTGCCCGACGCGGGACTGCCCGCGACCACCTTGACGGCGCTCGCCGTCGATCCCTCGGGAGCCGCCCTCTCCCTGCGCTTTGCGCTCTGCCTCGACCTCAGCGGGGCCCCTTCCGCCACCCTGCCCTGCCCGGGCACCGCCGGCCTCGACCTGCCCGACGCCGGCCCGCTGGCGGCGCGGCTCGACCTCTCGGATCCGCGCTTCCTCGCCTTCGCCGCCAGCGCGGACGCCGGCTCCGTCGGCGCGGGCGGCCTCGTCGCCGCCCTCGACCAAGGCGTGCCGCTGCTCTACGGCTTCGAGGCCA
>JAYWAJ010000055.1:0-19206 GCA_043782525.1 Deltaproteobacteria bacterium | reverse complement strand
GTCCGGGCCACGACATGCCCCGCGGGTGGGGCGGGAGTTGGGCGGTTCGCGCTGCGAGGAGCGGGGCACGACGCGGCCCGGCCGACCCCTGCGGCTGTCGGCCGGCTGTTGCGGCCGCGCGGATCTCTCCCCAGTCGCGCTAGCTGCGGCCTAGCATTTGGTACGGAGGGCGGGTTGAACCTCCGGCAGCTTAAAGGCCGCAGGTCGCAGTCTTTTAATTCGACGAACGCATCGCCGCGGCCGCAAGAGCGGGCGACAGCCGCACGGCCTGGCCGGGCCGCGTCGTGACCGGCAATTCCAACCCCCCCCGCCGCCCTCCTCGTCCACCTCGCGCCGGGCACGTCGTGGCCCGGACAGGGCGTGACGGTGAGCCCGCGTGCCGGCCAAGTCAGGGCGTGACGGTGAGCCCGCGTTCACGGCCAAGTCTGCGCTTGTGCTTACCCGAAGAACCACCGCTCCCCGACCCGGCCGCGCTCGATCTGCGCGACGCAGATCACCTCGCGCGGACGGGCGGCGGCGCTGCCGGCGCGGCGGCGTTCGAGCCAGACGGCGTGGGTGGCGTTGGAGCGGACCCAGAGCACGTCGACGCTGCGGGAGGCGGCGGCCGGATGCTGGGCGCGCAGCTGGGCCTCGCGCTCGAGCACCAGGGCGGAGATGAGCGGGAGGTGCTCCGGATCCGCGTCGCGCAAGTCCGCACCCGCGAGCGGCTCGCCCGGAGTCGGGGGCGAAAGCGCGGTTGGCGGCGAGAGGGCAGCCGGCGGCGGGAGCGAAGCCGGCGGCGCCAGCCAGGTCGGGACGATCAGCGAATCCGGCTGAAGGAACGGCTCCGGCCGTGCGCGCGAATCCGGTTGCGCCGGCGAGTTCGGCGCCGCGAGCGATTCCGGCGCCCCGAGCCACTCCGGCACTGCCCGCGAGCCGGGCCGCGCCTCATCCGGCACCGCCGCCAGCTGCGGCCTCGGCCCCGCCGCCGCGCGCTTCGCCGCCTGCAGCTCTTCCGCCAGCGCGCCCTGCAGCCGGTCGCCCTCGAGGTCCCCCTCGGTCCGCGCCGCGCGCACGACCTTGCGCACCAGCCACACGCAGAGGCCGATGAAGACGAGGCCGGGCAGGCCGAGATCGACTATTAGATGCAGAGGCTACTCTCCGGTCTGCGCGCGCCGGGCCGCGCCGTGCTGCTGCCAGCGCGCCGGCTTGCCCGACGCGTTCGATCCGAGGAGCTGCTCGGTGAGCGGCTGGTGCTCCTTGACGTACGCCACCACGATGTCCCGCGCCAGCACGCTGCCGACTTGCCGGGGCGCGTCCTTCAGCATGTAGAGGCCGTCGCCGCCGTTGGCGAGGAAGTCGGTCACCGCCACCGTGTACGTCCCCTGCGCGCACACCGACTGGCACTCGGCCTGGGTGCAGCTCTTCGTCTCGCAGAGCAGGTTGCCGGTGTTGTCGTCGATCACCTGCGTGACGATGGCGCCGGGCGGCGCGTCCTTGAGATCCTTGGCCTGGAACTTGTCCCAGTCGATGGTGTAGCGCAGCCCGGAAACACGCAGCGGCCCCTTGCCCGCGTGCAGCACGCCCTCGAGCGCGTTGCGCACCTGGTTGGCCGGCAGCGTCACCAGCATCTGCTGGTTGTCGAAGGGGATGAGGTCGAAGATCTGGCCGAAGGTGATGGGCCCCGCCGGGATCTCGGTCACCCGCAGCCCGCCCGAGTTCTGGAAGGCGAACTGCGCCTTGAGCCCGCCGCCCGCGCCCGACCGCATCGCGTCGGTGACCAGGTTGGCGAGCAGGTCGTCCTTGCCGCCCTTGCGCAGCTCGAGGGCGGTCTCGCCGATGCGGGTCTCGCGCAGCTTGCGCACCTGCCCGTCGTAGTCGCGCAGGATGGTGGCGACCTTGGCGTCCGGCTGGACCTCCAGGCCGCGGAACTGCGCCGGCGCGCCGTTGAAGCTGTGCAGGATGGCCTGCGGGCCGCCCGGCTTGGGCGTGGCGCCGTCGTTGACCGCGAAGGACTTCACGTGATTCTGCGCGTCGAGGGTCAGCTCGATGGTGGAGAAGTTCTGCAGCTTGGCCCCCGACTGCACGATGGGAATGTTGGCCACGATGAGCGGCGGCGGCCCGATGGCGGTGTGGTGGTGGCCGCTGACGATCGCGTCCACCTTGCCCTTGACGGATTCGGCGATGTGCTGGATCTCGCTGTCGGGCGGATACGGCCCGGCGTGGGCGGCGATGAGCACCACCGTGGCGCCCCGCGCCCGCAGCGCGTCGGCCTCCTGCGCCGCGATCGGTCCGCCGTCGGCGAAGTCGAGGTCGGCCACGTTCACCGGGTTGGTGACGGTCGCCGTCTCCTTGGTCGCGAGCCCGATGATGCCGATCTGGATTCCCCCTCGATCGACGATCACCGAGGGCCGCGCCCAGTCGGGCCGGTTGCGCGTTCCCTTGAGGAAGATGTTGGCGGCGAGGATGGGGTACCTGGCCTGGGCGATGCGCTCCTTGAGGACGGGGATGCCGAAGTCGAACTCATGGTTGCCGACCGCCGAGGCCGTCACGCCGACGGCGTTGTAGACGTCGGTGACCGAGCGGCCGCGGAACTCGTTGGAGATGAGGGTGCCCTGGAACTCGTCGCCGGCGTCGAGGATGACCACCTCGCCGCCCTTCTGCTTCGCGTCGGCGCGGACCGCGTTCATCCAGCCGCCGAACCAGTCGGCGCCGCCGATGTCGCTCTTGGTGATGGAGGAGACCCACTTGGGCGGCGGAATGGAGAGCAGCGCCCCGTGGGTGTCGTTGATGCCCACCACCATCAGCCGCCGCCCGTCGGTGCCGGAAGCGGCCACGGCGGCAGCGGGCGCCGCCCCCTCGGCCGCCTTCTTCTGCGAGCCCGCGCAAGCGGAGAGGACGGCGAAGGCAACGAGCGCAGGACGACGCATGCGGTGATCCCCTTGGTGAGCCGCGCAGCTAATAAAGTATATGGCGGAACCGTCAAGTGTTGGCCTCAGGCCTCAGGCCTCAGGGAGAGGCGACCGCCGCGCTGCGTCTGGCTTTTGCTTTTAACCTGAGGCCTGAAGCCTGAGGCCTGAGGCCGAAATGCCCGAACCCCGTCGCGTAGCTGAAGTTGTTGTTCTTCGCCTTCGGCGTCTCGGTGAGCGCGCTGGCGGCCGCGCTCGAGAGCAAGTTCACCATCAGCAGGACGATGTCGAGCTTCTGTTCCTTCATCTTCAGTGCGCCGCCCAGGTTGTAGCGGGCCTGCAGGTCGATGTTGAACTGGTCGGGATTGCGCAGCCCGGTCCACAGGTCCGGGTTGTTGAAGTCCTGCGCGCCGGTCAGCGAGCTGAAGGGCACGCCGGTGCCGCACGGGCTCTTGTAGATGGACTGGTTGCTGTCGGCCGGGTTGGCGAAGCGCTCCCAGAGCGGCTGAAGTGGAGGTCGCCTTCATCGGCCCCGGCAAGGGAGAGGGTCCCCCGCCGCCGCCGCCCGCCGCCAAGAAGCACGTCAGCGCGCACCGCAAGCTCATCTCCAGGGTCGAGGTGCCGCGGCCGGTCCTCGAGATGCCGAAGCTCGTCGAGCCGGAGCGCCGGGAAGAGCCGCCCGAGGCGGAGGACGTCGGCGTCGAAGGCGGAGTCGAAGGCGGCGTGGCCGGAGGCGTGGTGGGCGGCGTCCTCGGCGGCGTGGTCTCCGGCACCGGCGGCGGCGGCTCGATGGAGCCCAGCAGGCCGAGCGCCCAAAGGCCGAAGAACGTCCCCGCCTTCGCCATCGCCAAGGACCTGATGGGGCAGGTGACGCCGCGCATGTCCGAGGTGTTCCACGACGCGCACCGCGGGCAGGACGGTCAAAGCATCTACAAGGTCGGTCGACCTCGACGGCTCGGTCTGCGAGGTGACCCCGGTCAAGGCCATCGACGGCGCCGACGAGGAAATCCTCGAAGGCATCCGCTCGGGGTGGCTGTACCGGCCGCAGCAAGTGCCGCTCTGCTTCCTCTACAACCTGGTGGTCCGCCTCGAGTAGTGACGGCCGCGGCCCCGCGCGGGGATCCAAGGCAAAGGCACACCGCGAAGGCGCGAAGTTCCGCGAAGGTTCGCGAAGCAAAGCGGGTTGGGGTCGGGACCGGGGTGACGCGCCCGCTCGGACGTGGCCCGTCCACAGAACCTCCCCCCCAAAAAACTTCGCGCCCCTTCGCGGATCTTTGCGCCTTCGCGGTCTGCTTTGGGTTTTGGGGTTATGATCCGGCGCGATGAAGGCGGGCGCGGCGGTCAGCAGGGAAGAAGACGTGAGCCTCGCGGCGCGGGATGCCGCCACGCGCGCCCTCGACGCTGCCGGTCTCGACGAGGCCACCTGCGTCATCGTCGCCGCCACCCCCGAGCACCTCGACGAATCGCTGGAGCTGTGCGCCGCCTTGCGCGACGTGGTGGGCGCCGGCGCGCAGATCATCGGCGGGGCGACCTCCTGCGCGATGGTCCCGGGCGACACTGCCACGGAGGAGGGACCGGCGCTCGGCCTCCTGGTCCTCGAGCAGCGGGCGCACGTCTTTTCCTTCCGCGCCGATGAGCCCGACGAGCTGCGGGCCGCCGCACAGCGCGCAGGCGCGGGCGCGCTGGGCATTGTCTTCGCCGATCCGGCGGCGCCGCTGCAGCGCCTCCTCGGCGCGCTCGGCCGCGAGGCCCCCAGGGCGCGGGTGGCCGGCGGCGGCGTGGCGGTCGAAGGCGGCCTGCTCCTCGACGACGACCTCGTCAGCGCTCACGCCGTCGGCGCGTTCTTCCCGGCGCCTTCCCGCGTTGCGGTGGCGCAGTCGCACCTGCCCATCGGCGCTCCCCTGCTGGTGACGCGCTCCGAAGGACGCTCGCTGATGGAGCTCGACTCGCGCCCCGCCGTCGAGGCGCTGGCCGCTCTCGCCGGACAGCCGGGCCTCTCCGGCGACGCGCTGCAGTTCGTCGCGCTCGCCCTCAACCCGCATGCCGGCGAGCCGTTCCGCCCCGACGACTTCATCGCCGTGCAGCTCCTCGGCGTCGATGAGGAGCGCGGCTCCCTCGAGACCGGCATCCCGGTCCCCGAGGGCCACAGCGTCTCCTTCACGCTGCGCGACGGCATGGGCGCGCGCCGGACGCTGCAGCACGCGCTCGACCGCTTGGGGACCGCGCCTCCCGCCTTCGGCGTCTACTTCGACTGCGCCAGCCGGGGCACCACGCTCTACGGCGTCGACGGCCTCGACCTGAACCTGATCGAAAAGTCGTTGGGCGCCTTCCCGCTGCTCTCGCTGCGCACCAGCTTCGAGCTGGGCCCGGCGGGCGACGCGCTGGGTGTCCACCTCTTCACCGGCGTGCTCGCGCTGGGCGACCGGTAGGCGCGCTCACCCCAGGATCTGCCGGAGCTCGCTCTCTTCAAGCCCCTGCAGGAAGGTCTGGAACTCGAGGCCCACGCCGGGAGGATCCTGCCTGCGCCAGCGCACCTTGGCGCGCACGAGCAGGTCGCGCCCATGCGGCAGCCCGATCGAGGCGACCACCTCGTCGACGCTGGCGGGCAGCGCGACGTTGAAGAACGCGCCGCCCGGCGAGATGTTCTCGGTCATCGCCGCCAGCTCGGCGTCGCCGAGACGAAGCTTCGCCGGCAGCCGCACGGGCCTGCGTGCAAACCGGCGCCGGTAGCCGTGCTCGTCGTGGTCCTGCCAGTCCATGTCGATCCATCCCAAGCCACTTGGGCCGGGGCGTCAACTTTACGAACTACTTGGAGATCGGGCTGCGATCCCGGTCACGCTCCGGATTCGACGCAACGCAGCAGGTCCTCCTTGACGAAACCGGGCGGGCGACCTACCCCTCGATGCATGGCCCAAGCGAATCCCGAGCCCTCGGGTCCCCGGCGCACCGTCGAACGGGGGAGGTATTACGAAGACTTCAAGGTCGGCGACCTCTACCGCCACCACTGGGGTCGGACCGTCGAGGCCGCCGAGTCGCAGCTCTTCGCCACCGCGACCATGAACGCCGCGCCGCTCTACTTCAACAGGGTCCACGCCGCGGCGCTGGGGCACGCGCAGGTGCCCATCCACCCGCTGCTGGTGATGAACGTCGTCTTCGGCCTGACGGTGGAGGATCTCTCCGAGCAGGCCCTCGCGCACCTCGGCTACTGGAACATGACCTTCCCCCGCTTCGTCTATCCGGGCGATACCCTCCTCTCTTCGTCGGAGGTCCTCGACAAGCGCGAGAGCGGGAGCAAGCCCGACCGGGGCATCGTCCACGTCCGCACCACCGGTGTGAACCAGCGCCGCGAGGAGGTCTGCGTCTACGAGCGCAAGATCCTCGTCAAGAAGCGCGCAACCTACGGGGGCGCCTAGATGCCGATTCCCAATCCCAACGGCGGCGCGCTCACCGAGGAGCACGTCCAGATCCGCGAGAGCGTGCGCGACTTCGCCGACCGGGAAGTGGTGCCCATCGCGGGCGAGCTCGACAACAAGGGGGCGGAGATCCCCGACCAGGTCATCCGCAAGATGGCCGAGCTGGGCTACTTCGGGCTCATCTTCTCGCCGGACTACGGCGGGTCGGGCCTCGACAGCCTGAGCATGGCCATCGTCGCCGAGGAGCTGTCGCGCGCCTGGCTGTCGGTCGGGTCGGTGATGACCCGCATGATCATCACGGCGTCGCTGGTGCAGGCGAACGGCACCGAGGAGCAGAAGAAGAAGTTCCTGCCCGGCCTGTGCACCGGGGAGATCCTCGCGGCGGCGGCCTTCACCGAGCCGGACGCGGGCAGTGACTCGGCGGGCATCAAATGCCGCGCGGTGCGTACCGGCGACAAGTACCTCGTCTCCGGCGAGAAGACCTGGTGCACCTGGGCCAACAAGGCGCATCTGCTCTGCACCACGGTGGTCACCAATCCCGAGGCGGTGAAGAAGCACAACCGGCTCAGCATCCTCCTCATCCCCAAGGAGCCGGGCGACGGCTTCCACCCGCCCCAGCTGGCGGGGAGCCCGATTCCGACCATTGGATACAAGGGAATGAATTCCTATTCCCTGCAATTCGATGGCTATGAAGCACCCGCCGAAAATCTATTGGGCGGGGTCGAGGGCAAGGGCTTCTATCAATTGATGACCACCTACGAGATCGCCCGCATCCAGACGGCGGCGCGGGCGGTGGGCGTGGCCCAGGCGGCCTTCGAGGCGGCGCTGCGTTATTCGCAGGAGCGGACCCAGTTTGGAAAGCCCATCTCCGAGTTCCAGGTGATCGGCCACAAGCTCGCCCACATGGCGACGCAGGTGGAGGCGGGGCGGCAATTGACCTACCACGCGGCCCGCATGAAGGACACCGGCAAGCGCTGCGATCTGGAGGCCGGGATGGCCAAGGCCTTCTGCGCCGAGATGGCCGAGCACGTCACCGCCGAGGCGATGCAGGTCTTCGGCGGGTATGGCTACTCGCGCGAGTTCCCGGCGCAGCGGTTCTGGCGCGACGCCCGCGTCTTCCGCATCTTCGAGGGCACTTCCGAGATTCAATATGAAGTCATTGCCAAGCGATTGCTGGAGGGCTGATGACCACCGAGCGGCATCGCTTCACCCGGGACGACAATCTCTATGAGGATCTCATCGTCGGCGAGACCATCGTGCACCCGCGCGGGCGCACCGTCTCCGACGAGCACATGATGTGGACCAACGTCGTGCTCAATACCGCGCAGCTCCACTTCAACCAGAAGATGTGCGACGACTCGCCGGGCACGACGTTCAATGGCCGGCGGGTGGTCTATGGCGGAATCGTCTTCGCCTTCGTCGCCGGGCTCGCCTCCGAGGAGACGGAAGAGAATGCCCTGGCGCAGCTGGGATACGACGAAGGCCGCCATCTCACGCCGGTCTTCGCCGGCGACACGCTCTTTGCCGAGAGCACCATCGTCTCCAAGACCGAGGACGACCCGCGCCTGGCCGCCTTCGGAAAGCCGGGGCAGGCGGGCGTGGTCAAGATCCTCCTGCGCGGGAAGAACCAGCGCGGCGAGATCGTCCTCGAGATCACCCGCGAGCTGGCGGTGCTGAAGCGCGAGTTCCGGCCCTAGTATGAAAACCCGGAGCGGAATCGAGATTCAACCCTTGTATGGACCGGAGGACGTGCGCACCGCGCCGCCGCCTCCGGGGGAATACCCGTTTACCCGCGGCATCCACAAGAACATGTACCTGGGGAAGCTCTGGACCATGCGGCAGTATGCCGGATTCGGCACGCCGCGGGAGACCAACCAGCGCTTCAAATATCTCCTCGAGCAGGGCCAGACCGGGCTCTCCCTGGCGCTCGACCTGCCCACCCAGCTGGGCTTCGACGCCGACGATCCGGAGGCGGAGGGCGAAGTCGGCAAGGTCGGGGTCAGCATCGGCTCGCTCGCCGACATGGAACAGCTCTTCGAGGGGATTCCGCTCGGCAAGGTCTCGACCTCGATGACCATCAACGCCACCGCGCCCATCCTGCTCGCCATGTACGAGGAGACCGCGCGCAAGCAGGGCGTGCCCGACGAGCGCATCTCCGGGACGGTGCAGAACGACCTCCTCAAGGAATTCGGCGCCCGCGGCGCCTGGCTCTTCCCCATCGAGCCCTCGATGCGGCTGGCCTGCGACCTGATCGAGGACACCGTCCAGCGCCTGCCGCGCTTCAATCCCATCTCCATTGCCTCGCATTACCGCGACGCCGGCGCCAATCCGGCCGAGGAGATGGCCTATACCCTCTCCGCCGGCAAGGCCTATGTCGAGAACCTGCTCGGGCGCGGGCTGTCCGCCGATTCCTTCGCGCCGCGCTTGAGCTTCTTTTTCTATACCTATACGAACTTCTTCGAAGAGGTGGCCAAGTACCGCGCCGGCCGCCGCATCTGGGCGCAGCTGCTGCGCGAGAAGTACGGCGCCAAGGAGCCGGAGAGCTGGCTCTTGCGCGCCGCCTGCGTCTGCGGCGGCCATTCGCTGACGCGGGCCGAGCCCTTGAACAACATCGCCCGCACGACGTTGGAGACGTTCGCGGTCGCCTGCGCGGGATTGCAGTCGGTCTTTACCGCCGCCTATGACGAGGCCTTTGCCATTCCCACCGAGCTTTCGGCGCGCACCGCCCTGCGCGTCCAGCAGGTGGTCGCCTACGAGACCGAGGTGGCCGGGACGGTCGATCCCCTGGGCGGCAGCTACTTCATCGAGGCGCTCACCGACCAGATGGAAGAGGCCATCCGCGGCGTCATGCAGGAGATCGACGACCACGGCGGCTTCGTCGAGGCGCTGCGCCAGGGCTACGTCCAGCAGCGCATCGCCACCCGCGCCTACGAGCACCAGCGCGCCGTCGAGAAGGGCGAGGTGCCGGTGGTCGGCGTCAACAAGTTCCGCACCGTCGGCGAGGCGCACGCGGAGCCGGAGATGGAGCTGACCCGGGCCTCGACGGCTGCGGCCCGCGACGCTGCCGAGCGCATCGCCAAGGCGCGCAGCACGCGCGATGCAGCGGCGGCGGGCCAGGCGCTGCGCAGCCTCTCGGAGGCGGCGGCGGGCAAGGCCAACCTGCAGCCCTATATCCGCGAGGCGGTGCGCGCTTATTGTACGGTGGGCGAGATCGCCACCGCCTTGCGTGAGAAGTTCGGCGCCTACCACCCCCCGACGAGGTTCTAGCCGATGGAACGCCCCGCCGGAAAAATCCGCGTCCTCGTCGGCAAGCCTGGCCTCGACGGCCACGACCGCGGCGCGCGGGTCATCGCCGCTGCGCTGCGCGACGCCGGCATGGAGGTCGTCTACACCGGCCTGCGCGCCAGCGTGCCGGCCATCGCGGCCGCCGCCGTCCAGGAGGACGTCGACGTCATCGGCCTCTCCATCCTCTCCGGCGCGCACGAGGGCATCTGCCGGCGGCTGATCGACGAATTGAAGCAGCGCGGGGCCCAGATCCCATTGGTGGTGGGCGGGATCATTCCGGGGGCTGACGTGGCTTCGTTGAAGGCGATGGGCGTTTCTGCCGTCTTCGGGCCCGAGTCGCCGCTGGCCGCGGTGGTCGAGGCGGTGCGGGCGCTGGCCGCGGGACAGGCGCTGCCGTCGGCGGCGGCGCCCGAGCCCCGCGCCCACGTTTCCGCCACCCGGCTCGACCATACCGCCATCTGCGTCAAGGATATGGGCGCGTCGATTGCGCTCATTGAAGATATCCTCGGGCAGCCGGTGGCCCACCGCGAGAGCGTGGCCTCGCAAAAGGTGGAGGCGGCCTTCTTTGATTTTCCCAATGGCGCTTCATTGGAGCTGGTCTCCCCCGCGGGCAACGCCGGCCTGGTGAAGTTTCTCGAGAAGCGCGGCGACGGCCTGCACCACCTGGCCCTGCGGGTGAAGGATCTCGACGAAGTGCTCAAGCGACTCGACGCGCGCGGCGTTCCGCTCATCGACAAGGTCGGCCGGCCCGGCGCGCGCGGGCATCGGGTCGCCTTCCTGCATCCCAAGGCTTTCGGCGGCACCCTGCTCGAACTGGTTGAAGCCCACGAGGACGGATCCCACCCATGACCGACATCTTTCCGCTCGGAGAAGTGCCCAAGAACCTCGGCGAGCTGCCGAAGAAGATGCTCGCCTGGACCATCCGGCCCGACCGCGAGGGCCCCCCCGAGAAGGCGATGAAGCTGGAGGAGGTGGACCTGCCCGAGGTGGGCGCCAACGACGCGCTGGTGCTGGTGATGGGCGCGGGCGTCAACTTCAACGGCGTCTGGGCGGCGATGGGCAAGCCGGTCAGCGTCTTCAAGATGCACAACGACCCGTTCCACATCGCCGGCAGCGACGCCAGCGGCATCGTCTGGAAGGTGGGCGCCGGGGTCAAGCGCTGGAAGGTGGGCGACGAGGTGGTCGTCCATTGCAACCAGTCGTGCGGTCAATGCCCGGAGTGCAACGGCCTCGACCCGATGGCCTGCTCGGAGCAGAAGATCTGGGGGTATGAGACCTCCTGGGGAAGCTTCGCGCAGTTCACCAAGGTCCAGGCGCAGCAACTGCTGCGCAAGCCGAAGAACCTCGATTGGCTGGCGGCCGCTTCCTATGGATTGACCTATTTCACCGCCTATCGAATGCTGGTCCACCAGGCGGAGGTGACGGCGGGCGACAACGTCCTCGTCTGGGGCGCGGCCGGCGGGCTCGGCGTCTTCGCCGTGCAGATCTGCAAGATGCTGGGCGCCAACCCCATCGCCGTGGTCGGCGGCAAGGACAAGGTGGAGATGGTCAAGGCGCTGGGCGCCTCGTCGTGGATCGACCGCAACGACTATCCGGATCTCATGTACAAGCCGCCCGAATCCGCCGAGCGCTGCAAGGCGCGGATGGAGGCCACCAAGAAGTTCGGCAAGAAAGTGCGCGAGTTCACCGGCGGCAAGGACGTCGACGTGGTCTTCGAGCACGTCGGCCAGCAGACCTTCCCCACCAGCGTCTTCCTCGCCAAGCGCTTCGGCAAGATCGTCATCTGCGGCGCCACCACCGGCTTCAACCTCGAGTTCGACGTCCGGCACCTGTGGATGCGCCAGAAGCAGATCCTCGGCTCGCACTTTGCCAACGCCTACCAGGCCGAGCGGGCCAACCAGCTGGTGCACGAGGGGAAGATCAAGCCGGTGCTCGACCAGGTCTTTCCCTTCGAGCAGACGGCGCACGCCCACGCGCTGATGGCGGCCAACAAGCACAAGGGAAAGATGGGCATCGCGGTGCAGGCGGCGGCCGGCGCGGCGGGGAAGCCGGACGACGTGCAGGCGGCGTAAGGCGTTCCTGGCCCTTTCACGGCGGCCCCCGGCCCGGCAGCGGGCGGCGGCGCGGGTTCCGGTCAGAACGCGACGCCCAGCCCGAGCTCGACGTCGAGCGGAAAGCCGCAGCTCGCCACGTCGGTGAGGATCCTCTCGCGGCAGTCGGTAGAGGCAGGGAATTGGAGCGGCCCGGGCGAGCCGGCCCCGGCCACCGTCGCGCCCGACTTGTGGCAAGGTGCGGCCGTGCTCGAGGAAGACGCATGACGCCGATCGAGATCAAGACCAAGGTGCTGGAGTACTGCCGCAAGCCGCTCGCCGCCGTGGCGGCGCTCGAGGACGAAGACGGGCAGGGCGCCCGCCTGCTGGAGCCCGGCAGCGGAAAAGAATTGCGCGTCCGCTGGGACGAGCTGGAGCAGGTGGAGGAAAAGCGCAGCGACCTGCGCGCCGCCCCCTGGCTGGTCCTGCTCTGGCACGACCAGCGGCAGGTGGCGCTGGCCGACGTCGGCTTTGCTTTTGCGCCTTCGACCACCAATACCGGTCCATTGCCGGATTTACCCAAGACCCTTTGTTTCCGCGATTTCCGCCATTTGTCACAAGGTATCGAGCAGCTCCTCTCCGAGGCGGGCCGCGAAAAGGAAGCGCTGGGCGGAATCCTCCTCTGCATCGCCCTGCTCGACGGGGCGCGGGCCCTCGGCCTCGAGGTCTCCCGCGAGGAGCGGCGGCTCGACAAGCTGCTCAAGCTTCTCGAGGAGCACGGCCTGAAGCTCTAGTGGCCGCGCCTTGACATCGCAACGACGGCCGCTATCGTGGCCCGCACTCTTCAATGATTAATTTCCAGAGAGGAATGGAGCCACCATGCCACGCGGACGCTCCCCTGGCCTCGACCGTTGGGCGCGGAAGCTCGGCCGGCAGATCAGCCGGGAGCTGGCGCAGGTGATCGCCCAGAGCGTGCAGCGGATCGTCGAGAAGTCCATCGACGCCGGCGACCTGGCGCGCCAGCTGGGCGCGCGGCGCGGAGCGGACCTTCGCGCCTGCTCCGGGCCCGGCTGCGAAAGCCCGGTGCTGGCGCGCGGGCTCTGCCGCTCGCACTACTACAAGGAGCGCTACCAGTCGCTGAAGGCGGGAACGCTGGCACCGCGCCGCCGCAAGGGACGCGCCGGCCGCGTCGAAGAGACTCCGGCGACCTGAGCCGCGCGCAGCGGAAAGACTGCTTTCTCCTCAGCAAGCTTTCACATACAGTCTCGCGCCGGATGCAATTCAGCTGCGAGAGCTGCAAGACCCAGCTGCAGATCGCCGACGAAAAGGTGCGCGGCAAGCGCCTGATCGTGCGGTGCAAGCGCTGTGGCGCCAAGATCGCCATCTCCGATCCGGCGCTGGGCCCGGCGCGTCCCAAGCTGGTGGCGGCGGCCGGGCCTGCTCCAGCCTCCGTCTCCGCACCGCCGCGCGCCGCTCCCGTCCCCGCCGCGCCGCCGCCAGCCGCCGCCGCGCCCTCCCGCGACAGCGACACCGACAGCACCCGCGCGATGGACAGCGACCTCCTCGAGCAGGCGCTCCAGGCGTCCAAGGTGGACGAGCCCCAGCGCGCCGGCCAGCCTCCCGCCGCTGCCCAACCTGCTTCCCCCTCCCAGCCGCCGCCCGCCGCCGAGCCCGACGACGGGCCCCTTTGGTTCGCCATGCTGCACGGCAAGCAGGTGGGCCCGCTCACCCGCGCCGAGCTGCGCGCCCGCACCGACGAAGGCGCGGTCGGGCCGCGCACGTATCTGTGGAAGGACGGCATGGACGCCTGGCAGCGCGCCAAGGATCTGCCTGAGCTGCAAGGGCTCTTCCCGCAGCTTCCGGAGGCGCCGTCCCTCCCGCCCTCGCTCCCGCCGCCGCCGGTCGCGCCGCTGCGCGAGTTCACCTCTACGGACTTCGTCGCCAAGGCGCAGCCGGCCCCGGTGCCGAAGCCGGCAGCGAAGCCCGCAGCCAAGCCCGCGCAGCAAGACGCGCCCACCGCCGTCGATCCGCTGCCGCTGGGCGAGCGCGTCCACCAGGAAGGCGTCGGCCGCGAGCTGTTCACCCCGGAGCCGGGCAGCGTGCCGAAGCCGCCCGCCGACCTCGCCAGCTGGGCTGCGGGCGAGCTGGAGAGGAAGCCGGTGCCGCCCCGCCCGTCCGTCACGCCGGCCCCGCGCATGTTCGAAGGCGCCGCGGAAGCGCGTAGCCGCGGGCCGTTCGTGGTGGTGGTGCTGGGCGTGGTGGCCATCGCCGCGGTGGTGCTGTGGCTCGTCTTCGAGAGGCAGAGCCGCGCCGCCGCGCCGCCTTCGAAGGCAGAGGAGGCCAAGGGCGCGCCGGCGTCCGGGTCGCCCGCGCCGCCCGCGTCGCCAGCCGCCGCCCTGCCGCCCCAGGGAGAGAAGCCGCCTTCCCGGCCGGAGCCGAAGCCCGCAGCGGCGATCAGCACCGGCCTCACCGCCGACCAGGTGCGCCGCAAGCTCGACGAGAACAAGAGCGCGTTGCAGGGCTGCATCGATGAGGCGCTGCGGCGCGATCCCAATCTGCGGGTCGGCAAGATCCACATCGCCACCACGATTGCGCCGACGGGCACGGTGACGCAGGCGAAGATCGACAAGGGCACGGTGGACCAGAGCCCGCTCGGCGCCTGCCTGCGCCGGGCGACGCGGAAGATCGCCTTTCCGTCGTTCCGGGGCGAGGCCTTCGACGTCGACATCCCCATCGTCGTCACGGCGGGGGAGTAGATGTACCTCGGCAAGGTGGTCGGCACCGTGGTCGCGCAGACCAAGGACGAGGGGCTGCGGGGCCACAAGCTCCTCCTCGTGCAGCCGCTCGACCACCACCAGGAGCCCGCGGGCGCGCTCGAGGTCGCCGTCGACACCGTGCGCGCCGGGACGGGCGACCTCGTCTTTTTGGTCGGATCCCGCGAGGCCGCGCTGGCGCTCGAAGAGAGCTTCGTGCCGGTGGACGCGGCCATCGTCGGCATCGTCGACGCGCTGGGCCTGCCATGATCCTCTGCAAGGTGCTGGGGCCGGTGGTGGCGACCGAGAAGCACCCGGCCTTCGCGCGGCTCAAGCTGCTGGTGGTCCAGCCGGTGGACGAGCAGGGCCAAGACCTCGGCAAGAGCTTCCTCGCGGTGGACCGCGCCATGCAGGCCGGCGAGGGCGACACCGTGCTGGTCCTGCGCGAGGGCAGCGGCATCCGACAGCTCTTCGGCGTGCCGCTGGCTTCCAGGCTGCCCATCCGGTCGTGCATCGTCGGCATCGTCGACTCCGTGGGGATCGGCTGATGCATCCGCTGCTGCGCGCGCAGGTGGCCCAGGTCGCGCGCCGCATCCACGCGGCGGGCTGGGCGGCGAACCACGACGGCAACGTCTCGGTGCGCCTCGGCGGCGACCGCTTCCTCATCACGCCGACGGCGACCTCCAAGGCGGAGGTCACCGAGGCGATGCTGGTGGTGGTCGACGGCGCGGGCGCCCTGGTCGAGGGCAGCAAGAAGCCGCCGGGCGAGACCGAGCTGCACCTGGCGGCGTATCGCGCGCGTCCCGACGTCACCGCCGTCCTGCACGCGCATCCGCCCTATGCGACGGCCTTCGGCGTGGCCCGGATGCCGCTCGAGCCGATCTGCTTGCCCGAAGCCGTCGTCTCTTTGGGCCTGGTGCCGACGGCGCCCTTCGCGCTGCCCAGGACGCCGCTCGCCACCGAGGCCGTCTCGCGCTGCGCCGCCGAGGCCGACGCCATGCTGCTGCCGGGCAACGGCGCCCTCACGCTCGGGCCCGACCTGGCCCTGGCCTTTTTGCGCATGGAGCTGGTCGAGCACCTGGCCAGGATCCTCCACCACGCCCGTGCGCTGGGAGGCGCGCAGCCGCTTCCGCCGGAGGAGCTGCGGCAGCTGCTGGAGCAGAACCAGAAGGCCTTCCCCCGAGGGAAGCGCAGTTGAGCGCGGCGGCTGCCGACCTGCTCATCCGGACATTCGAGGAAGAGAAGGCGCGCGCGCTGGGCCTGCGCGGACGGCGCGACGCCGGCCTCTATTACACGCCGCCGGAGCTGGCCGCGCAGGTGGTCGAGCTGGCGCTGCGGCACGGCGGCGCTCGCGGCAGCGTGCTCGATCCCTGCGCCGGCGCGGGCGCCTTCCTGGTGGCGGCGTCGCGCGCCGGGCTTTTGCGGCTGAGCGGATTCGATCTGGATCCGGAAGCGCTCCGGGTGGCGCGGCGGGCGCTGCGGCTGTGCGGCGCGCGGCCGGCGCTGCGGCAGGGAGACGCGCTGCGCCTGCGGCCGCCGGCGCCGGTGGATCTGCTGGTGAGCAATCCGCCCTACGGGCACGTGGGCGACGCCTCCGAGCGGGCCGCCCTCCTCGCGCTGTTTCCGGCGCTGCGGGGCGGCGAGATCGATCGCTACGCGGCCTTCCTCCTGCGGGCGCTGCAGCTGGTGCGGCCCGGCGGGACGGCGGCGCTGCTGGTGCCGGACACCTGGATGTTCCTCGCCCGCGCCGGGGCGCTGCGGACCGCGGTCCTCGAGCAGGCGGAGATCGCCGCGCTGGTCGATCTGGGCAAGCCCTTCGCGGCGGCGAAGGACACCCGGGTGCAGGCGGTGGTGATGGTGAGGAGAGAGGCTTCGGGCTTCGGGCTTCGGGCTTCGGGCAGGGCCGAAGGACAGTCCGCACCCTCGAGCCCGAGGTCCCGCGCGAAGGCGCCCGCGCGAGAACGAGAACGAGTCGAGACGGCGACGGCGACGGCCGCCGCGACGGCGCAAGAAAGCGCAGAGCAGTGGACGGCGGTCGCGCGGGGAACGGAACCGCTGGCAAGGGTCTCGCGCGCAGAGCTGCTCTCCTCGGCCCGGCGCGGCTGGTTCGTCTACCGCAGCGAAGGCGAGCGCGCGCTCTGCGCGGCCATGGAAGCGGCTGCGGTGCCGCTCGGCTCCGTCTGCGCGGTCGGCTACGGCCTGCGCACCGGAGACAACGGGCGGCACGTCGAGCGGCGGGAGCCGGGCCGCTCCGAGGTGGGCCTGGTCGGCGGCGAGGACATCGTGCCCTTCGCGCTGCGCTGGCGTCCCAAGACGCTGGTGGACGGCGCCTCGCTCTCGGCGCTGGTGGCGCGGCAGCAGGGGCGCCCCCGCGTCGCCATCCAGCGGATCCGCACCAACGCGCAGGCGCCCTGGGCGCGCTGGCTCGAGGCCGCGCTGGTGCCCCCCGAGCGGGTCTGCCTCGATTCGCTCTCGACCCTGGCCTGCGACGCGGACGAGCTGCTCTGGGCGCTTTTGGCGCTGGTCTCGTCGGTGGCGCTCAACCGCTTCCACCGGCTGCGCACCACCGACGTGAACGTGAAGCCGAGCGCGCTGAAAGAGCTTCCCGTGCCGCGCGCGCTGCTGGCCGCGCCGGGGAGGCTGGCGGAGCTGGCGCGGCTGGCGGCGCAAGCGGCCGGGACCACGGAGATGTCAGACCCCCGCGATATGCTGATCGCGGGCGGGGCCCGGGAGCCCCTTAAGAAAGATCGCGCGCGCGCGTTCCACCAGATCCCCCTCTCCCACGCCCTCGACCGGCGCATCGACGCCGCGGTCTACGCCCTCTTCGCGCTCCCCACGCCGCTCATCCACGCCTGTGAGCGCGGCTTCTGGGGAGATCGGTTTACCGAGGAAGTCCAGCGGCTTGACCCTCCAGTGTCAGACCCCCCCGCTAACGTCGCGCGACAGGAGGGAACCGCATGACCGCCATCCTCGCCGTGCTCGCCGCAGCGCTCGCCGCCGTCCTCTATCTCCTCGCCGCCGCGCAGGGGTCGCGGCGCGAGGCGCAGGTGCGTCTCGCCGGGCGCGACCAGGAGGCCCTGCAGCTCCGCGCCGACCTGGCCAGCCTGCGCGACCAGCAGGCCCGCGAGCTGGAGCGCCTGCGCGAGGAGCAGCTGCGCGCCACCGACGCCCAGGTCGCGCGCCTGGATCGCGACCACCAGGCGCGCACCGCCGCGGAGCAGCAGGCGCGGGCCGCGGTCGAGCGGCAGCTGGAGACGGCGCTCCAGGAGGCGGTGCGGGTGCGCGAGCAGATCACCGCTGCGGAAGCGGCGCGCGCCCGGGTCGAGGCGGAGCTGCAGGCCGCGCGCGACAACCTGGCCGCGCAGGACGGCAGGCTGCAGGCGTCCTTCACCGCCGTCTCGCGGCAGGCGCTGCAGGCCAACAACGAGCAGTTCCTGCAGCTGGCGCGGGAGTCGCTGGGGACGCTGCACGAGACTGCCCGCGGCGACCTGGAGAAGCAGAAGCTCGCCATCGTCGACCTGGTCAAGCCGGTGCGCGAGTCGCTCGACAAGGTGGACGGCAAGATCCAGGAGCTGGAGAAGGCGCGCTCGGGCGCCTACGCGTCGCTCACCGAGCAGGTGCGCGCCCTGCTCGAATCGCAGACGGCCCTGCGCGCCGAGACCGGCAACCTGGTCAAGGCGCTGCGGGCGCCGGCGGTGCGCGGGCGGTGGGGCGAGATGCAGCTGAAGCGCGTCGCCGAGATGGCAGGCATGCTCGAGCACTGCGACTTCGCCCAGCAGGAGACGGTGGAGGGCGACGACGGCCGCCTCCGCCCCGATCTGGTGGTGCGGATGCCCGGCGGCAAGCGGCTGGTGGTCGACGCCAAGGCGCCGCTGGCGGCCTACCTCGACGCGCTCGAGGCGCCCGACGAGACCTCCCGGGCGGCCCACCTGGCGAGCCACGCCCGCCAGCTGCGCAACCACGTCGCCCAGCTGGCGCGCAAGGCCTACTGGGACCAGTTCGAGAACACGCCCGAATTCGTGGTGCTCTTCGTGCCCAACGAGGCGGTCTTCGCGGCCGCCATGGAGCAGGACCCGGGCTTGATGGAAGGCGCCTTCTCCGAGCGCGTGCTTCTGGCCTCGCCCACCACCCTGATCGCGCTCTTGCGGGCGGCGGCCTTCGGCTGGCGGCAGGAGCGGCTGGCGCAGGACGCGCAGGAGATCGCTTCCCTGGGGCGCGACCTGCACAAGCGGCTGGGCAAGCTGGGCGATCACTTCGCCAAGGTGGGCCGGGGGCTGGCCACCGCGGTGGGCGCCTACAACGAGACGGTGGGCTCGTTCGAACGCATGGTGGTGCCGGGGGCGCGCAAGCTGCGCGAAAAGGCGGCGCCCATGGATCCGGAGCTGCCGGGCATCGCCGACGTCGAGGTCACGCCGCGCGCGCTGGCCTCGGCCGGATCGGACCTGATCCTTCCCGACGACGCCAACTAGAAGCTCGTTGGCGTATTCGCCAACGGCTTCTGTCCAGCGGCCAGGGCTCGGAGACGCCCGGCCGTCGGGCCAGCGTGACCGCCGGCGGGTCCCAGCCAGGAAGGCGGGCTTCGTTTGCTACCTTATGGAAGACCTCATAGACTTGCATATGATGCAGATCCTCATCGACCTTGATGCCAAGACCGCGGCCCGTCTCGAAAAGGTCGCTCCCGCCCGTTCCCGCCTTCGCTCGGAATTCGTCCGCGCCGCCATCCGCAAGGCGCTCTGGGAGATCGAGGAGCGGGCCACCGGGCGGGCTTACGCCGCGCAGCCGGACCTCGAGCCTCCCGCCTTCGATCCGGCGGCCTGGACGAGGGGCCGCGCGGCGC
>JAYWAJ010000054.1:0-7339 GCA_043782525.1 Deltaproteobacteria bacterium | reverse complement strand
GGCGTCCGGCTCTCGGGCCGGGCGCCCTTCGTCTTTTCAGGGCAGCCGGGGCAGCTCGGGGATGCGGGCGTCGCGGCGCACCTTCCAGAGGAGCAAGGCCCGCACCGGCGCGAAGGCAGCGAGCGCGGCGGCGAGGCGGAGCGGAAGGCCGCGCAGGGCGGGAGATGGCGCGGGCAGGTGCATCGATCCATCCTAGCACCATGCGTTGGTGCGAAGTGCCGCCGGGACAGTTCTGGATGGGGAGCGACCCGCCCGAAGGCGCCGACAACGAGCACCCGCGCCGGCGGTTGGCGACGGCGGCGTACGCCATCGGCGAGACCCCGGTGACCAACGCCCAGTTCGGAGACTTCGTACGCGATGGCTACCGCGCCCGCGCCGCCTGGTCCGAGGCAGGCTGGGCCTGGCGCGAGGCAGGCAGCATCGACCGGCCGCGGTTCTGGAACGACGAAGCCTGGCGCGCCTACCTCGACCCGGAGCAGCCCGTGGTCGGCGTCAGCTGGTACGAGGCGGACGCCTTCGCGCGCTCTTGCGGGCTGCGGCTGCCGAGCGAGATCGAGTGGGAGCGCGCGGCCCGCGGCGATGACGGCCGGCGCTTTCCCTGGGGCGACGACTGGCTCCCCGGCTTTGCCGCCCACCGCGGCGGCAAGCGGCACACGCTCCCCGTGCGCAGCCTGCCGCAGAACCGCAGTCCGTGGGGCCTGTACGACTGCGCCGGGAACGTCTGGGAGTGGTGCGAAGGCGAGCTCGCCCCGGGTCTGCGCAGCGCCCGCGGTGGCGCCTGGAACGCGCACCCTCCCCAGCTTCGTTGCGCGAGCCGCAACGCCTGGCCGCCCGGTGCGCGCTTCTCCAACCTCGGCTTCCGCGTCGCCCGCTGAGCGCTCGCCGCAGAGGTGGCGCGCCGCGCGTCGCGGTTGACAACGCCGGCGGATCGGGCAGCTTACGCGGCCATGTTCGCCTTCGTCACATCGGAGAGGTTCGCAGTCCTCGATGCGAAGGATCGGGACCGGCTGGAAGCCCTCTCCAAGCTGGACGAATTCAAGGCCGGCGAAGAGATCCTCGTCAGCGGCCACACCGGCGAGTGGCTCTACCTCATCGCCGCCGGCGGCGTGGACATCCGCGCCCGGGGCGAGGACGGCGAGCTCCTCCTCGGGCAGCTCGGGCCCGGGGACATCTTCGGCGAGCTGGAAGCGTTTGCCGATCTGCCCGCCGACAGCGTCCGCCACGTGGCGCGCATCGACACCATCGTGCGGGCAGTCAACAAGCATCCCCTCAAGCAAGAGCTGAAGACGCACCGCTCCCTGGCCAGCGGCCTCCTCGCCGTCTTCTGCCGCTCCATCTCCGAGAAGGTGCGCTCCGCCAACGACGTCGCCATCCGGCTCGGTCCGCTGCCGCCGGGCGCCTCCCGCCCGCCGCCCGCCTACGGAACTTCCGGCCGTCCGCCGCACCTCACCGAAGAGGAGGCGGCCTGGCTGGCCGTCCTCGGTCAGAAGATCGAGGCCGTCGAGGGCCAGATCGTCGTCGCCGAGGGAGACACCTCGCGCTCGTTCTACGTGATCGAGGGGGGCGACATGGAAGTGCGCAAGCACGCCTACGGCCTGCCCGACCGGACGCTCGCCCACCTCGGGCAGCGCGACATGTTCGGCTTCATGGCCTTCGTCGACGGGAAGCCGCGCTCCGCGTCGGTGGTGGCGGTAAAGCCGTGCGCGCTCTCCCGGGTCGAGCCCGACGTCCTGGAGAAGGCCACCCACCTCAACTTCACGGTGAGCTTCAAATTCCTCGGCACGCTCTGCGGCGTGCTGGGCCGCACCTACCGGGACACGACCAACGCCATCCTCGCCCACGCCTGACGCCGTTTGCGCGAGGGCGCGGCCGTCTGCCCGGGGGCCATGCTGCGAAAACGCTTCTCGCCGAAAGAGCCCGTGCCCCGCCTCCGCCGGCCGATTAAATGACTGAAGTGCCCGAAGCCACCGTCCTGCTCGTCGATGACCGCCCGGCCAATCTGCTGGCCCTCGAGGCCGTCCTCGAGCCTCTCCACCTGCGCATCGTCAAGGCCGGCTCGGGCCGGGAGGCGCTCCGCTTCCTCCTCGAACACCCCTGCGCGCTCATCCTCCTCGACGTGCAGATGCCGGACCTCGACGGCTTCGAGACGGCGGCGCTCATCCGCAAGCGCGAGCGCACCCGCAATACGCCCATCATCTTCGTGACTGCAGTCTACCGGGAAGAGCAGAACATCGTGCGCGGCTATGCGGGCGGCGCGGTGGACTACGTGCTCAAGCCCTTCGACCCCGAGGTGATGCGCAACAAGGTGCAGGCCTTCGTCAACCTCAACCAGGAGACCGAGTCCAAGCTCCGCGCGCACGCGGACAAAGCCGAGGTGCTGGCCGCGGATCGACGGGTGGCCCGGGCCGACGCCGACGACGCCCTCGACATCCTCGAGCATGGCGACCCGCTCTGCGTGGTCGACGGCGACTGGACCATCGTGCGCGTCAACCGTGCGCAGGAGAGCGCCACGGGGCTCTCCCGGACGCTGCAGGTGGGGCGGAACTTCTGGCAGGTGTTTCCCGCCGCCGCGGAGCCCACCTCGAAGTACTGGCTCGAGTACAACCGCGCCATGCGCGACCGGCTGGAAGTGCACTTCGAGGAGTACTACGCGCCCTTCCGGCTCTGGACGGAGGTGTCGGCGTTTCCGCGCAAGGCGGGCGGCCTCTCCATCTTCTTCCGTAACGGCAACGCCCGCAAAGACGCCGAGCAGCGGGAGCGCGCCGCGCGCGGCGATGCAGAGCGTGAGCGCGCTTCGCTGCACCAGCTCTTCACAGACGCGCCCATGCCCATCTCCATCCTGCGTGGGACAGACCTCGTCTTCGAGCTTGCCAATCCCAGCTACCGCGCCCTCTTCGACCGCGCCCTGCTGGGAAAGCCGCTGCGCGAAGCGCTGCCCGAGCTGGAGAAGCAGGGCTTCCTCGAGGTGATGGCCACGGTCTACGCCACCGGCGAGACCTACTCCGCCAGCGAGGCGCCCGTGCGCATCACCCCCGCCGCCGGGCCGCGGGACGCCTTCTTCGACTTCACCTGCCAGCCCCTGCGCGACGCCGACGGCAAGGTCGAAGGGCTGATCACCTTCGCCTACGAGGTGACCGCCCTGGTCCGCTCGCGGGTGAAGGCGGAGGCGCTCACCGTCGAGCTGCGGCAGGCCGTCCGCATCCGCGACGACTTCCTCTCGCTCGCTTCCCACGAGCTGAACACGCCGCTGACGCCGCTCAAGCTGCAGCTCGAGGTCATCGCCCGCAGCACCGGCGCGGAGGCCTTCCGCGACCACCTCAAGGTCTCGCTTCGCCAGGTCGACCGCATCAAGACGCTGGTGGCGCAGCTGCTCGACGTCTCGCGCATCGGCAGCGGGCGGCTGGTCCTCGAGCCGCAGCCCGTCGATCTGGTGGAGCTGGCGCAGACGGTGGTGGCTCGCTTCGCCGCGCAGCCGGACACGTCGCCGATCTCGTTGGTGGCCGAGGGGCGGCCGGTCGGCTCCTGGGATCTCTTCCGCCTCGACCAGGTGGTCACCAACCTGGTCGCCAACGCGCTCAAGTACGGCGGAGGAAAGCCGGTCGAGGTGATGGTCAGCGCCAGGGACGGGTGGGCGCGGCTCTGCGTCGTCGACCACGGCATCGGCGTGGCCCCGGAGGAGCACGCGCGGATCTTCGAGCGCTTCGAGCGCGCGGTGCCGGCGCGGAACTACGCCGGGCTCGGGCTCGGGCTGTGGATCGTCAAGCAGGTGGTCGGCGCCTCGGGCGGCACCGTCGCGGTGGAGAGCGCCCAGGGAGAAGGGGCGCGCTTCACCATCCAGCTGCCGCTCTCGTCCCCTGCGGTAGGCCGCGGCGCTTGATCGATCCCTGAGAGCTACCGCGGTGCAGCCAGGGTCTCTCCTCAAAAGGTGAGGCCCCTGACCGCCCCGACAACGTCAGGAAGATCAGAGGCCTCGATATGTCGGGGCGACTGGATTCGAACCAGCGACCACTTGCACCCCAAGCAAGTGCGCTACCAGGCTGCGCTACGCCCCGGCACGGTTGCAGACCCGCCGCCAAGGGGTGGACGGCGCGGCGGGGCGAGCGTCGTAACACTCGCTAGCGGATGCGTCAATTGAGAACGGCGGGCCGGACTACCCTTCCTGGGCAGCCTTGTTCAGCGCGTTTTTCAGCACTTGCGACGGGCGGAAGGTCAGCACGCGCCGCGCGCTGATCTCGATCTCCTGCCCCGTCTGCGGATTGCGGCCGACGCGCGACTTCTTCTCGCGCACGACAAAGTTGCCGAAGCCCGAGAGCTTGATCTTCTCGCCGCGCTCCAGCGTGTCCTTGAGCGTGTCGAAGACCATCTCGACGATCTCCGCGGATTCCTTTTTGGAGAACCCGACCTTGGTGCACACGCTCTCGATGACGTCAGCCTTGGTCATGTCGAGAAAGATACACGGACGCGCGGAAGCCGGTCAAACACCAAGGGAAAAAATCCATCCGCCGCGCAAGTGCGACCTTATCCGACATGTCGCACCGGGCACGCGCGACCGCCGTTCCGGCAACCGACCGATGGGGTTGACGCAACCAGCCACCTGCTGTGCGCAGCTGTCGTGTGCGGACGTTCTACCGTCGGTAGTACCCAGAACGTCCCCACCACCTCCGAGTTCTCCAGCGCCATGGTGGAGTACGCGGGCCACCCGGCTGGCCGCGGGTTCGGGCCGCTCGCGGGGCTGGAACGGCTGGGCGCCGCAGGCGGTCGTCGACTTGTCGAGGTTCGCCGGCAAAGCGAAGGTGCGCATCTCCTTCTCGCTGCAGTCGGACGCCTCGGTCACCGACTGGGGCGTGGCCCTCGACGACATCAGTGTGACGGCGCAGTAGTCTCTGCCGCATGCAATTCTGGTTCGACTTCGCCAGCACCTATTCGTACGTGGCTGCCCTGCGGGTGGAAGAGGCCTGCACCCGCGCGGGCGTCGCGCTCGAGTACCGGCCCTTCCTGCTGGGGCCGCTCTTCGAGCAGCAGCTGGGCATCCGCGACTCTCCTTTCAACGTCCACCGGGAGCGCGGCGCGTACATGTGGCGCGACCTCGAACGGCTCTGCGAGAAGTACGACCTGCCCTGGCGGCGCCCCGGCGTCTTTCCGCGAAGCAGCGTGCTGGCGGCGCGGGTCGCCTGCTGCGCCGGCGCGGCGACGGGGCCGCTCGTGCGCGCCGTCTTCCGCGCCAATTTCGCAGAGAACCAGGACATCGCGCAGCCGGAGGTGCTGCGCGCGCTGGTCGAGGGCATCGGCGGCGACGGCACGCAGGCGCTGGAGCTGGCCACTTCGCCCGAGGTCAAGGCGCAGCTGCGGGCCAACACCGGCGAGGCGCAGCGGATCGGCATCTTCGGCGCCCCGGACTTCGTCGCGGCGGGCGAGCTCTTCTTCGGGCAGGACCGCCTCGACGACGCGGTCGCCTGGGAGGCTACCCGCGGATCTCCGCGCCCAGCGCGGACTTGAGCCGGTCGCGGATGCCGGCGCAGAGCGCATCCGCCTCGCCGTCGGTGAGCGTGCGGTCGGTCGCGCGCAGCGAGAGCCCGAAGGCCATGCTCTTCTTTCCTTCCGGCACGGGCGCGCCGCGGTAGACGTCGAAGAGGGTCACCTGCTCGAGGAGCTTGCCCGCGTCCGCCGCGCGAATCTCTTCCAGCATCTTCTCCGCCGGCACCGCGGCCGCGACGACGAAGGCGAGGTCGCGCGCCACCGCCGGGAATTTCGGCAGGCCGTGAAAGCCGTGCAGCGCCGTGGCAGCGCCCAGGAGCGCCTGCCAGTTCAGCTCGGCGACGAAGGTCTGCGGCGGCACCTCGAAGTGAGCCGCCGCGGTGGGATGCAGCTGCCCGAGAACCCCGGCGCGCCTGCCCGCCACCAGGATCTCCGACGCGCTCGCCGGATGGAGCGGCGGCACCTGCGCGGGAGCGAAGCGGACCCCGGCAATCCCCATCGCCTCGCACAGCTCCTCGACCGCGCCCTTGAGATCGTAGAAGTCGGACGCCTCGCCTCCGCCGGTCCAACCCTTGGGCGCGCGCCGTCCGGTCGTGGCGAGGGCGAGGTGGTCGGGCTCCCAGACCGGCCAGGCCAGCGGGCCGTCGGGATGCCGCGGATCCGGCGCGGGCAGGTAGATGCGCCCCAGCTCGTAGAGGCGGAGATCGCGCAGGCCGCGGGAGAGGTTGTGGCCGAGGTTGCGCAACAGGCCGGGCCAGAGCGAGGTGCGCATCACGCCCTGCTCTACCGTCAGCGGGTTGGCGACGCGGAGGAACTGCGCCGCCGGATCCAGCGCCAGCAGGTCGCGCTCGGGCAGGAAGCTGTAGTTGAGCACTTCGTCGAAGCCGCCGGCCTCCAGCGACGCGCGCGCCGCCGACTTCACCCGCGCCTGGGGCAGGATGGCCGCCGTCTCGCCGACGCCCGCCTTGGGCGTCTCGATGGGAATGGCGTCGTAGCCGCGCAGCCGCGCCACCTCCTCGATGCAGTCGATCTCGCGGGTGAGATCGCGCCGCCACGAAGGCACGCCCCACAGTCGCCGCTCCGGGTTGCCGTCGAGCGGCTCGAGCTGCAGCGCGCCCAGGAGCTGCTCCACCTCCCGCGCCGGCACCTCGGAGCCGAGCAGCGCCGAGACCCGCGCCGGCCGCACCCAGACCTGCGTCTGCGGCAGCGGCGCCGGATAGCGATCGATGGCGCCGGGCAGCACCCGCCCTCCCGCCAGCTGCGCGATCAGCTCCGCGCCGCGGTCCGCCGCCAGCGCCGCGGTCTTCTCGTCCATGCCGCGCTCGAAGCGGTGCGAGGCCTCGGTGTGCAGCCCATGGCGCCGCGCAGTCCGCCGGATGCCTTTGGCCTCGAACATGGCGCTCTCGAGGAGGATGCGCGTGGTGGAGGCGCTCACCTCGCTGGTCTGGCCGCCCATCACCCCGGCGAGCGCGACCGGCTTCTCGGCGTCGGCGATGACCAGGTCGTCGGCGGTCAGCTTGCGCTCCTTGCCGTCGAGCGTGGTCATGGTCTCGCCCTCGGCCGCGCGCCGGACGATGATCTTTTCTCCCGCCAGCCGGTCGAGATCGAAGCCGTGCAGCGGATGCCCCAGCTCGAGCAAGGCGAGGTTGGTCGCGTCGACGACGTTGGAGATGGGCCGCACGCCGCAGGAGCGCAGCCGCTCCTGGATGGGCAGCGGGGAAGGGCCGACCTTCACGCCCTCGATGACCCGCGCGAGGTAGCGCGGGCAGCGCGCCGGATCCTCGTCGTGGACGTGGGCCGGAACTTTCGCGTCGCCGGCGGGCTGCGTCCGCGGGATCCGCACCGGCACGCCGGTGAGCGCCGA
>JAYWAJ010000053.1:0-7341 GCA_043782525.1 Deltaproteobacteria bacterium | reverse complement strand
CGCCGGAAGAGCGCGTCTTCGGCAAGGACGAATGGACCGAGCGCGAGCGCCTGGCGCTGGAGAAGCAGGCGCTCGGCTTCTACATCACCGGGCATCCGCTCGCCCGCTACGCCGACGACGTCAAGCGCTACGCCACCCACACCTGCGCGTCCTTGGCCAACGCCAAGGGCTTCGAAAAAGTCGCCGTCGCCGGCATCGTGCAGGGCTGGCGCGAGCGGCTGACCAAGACCGGCAAGCGCATCGCCTTCGCCTCGCTGGAGGACCTGACCGGCGCCCGCGACCTGGTCATCTACGACGACTCCGTGCAGAAGTACGAGGCGCTGCTCAAGGGCGACGAGCCGGTGCTGGTGCGCGGCATGGTGCGGATGGCGGAGAAGTTCGGCGCCGAAGCCAACCAGCAGGACAACGCCGAGCCGGCGCCAGAAATCAAGGTAGATGAAGTATCAAAATTGGCGGAAGTGCGGAAGGCGAGGGCGACGCGCGTCGAGCTCAAGCTCACCGCGGCGCAGGCCACCGAGGAGAAGCTGGCCGAGCTCAAAGTTCTCTTCGGAAAGCATCCGGGCTCCTGCAGCGCCGCCCTCTCCATCCTCTTGCCGGGCACGGCCGAGACGCGCATCGCGCTCAAGGGCACCCGCATCGCGCCCGACGACGAGCTGCTCGCCGCGGTGGACCGCCTCTTCGGCGGCAAGGTCGCGCAGGTGCGGTAGGGGCTCTCAGAAGTGATCCGTCGCCGCCAAGGTCAACGATGACGCCAACGGGTTGCCGATCAGTGCGTGCCGGGCAGGTCGTCGAGCCCGTCGTCCAGCGAAGTGGGGTCACCGGTGCGCAGCTTGACGGGATCGTCGATCCCCACCGTCGTGTACTCGTCGGCGGAGATGTACTTCCAGCGGATGGGGAACGGGCTCTCGCGCGCCAGCTCGGCGCCGTCGAGCTGGACCTTGAAGAGGGCGAGGTCGAGCACCAGGCAGGGCATCGCCTTGCGGAAGCGGTCGACCAGCGCGCGCACCCGCTCCGGATCGGCGCCTGCCTCCCGCAGTGCCTCGTCGGTGATCTGCACGCCTACCGGCAGCTGCCGGACCGCCTCGTCGGCCTGCGCGCCCAGCTCGGCGAGCGCGCCCTGGGCGCGGGAGTCCTCGTCCCGCTTGCGGGCGTCGGCCCAGGCGAGCTCGAGATACTTCGGCCAGCGGCCCAGCGCGCGGAAGTCGTCGGGCACCAGGCCCAGCCCGGTGTGCGCGCGGATCGATCGGAAGGTCTTGCCCAGGTTTCCGCCGGCGTCCTCGGGAACCAGCTCGATGTGGTCCATGTCTTGCGGCACGCCCCGCGGGACCCGCTGCTCGGCGCGCGCCCCCTGCCTCGCGCCGCCGGTCCCGCCGGCCAGCGCCTGGGCCAGCGTCGAGACCATCATCAGCATCTTGGCGTCGACGTAGTGGAAGATGTCCACCTGCCCGCGGATCTCGTCGATCTCGTCCACGTCGTAGCCGGCCCAGCCCAGCTGCGTCTCGATGAGCGGACAGCCCAGGTCGACGGCGGCGCGGGCGGCCCGGGCGCGCAGGTCGTCGGCCGCCTCCTCGAAGGCGCGCACCCGGATGGCGGGACGGAGCGCCTGCCAGCACGGCAGCAGGGCCTTCTCGGCGGCGAGGGCGCGCAGCAGCAGCGGGACCCGCCCGATGCGAACCTTGCGCGTGGCCAGCTCGTAGACCTCGATGGTCTGGCGGTCCGCCTGCGTCTCGTCGACGAGACCGATTCGCTCGCTTGCCTTCCCGGAAGCCTTGACGCCCATGCGCACCCCCAACTGCTCAAGCTTTGTCTCAGCGTGCCAAGAGACAACCCATGACACAAAAAAGGTATGCCCGGAGAACACCTTGACCCTCGACCCATTCAGGATAAGGCTCCGCGCCCGATGATTTCGCTCGACGACGTGCTCGCAGCCAGGGAACGCATCCGCGGCAATGTCGCCGTCACCCCTTGCCCCCAGGCCGACTGGTTCAGCGAGATGTGCGGGGCGCAAATCTACTTCAAGCTGGAGAATCTGCAGCGGACCGGGTCCTTCAAAGAGCGCGGCGCCGCCAACAAGCTGGCCATGCTCAGCGCTCAGGAGCGGGCCCGCGGCGTGGTGGCGGCCAGCGCCGGGAATCACGCGCAGGGCGTCGCCTACAACGCCCAGCGCCTGGGCATGAAGTCGACCATCGTCATGCCGGAGACGACGCCGCTGGTGAAGGTCCTGGCGACGAAGAAGTTCGGCGCGCAGGTGGTGCTGTACGGCCTCTCCTACGACGACGCCTATACCCGGGCGCGGGAGCTGGAGTCGGAGAAGGGCTACGTCTTCGTCCACGCCTTCGACGACGACGCCGTCATCGCCGGGCAGGGCACCTGCGCCCTGGAGATCCTCGAGCAGGTCCCCGACCTCGATGTGCTGGTCGCCAGCATCGGCGGCGGCGGCTGGCTGGGCGGCATGGCGGTCGCCATCAAGGCGCTCAAGCCCTCGGTGCGGGTGATCGGGGTCGAGTCGTCGCTCATTCCCAAGATGCGCGCCGCCCTCGACGCGGGCGGTCCGGTGGTGCTCCCTGCGGCGACCACGCTGGCCGACGGCATCGCCGTCAAGCGCGCAGGCGAGCGGACGCTGCCCCTCTTCCGCAAGTACGTCGACGAGATCGTCGGCGTCGACGACGAAGAGGTGGCCAACGCCATCCTCCTGCTCCTCGAGCGGGAGAAGACGGTGGCCGAGGGCGCCGGCGCCGCGCCTGCCGCCGCCCTGCTGCAGCGCAAGATCGCGGGCCTTTCGCCACCGACCAAGGTCGTCTGTGCGATTTCGGGCGGAAACATCGACGTCAACATCATCGCCCGCATCATCGAGCGCGGCCTGGTCAAAGAAGGCCGCCGGGTCATGCTTTCGTTGCGCGTCGCCGATCGTCCCGGCATGCTCGCGGCAGTGCTGGCCACCGTCGCGGCCGAGAAGGGCAACGTGCTGGAAGTGCACCACAATCGCGCCTTCGTCAAGGGCGCCATCGGCGACACCGAGATCGAGCTGACGCTGGAGACCAAGGGCCCCGAACACATCGAGTCCTTGACCGCGGCGCTGGCCGCAAAGGGCTACGCGGTGGTTCGAAGGTGAACCATTCCGGCATGCCCGAGCTGATCGCGCTGTTTACACCTGTGACCGCCGGTTCCTTGTTGGACGGGGAGCCGCTGGCTATCCTCAACTCCTCCGCCCGCCCCGCCGCCCGCTGAAAGAGCCGCCGCCCATGCGAAAGCCTGCTCGTCTCCTCATCTTCCCCCTCGCCGTCGCCCTCTGCGTGCTCGCCCTCTCCGGGGACCGGGGCCCGCTCAAGGCGCGCGCGGCGTTCGCGGCCGTCGATCCCAAGGCGGACAAGAACTACGACCTCGCCAGCCTCGACGTCTTCCGCAAGACCATCGTCCAGATCAAGGACAACTACGTCGACCCTTCGCGCATCAACCCCAAGGAGATGTTCACCGCCTCGCTAGAAGCGGTCGAGCGGCAGGTGGCCGAGGTGATGGTCGAGGTCGGCGGGCCTCCCTGCGACGACAAGGCCGCCAACAAGGAGCCGGGCACCACCGCGCTGGTCGGGCCGTCCAACGGCGCGCCGCAGGGCGGAATCCTCGAGCAGAACCGCGCCCAGGCCGCCGGCTGCGGCCACGCCAACGCAAGCCTCGCCGAAGGGCACGTCCGCGTCACGGTGGGCAACCAGACCAAGGAGTTCGACTACCGCGACATCGACTCCATCTGGCAGATCCCGCTCAAGATGCACGAGGTCTTCGGCTTCATGAAGGAGAACCTGGTCACCCAGTCGGACCAGCGCGAGATCGAGTACGCCGCCGTCAACGGCATGCTCTCCACGCTCGACCCGCACTCCTGGCTGCTCAAGCCCGAGGTCTACAAGGAGATGAAGGTCCAGACCCGCGGCGAGTTCGGCGGCCTCGGCTTCGTCATCTCCATGATCGACGACCGCCTCACCGTCCGGAAGGTCCTGCGCAACACCCCGGCCTTCAAGGCGGGCGTGAAGAAGGGCGACGTCATCACCCAGATCGACAACGACTCGACCGTGAGCATGGAGCTGCAAGAGGCGGTCGATCACATGCGCGGCAAGCCCGGCACCAAAGTCTCCATCTACGTCACCCACAAGGGCACCGAGAACCGCAAGCTCGACCTGGTCCGCGCGGTGGTGACCTACGAGACGGTGACCTCGAAGATGCTCGAGAACGGCATCGGCTACGTGCGCCTCTCCGGATTTTCCGGCACCACCACCCGCGACATGATGGCCGCCATCCGCGTCATGAAGCAGCAGAACGGCGGCACCCTCAAGGGCCTGGTGATGGACCTGCGCGGCAACCCCGGCGGCCTGCTCGAGCAGGCCATCCAGGTGAGCGACGCCTTCGTCGAAGAGGGCACCATCGTCACCACCGTCGGCGTCAACGGCACGCTGCGCGAGCCGAAGCTCGCCCGCAACGACGGCGGCGAGCGCGAGTTCCCCATGGCGGTGCTCATCAGCAACGAGTCCGCCAGCGCCAGCGAGATCGTGGCCGGCGCGCTCAAGAACCTGAACCGCGCCCTCATCGTCGGCCGGCAGAGCTTCGGCAAAGGCAGCGTGCAGGTCCTCTACGACTTCAAGGACCGCGAGAACGGCGACGAGAGCGCGCTCAAGCTCACCATCGCGCAGTACCTCACGCCCGGCGACATGTCGATCCAGGAGGTGGGCATCACCCCCGACGTCGAGCTGGTGCCGGCCCGCATCCTCAAGGACCGCATCGACCTCTGGGCGCCGCCCAAGACCTTCCGCGAGGCCGACTACGACAAGCACTTCTTCAACGGCTTCGCCCGCGACGAGGAGCAGGCCAAGGCCGGCCGCGAGCGCGTGGCGCAGAAGCCCTTCGAGACGCTGCGCTTCGTCAAGGAGGAGACCGCCAAGGAGAAGAAGAACCGGGAGCTGCTCGAGTCGGGGCAGCAGCCGGAGGACGACCTCTCGGACGACGAGCCGTCGGATGACGACGGCGTGCAGGTGGACTACCAGATCGAGTTCTGCCGCGATCTCCTCATGACGGCGACCTCGACCGACCGGCGCCAGCAGCTGGCGCAGTCGAAGCCGTTCGTCGAGCAGCGCCGCGCCCAGGAGCAGGAGAAGGCCAAGAAGCAGCTCGAGGCCATGGGCGTGAACTGGGCGCCGGCGCCGGCCACCGCGACGGCCATCGCCGCCAAGGGTCAGCCGGGCGCGGCCAAGGTGCAGGCGGAGATCAAGGTCCCGCGCACGCAGGCAGGCCAGACCATGGATCTCTCCATCACCGCGCACAACAACGGGACCTCCCCCATCTGGCGGCTGCGCGCGTACACCAAGTCCGACGACAGCGTGCTCGACCGGCGCGAGTTCGCCTTCGGCCAGCTGCTGCCCGGCGAGAAGCGCACCTGGACGGTGCCGATCAAGATCCCCAAGTACCTGCCCTCGCGGCGCGACGACATCGCCATCAAGTGGGAGGACGAGCTGGGCGACAAGATCGACGACGCCCACGCCGAGGCCGACATCGCCGAGCTGCCGCGTCCCGCCTTCGCCTGGACCTGGCAGGTGGTCTCGCCCGACGGCCTCTTGCGCAAGGGCGACAAGGGCGAGCTGACCGAGATCGTGGTCGACGTGAAGAACGTCGGCACCGGGCAGGCGTACGAGGCGTACGCGGCGCTGCACAACCTCAGCGAGGACAAGGTCAACGTCCGCAAGGGCCGCACCAAGCTGGGCCTGCTCAAGCCGGGCGAGAGCAAGAGCGCGACCTTCGTGCTGGAGGTGAAGAAGGGCCTGGAGGAGAACGTCCCGGTGCGGCTCGAGGTCGGCGACAAGGATCTCTACGAGGCGCAGCGCGACAAGATCCTGCTCCCGGTCGGGCCGGCCCTGCCGTCGGCGGCGGCTTCTGGCGTGGTGCGGGTGCAGGTGGACACGGCCATCCTGGCCAGCGCGCTCGAGGCGGGCGGCAAGCTGGCGACGGTGAAGAAGGGAGCGGTGCTGACTGCGCACGGCAAGGCCGGGCAGTTCTGGCGCGTCGAGTGGCAGAAGGGCCGCAACGGCTTTCTGCCGCTGGCCGCCGCCAGGGAGGCGCCGGGCGCCAAGGTCAACCTCAAGACGGTGGCGGAGCTGACCCAGACCGAGGCGCCGGTGATCAAGCTCACCAACGTCGACACCAGCCGCGGCGGCATCGACACCGACCAGGACCACTTCTCGGTGACGGGCAGCGCCGCCGACGCCAACGGCATGCGCGACCTGCAGATCTTCGTCCAGCACGAGAACGACTACCGCAAGGTCTTCTTCCGCACCTCGAAGAAGCCGGGCCAGACGCAGAACGCCGCCGGGCCCACCACGCTGGACTTCACCGCCGACCTGCCGCTCAAGCCGGGCAACTCGACGGTGGTGATCATCGCCCGCGAGGGCGACGACCTCATGACGCAGCGGACGCTGGTGGTGCACCGCAAGCAGCCGGTGGTGGCCCAGAAGCAGCCGACCCGCGAGCGGGCGGAGCGCTAGCTTCTCCGAATCTATCGAAGGTAGCTTCGCGTATAGATCTGGGGACACCATACGCAACTCGCCGTGCCAACGATGTCCCGGCGTTGAGTTGCGTATGGTGTCCCCAGATCTGGCGTTCGGCTTGCACAAGCAGCAGGCATGGATGCCCTGATCCCCGCCGCCTGCGCCTTCGCCGCCTGCGGTCCCGCCTTTCTCGCCGTCGGCCACGTCACCGCGCGCCGGCCGTTCGCGCCGCTGGTGCGGGGCAGCCTCGAGCGCTGCTGCGTGCTGGTGGCCGCCGGGATCGCCACTGGATCGATCACCGCGCAGATCGGCTTCCTCGCCGCCGCCTTCTCCTCCTGCGAGGACGCCTTCGAGGCGGTCGCCTGGCGGTCCTTCATCCTCGCCGCGCCGCCCACCATCGCCGCGGCGACCTGGTGCGCGGGCGAACTGCTCTCGGGCGCCTCGGTGCGCGGCGAAGCGGCGCTGGCGGCCTCGGCCGTCGCTGCCTACGCCGCCGGGGTGCTGGCCTTCGGAGCGGCGCTGGGAGCGCGGCTCACTCCGGGCGCGTCGCTGGGAGGCGCGGTGGCGGCGAGCGCGCTGGCCTCGGCGGCGGCGTACTTCTCGGTGCGGGGAGCTACTCGAGCTCGATGAGCGAGAAGCGGTCGCTCTTCGGTTCGTCCGGCTTCTTCTGGCCGCCCGGTCCGGCGATGCCCGCCGGCTGCGCGCCGGGCTGGGCCGGGCGCTGCTGCGCCTGCTGCGGGGTGGCGGGCGGCGGCGTCGCGGGCTGCGCGGTCCGCTGCGGCTGGCCGACCCGCGCCGGGGTCGCCTCCTCCTGGTAGAG
>JAYWAJ010000052.1:0-2787 GCA_043782525.1 Deltaproteobacteria bacterium | reverse complement strand
CGGTGGCCGTCTCCCACGACGGCGGCGCCTCCTGGGGCACGCCGGTCATGATCCACTACGAGAGCGCCAACACCTTCTTCAACGACAAGAACTGGATCGCGGCAGGGGCCAACGGAAACGTCTACGTCACCTGGACCTCCTTCAGGTTCAGCCCCGCCGGCGGATACATCTCCTCCAACATCGTCGGCTCCGCGTCCCGGGACTTTGGCGCGACCTGGTCCGACCCGGTGGCGGTGAGCGACAGCGCCCATCCTTACGACCAGGGCTCCTCGCCAGCCTTCGCGCCGGACGGCACCCTCTACGTCGCCTATGAAGGAAACCAGGCGAGCGACATCAACAGGGACCAGACGGTGGTCGCCCGGTCGACCGACGGCGGCAAGACCTTCACCAACACCGAGATCGGCCGCGTCTACGACGACTCCGGCTGCTATCCCACCAACGTGTCGCAGGGCCGGCAGCGGCTGAGCTTCGAGCAATTCCGGCTCAACGGCTTCCCCTCGCTGGCCATCGACCCGACCACCTCCGGAATCGCCGTCGCCTGGGCTGACGACCAGAACAACGCGGGCTGCGCGGCTGGGGCGGCGGGGTTCTCCGGCCTCACCAACAACCAGGTGAAGCTGGTCACCTCGGCGAACGGCACCACCTGGACGGCCCCGCGGCAGATCACCTCGGGCAAGGACAAGGTCTTCCCGGCGGTGGCCGCCAACCACGGCCGCACCGTGGTCGGCTACTACACGCGCGACTACTCGCCCACGCCCACTGCGACCGATCATACCTGCGCCCGCGGCTTCCTCAATACCTCCGATCCGACCTATCCGCACTCGCCCGCGATCTATGACCTCAACGCGGTCTGCCTCGACTACGCCTTGAGCAGCTCGACGGACGGGTACGCCAGCGAGACCCGCGTCTCGAGCCAGTCGTCCAACCCGTTCACCCAGTTCTCCGGCAGCTTCATCGGCGACTACACGGGCGTGGCCGTCGACTCGACCGGCCGCGCGCTGGCGGTCTGGACCGACAACCGCGGCCGCCCCGGCGTGACGACTCCGAACCAGGACACGGTCGTCGGCAGCGGGTTCTAAGGGCGCGCGGCGCGCCGAGCCCCGGGGTCTTTCCGCTCCCGGGGGCTCGGCCGCTGGTTCACGAGCGGCTCGTCTTCACCGCCGCCCCACCGCGTCCGTGGCCAAGACGCCGACGTCCTCGGCGCCGAGCCCGCGGGCGATGAGCTCGTCCATGCGGGCGGCGATGGCCGGCAACACGGAGAGGCGCTCGCCCCCGGCGGCCTCGATCATCAGGCGCGCGTCCTTGCGGGCCATGGTGAGCTCGAAGCTGGCGCGAAAATCCCCCTTCGACATGTTGAGGCCGCGGCCGGCGATGGTGCCGGCGGCGTTGAATCTGCCGAAGAGGCCGTGGGCATCGCCGGCGGCGATGCCGAGCGACCTGGCGAGGGCGAAGACGTCGGAGAGTCCGGCGGTGATGGTGAGGATCATGGCGTTGCCGAAGAGCTTGTGTGCCGCCGCCAGGTCGCGCCGCTCGCCCAGGTATTCCACCGTCCCGGTCATCGCCCGCAGGCCCGGCGCGGCGCGCTCGAAGACGGAGGCGGGCCCGGCAGCGAGCATCAACCCTTGCCCGGCGCGGCACATGGCGGGCGTCATGAAGACCGGCGCGTGCAGGAAGGCGACTCCCCGCGCCTCGAGCCTGGCCGCGCGCGCCGCCGTGCCCGCCGGAGACGCGGTCGTGTGATCGACGATGAGCGGGCCCCGGAGCGCGCTGCCGCAGGATTCCAGGACGGAATCCACCACCGCGTCGTCGGGGAGCACGAGGTGCACGCGGTCGGCGCCGGCGATCGCCTCGGCCGGGCTGGCCGCGAGGCGCACTCCGTGGGCCGCGAGCGGCTGCGCCCTGGCGAGGGTGCGGTTCCAGACCGTGACCTGATCTCCGCGCTTCGCCGCCGCTTCTGCGAGCCCGCTGCCCATGAGACCGGTTCCGAGGAAGGTGAGCTTTGACATGGCGCGGGGATAGGATGGGGCGGCGTGAATTGCAAGCTGGTGGATGGCGTAGGATGCGCGGACGTCAGGCGAGATCAGGTTTTAGATTTCGAAAGGAATGGATTGACCGGCAGCCAGGACATCGACCCCCGCTCCGCCCGGATCGACCTTCTCTACACGCTCGCGCCGCTGCTGGCGCTGAACACGCTGCTCTTCGCCGCGCGGATCCTCGGCCGCATCGAGCTGCTCGTCCCCCGGCCGGACCAGATGCACCTCCAGGACTGGCTGGACCTGAGCGCTTCGTTCTTCTTCTTCAACCTCGGCGTCGCGCTCTTCAGCATCGGGCTCCTGCGCTGCGGCGCCCGCCGCGCGCCGGCCATCTGGCTCCTGCGCGCGTTGGTGCTCGTCATCGGGCTCGCCGAGATCGTCGGCCACGTCTACTTCATGATCAGCGGCGACTCGCTGGACTTCTTCCAACTCGTCTACGTCCTGCAGCGGCCGCGCGACCTCCTGCTCATCGCCCTCGCCCGGCCGGCCGAAACCCGTTGGTTCGCCGCCATCGGCCTCTTCGTCGCCCTCCTCCTGGCGGCGCCGCGGCTGCACCGCCGCCTCGCACGGGCAACAGCGCCCGTCCCGTCCCGGCCGGGCATTCCCCGCCCCGCTGCCTGGCTGCTCCTGGCCGGCAGCCTTCCCACCGCCGCGCTGGGCGCGCTCGTCTTCGCCGACCCCAGGGTCGACGCCATGCTCCTGCGCGATCCGGCCCTCAACCTCGCGGCCACGCTCGGCGCCTCCTGGATGCAGG
>JAYWAJ010000051.1:0-7358 GCA_043782525.1 Deltaproteobacteria bacterium | reverse complement strand
TCAAGGCCTGCCTCAGCTGCCACGCGCCCATGCTCGCGGAGATGAAGGCGCACCGGCCGGCCAAGGGCGGCGACTGCGAGCTTTGCCACCTCCCTGCGCCGGGAGCGGCCGGCAAATGCCAGAGCCCGGCGGGGCCGGCCTGGAAGCTGAAGGCCGAGCAGCCCGCGCTCTGCCTCAAGTGCCACGAGGTCGCCGCGGTGACGCCGCTGCACCCGGTGATCAAGTCGTCGGGCTGCGTCGCCTGCCACGATCCGCACGCGTCGAAGAACCCGGCGCTGCTCAAGCTCTTTCCGGTGGAGGCACTCTGCTCCAAGTGCCACGCCAAGTTCGACGACGCGAAGTTCATCCACACCGCCGTCAAGCAGGGCAAGTGCCTCGGCTGCCACAACCCGCACTCCGGCGAGGCGGCGCCGCTCCTCATCGACAAGCGCGAGCAGCTCTGCTTTGCCTGCCACAAGAAGGAGCTGCTCACCAAGGGAGAGAGCGTCCACTCTCCCGTTGCCACCGGCAACTGCCTCGGTTGCCACGACCCGCACCAGAGCGACAACACGGCGCAGACGCTCGAGCCCGGCAAGGTGCTCTGCCTCAAGTGCCACGACCCGAAGCAGGCGGCGGGCAAGCCGAACATGCCTGCCCTCACCATCGACCTGACGCTGAAGACCGTGCACCGGCCGGTGAAGGGCGGGGAGTGCTCCGACTGCCACCAGCACCACGCCTCGGACAACGCCAGGCTGCTCAAGGTGGCGCCGCCGGCGCTCTGCTACAAGTGTCACCCGCGGCTGGATGAGGACAAGCACGTCCACAGCGCGGTGGTGCTCGGGCGCTGCACCACCTGCCACGAGCCGCACTCGTCGAACAACAACGGCCTGGTGCGGGACGAGAAGACCTCGGACACCTGCTTCCGCTGCCACTCCGACGACGCCACCGGCCGCAAGAGCGTGCACTATCCGGTCGAGCGCGGCATGTGCCTGATGTGCCACGACCAGCACGCGTCGGAGAACCCGCAGAACCTCACCAGCCCCAAGGACAAGCTCTGCCAGACGTGTCACGAGGCGATCGCGGTGAAGAAGAACGTGCACCCCGCGCTGCTGCAGTTCGGCTGCACCGGGTGCCATGACCCGCACGGCTCGGACGGCGAGAAGCTGCTCAAGGCGACCGGCAACAAGCTTTGCCTGACCTGCCACGCCAAGATCACCGGCGACCACGTCTTCGCCTCGTTCGACGGAAAGATCCACCCGATGGAAGGAAAGCCAGACCCGGCCCGGCCGGGCAAGACGCTGTCTTGCCTGTCGTGCCATGACCCTCACAGCAGCAACAGGCCGAAGCTGTGGCTCAGTGGCGAGACGAAGATGGATCTCTGCAACCGCTGCCACGCCAAGCATTAGGAGATCTCAAATGAAGCGCCTCGTCATCGCCAGTCTCTTCGCCGCCCAGCTCGCCTGCGCTCATGTCCAGGCGCAGAAGTACGACGTGGTCATCCCGCCGCCGCCGGAGCCGGCGCGCTACAAGCTGGAGCACATCTACACGGGCTCGGCCGAGTACGAGAAGAGCGGCGCCCTCGACGCGGTCTTCGGCAGCAAGAGCGCCGCCGAGCAGCACCAGCTCTTCAAGCCGATGGACGTCGTCTCCAACGGCAAGGGCCTGGTCTACGTCAGCGACACCGCCAAGCCGCCCCGCATCGAGGTCTTCGACGAGGTGAAGAAGGAGGTGCGCCTCATCGGCGTCGAGGGCGAGGGGCGCCTCGTGCTCCCGCTCGGGATGGGCCTCGACCCGGACGGCAACCTCTTCGTCGCCGACGGCAAGCTGCAGCAAGTGATCGAGTTCGCGCCGGACGGTAAGTTCATCGCCGCCTTCGGATCGAAAGCGACGCTGGAGACGCCTGCCGACGCGGCGGTCGATCCGCAGCGCAAATTGCTCTACGTGGTCGACAGCAAGGGCCACCGCGTGCAGGTGTTTTCGCTGGCGGACAAGAAGCTCGTGCGCACCATCGGCGAGCGGGGCAATGACGAGGGGAAATTCAATTACCCGTCGAGCGTCGCCGTCGGAAAGGACGGCAAGGTCTACGTCGTCGACTCGCTGAACTTCCGCTATGAGGTCTTCGACGCGGAGGGGAAGTTCCTCCTGACGCACGGCCTCATCGGCCAGGAACCGGGCTCGTTCGCCCGGCCCAAGGGCATCGCGCTCGACTCGGAGAATCACGTCTACGTGAGCGACGCCGCCTTCTGCAACGTGCAGGTCTTCGACCAGGAGGGGAAGCTGCTCATCTGGATCGGCGCGCCCGGATCCAAGCCCGGCGAGTTCCAGCTCATCGAAGGGGTCTTCATCGACGCGACCGATCACGTCTTCGTCGTGGACCAGATGAACCACCGCGTGCAGCGCTACGCCTGGCTGCACCCGCTGGCAACTGAAGTTGGGGCAAAGCCCGCCGCGGTTGGGGCCGTTGCCCCAACAGTGGGTGACAAGCCCCAGGTTTCGGCGGTGGGAAAGTAGGCCGAATCGCGCCGCTCACTCGTAGACGGCTGCGAGCGAGCGGTGGCCCGAAGGTTGCGAAGAGTGGGTGTGTGGCTGGGACGCCTTCGAGGCGAAACCGAGCCTCGCAATCAACCTCGACGAAGTGCCTTGGAGGCACACCCAAATGACGAAACTTCTGAAGCTCTTCCCAGCCCTCGTAATCGCAGCGCTCGCGACCGGCGCATCGGCAGTCGGCGTGGTCGGCTCCTCGCACGACCTCTCGGCGACCGGCAAGGACATCCAGGGCGCTGCGGGCCAGGCGCAGAATCAGGTCTGCGTCTACTGCCACATGCCCCACAACGCGGTGAACGTCGGCGCGCCGCTCTGGAACCGCACCAACAGCACCACCGCCTTCACCATGTACTCGGCGGCCAACAGCTCGACCTTCCAGCTCAACGCTGCCGACACCAACACTGCAGCGCGCCCGGTCGGCCCCGTCTCGCTCGCCTGCCTCTCCTGCCATGACGGCGTGACCGCGTTCAACTCCCTCAACCAGGGCGTGATGATCGACCTCGACCAGGCCGTCTCCGTCACGCCGACGTCCTATACGTTCAAGAGCGGCGCTGCGACGGTGTCGAACATGGGCCAGGCCTCGCCGGCTGGTTCAGGCAGCAACACCATCGGCACCGACCTGACCAACGACCACCCGATCTCGTTTACCTATGACGCCGCCCTGGCGACGCTGAAGGGCAGCACGCTGAACGACCCGACCACCGCCCTGGTGGACAATGGGACCACCGGCGCCCTCGTCATCCTGCGGGCGGGCACCGTGGCTTCCAAGACCATCGCCACCCAGATGCTCTTCACCAAGCCGGGCGCCGGCGTCCAGAACCAGCTGGAGTGCGCTTCCTGCCACGAGCCTCACCTGCAGGGCGTCGTCACCTCGGCCGCCAGCAACTACCCGTTCCTCATCAAGTCGAACCAGAACTCGAACCTCTGCCTCACCTGCCACAACAAGTAGGCTCGAGCCCGGCAAGGGAGCGCCGGAGCCAGCTGCAGTGACTCCCAAAGGGAGCGCCGGGTGACCCCCCCCGGTGCTCCCTTTCTTTTGCTTCGCGGCGCGGTCCGGCGCGGCGCGGACGGGCATGGATGGTGCAAACCCTCCCTCTGAAGCGCGCGGATCCGCGCAAAGCCTGCACCCGCGCGCAGTTCAGCAGACCGGAGACCCCAAATGCTCTTCTTCGCCCTCGTCCTCGCGCTCGCCACCGCGCCCGCCACGGTCAACTCGAAGCCCATCACCGAGCCCGAGGTGGGCAAGGCGATGGGCGACCGCATCCGCAAGACGATGTTCCACCGCCAGCTCGACGAGAAGAAGACCGCCGAGGTCCGCAAGCAGGTGCTCGACGAGCTGATCACGGCTGAGCTGCGCGCGCAGGAGGCGCGCCGGCGGGGTCTCGCCGTGCCCCAGGCGCCGCTCGACCTGGTCGCGGCCGGCGAGGAGAAGAACGCAGGCGGTCGCGAGAAGTTCGAGGCGGTGCTGGCTTCGTACGGCATCGACCGCGGGCGCTACCTGGAGATCCTCTCGCGGCCGGCGCTCGCTGAGCAGCTCGCCGAGCTCGAGGCGAAAGGCATTGCAGCCCCCACCGTGGCCGAGGCGGTGGCGCGCTACCAGGGCAACCTGCCGCGCTACCTGGTGCCGGGGGCGCTCCATCTGCGCGCCACCTGCGTGCGCGTCGATCCCTCCTCCAGCGAGAAGCAGTGGCTGGCCGGCGAGGCCACGGCGCGGGCGCTGCGCGAGAGGGCGCTGAAGGCGGACTTCGCGGCGATCGCCGTCGAGCAGAAGTGCGACGCCTTCGCGGCGAAGGGCGGCGACCTCGGCCTCGTGCACCAGGGCAGCCTCGATCCCGCCATGGAGAAGGCCGGCTGGGGCATCCGCGACGGCGAGATGACGGCGCCGGTCCGCGCCCTGCGCGGCTGGTACCTGCTCAAGCGTGAAGCCACGCTGGCGGCGCGGCAGGCGAGCTTCGCCGACGTCAAGGCTTCGATCCTCGCCGACCTGCGCGACGAGCGCCGCGGCGCGGCGCTGCAGAAGCTCGACGACCGGCTGCACGCGGCGGCGAAGATCGTGCTGGCGAAGCAGTAGGGGAGGACGTGGAGGAGCGCCCAAATGCACGGCCGACGAGGCCAGTCTGGGAGGATGGCGGCGGCGCTGGCGGCCGCGATCGCCGCGCTGCCCGCGGCGGCGCAGACCACGCTCTTTGGCGGGCGCGGAACGCCGCTGGTGCCGGAGGCCGACACCGTGCCCGCCGGCGAGTTCAGCCTGAGCGCGGCCTTCACCGTGATGGGCGCGGTGCCCGGCGATCGCTTCCACGTGGCGCCCTTCGGACTGACGCTGGGGCTCTGGAACCGGCTCGAGGCCAGCGTAGGGCTGCAGGCGTTCCCGCGCGGGCTGGCGCAGGCCCGCGGCGTCCAGCAGGATCTGCGCCTCTCCCTCAAGGCGCTGCTGCTCACCGAGTATTTCCTGAGGCCGGCGCTCTCGCTCTCGCTGGCCGCGGACCACCCGCTGCAGGGCTGGGACTTCCTTCCTTCGGTGATCGCCCAGAAGCACCTCGGGCCGCTGCTCCTCACCGGCCAGTTCGGCTGGCGTCTTCCGCACGGGCGGCGCGACGCGGATCCGGCGGGCCCTTTCTACGGCGCCGCGGCGGCGGTATCGGTCAGCTCCTCGACCACGCTGATGCTGCAGGCCGCCGGCGAGTCGGGCCGCGGGTTCAGGAACGTCTCGGTGATGCCGGCCATCGCCTTTTCGCTGCTCGGGCCCGATCCGATAGAGGCGCGCCGCAAGATGCTGCAGCAGAGGGGGCAGGAGGCCGCGCGCGCGATCCTCGGCGAAGCGCCCGCCCCCGCGCTCACGACCACGCTTCAGCCTGGAGCCCTGGCCGACGCGCCGCCCGGACCGCCCTCCTGGAGCGGCGCCGGGCTCTTCGGCGGCGGGCGGACCGCGGTCCTGCAGAACCCGGGTCGCATCACCTTCTTCGTCACCGGCGGCCCCGCCTTCGGCGACCGCGCCACCTGGTCGGTCTTCGCGGGCATCCAGATCGCCAGCTTCGACGAGCTGCTCCAGGACAGCGACGGCGACGGGATCCCCGACCGCTTCGACAAGTGCCCGTACGAGCCGGAGGACTGGGACGGCTTCGAGGACGAGGACGGCTGCCCCGACAACGGCACCGAGGTCTTGAAGAAGCGCGCGGAGGAAGCGCTCCACAAAGTCGAGGAGAAGGGGGTCCGGTTCACCACGGCCTCGCCGCGGTACCGGATGAGCATCCCCATCCGCCCCATTCCCACCGCTCCGGTCCGCGGCGATCCGCGCGCGCAGGATCTGCAGCGCGGGCCTGCCTCCCCGCCGCAGCGTCCGCAGGCTCCGGTTCCGCAGGCTCGGGCTCCGCAGGCTCCGGTTCCGCAGGCTCCGGTTCCGCAGGCTCCGGTTCCGCAGGCTCCGGTGGCCAAGCAGCCCGACCGGCCGGCGCCGCCCCCGCCCGTCGCCAGGATTCCACCGGCCGCGACCAGGACGCCCGACGCGCCGAAGCGCGTCGCCTTCGATTCCCTGCCGGCGAAGGGAGCGCGCGGGCTGCTCCACGCCAGCCTGGGCGGGGCCTTGGTTCTCGCCTTCCCGGTCGCCGGCTCGAGTCCGGTCATCCCGCGGCCGATCCTGCGCTGGATGGCCCGGGCCAGCCGGAGGGTGCTCGACGCGCTGGTCCTCCCCATGGGTGTGGGGACGTCCACGCTCTCGCCCAAGTACCGCGCGGCGCTGACGATCTTCGCGGCCCGCGCTGCCCAGCCCGGGGCCGAGTTGGAGGTCTGGGGGCGCGCTCCGTCGCTGTGGGCTCCGGACGAAGGCGCTCGATACGCGAGCGAGATCGCACAGCTCGCGACCTGGCTCGGAGCACTGCCGCCCGGCCGCGCCCGGGCCGTGCCGCCGCTCTGGCCGCTCGCGCCTGGGGCGGACCTGGTCATCCTCCTCGTCACTTCGCCGAAGGCCGCGCCATGAGGCGCAGCCTCCTCGCCGGGCTCCTCGTCCTCGCCTTCGCGGGCGCCGCGCGCGCGCAGGTCTCGTTCCATGACGACCTCGCCATCTGGACGCTCACCGGACGCGCGCTGGTCTCCTACTCCGGCGGCTGGACGCCGTCGCGCCGCGGGCTCTTGCAGACCCACCAGCTGGGCGAGGGCGTGAGCGCGGAGCTGGGGGGCTGGATCCTCGATTCGCGCTACCTGACCTTCCGGTCCTTCGTCCTGGTGCTGCACCTCGACCAGCTCGCGCCCCACCGGTCGCTCCGCTATGGCCTCGGCTACGGATCGACGCTGCACCTCTTCTCGCGATCGATCCTGCCCATCTCCCTCTCCGCCATCCGCGGCCTGACGCTGCCCGGCTCGACGGCCGAGGCGGTGCAGTCCTCCACCTCCACCTCGCTCTCCGGCGCGGCCCAGCTGGTCAGCTCCCTCCTGCCCCGGGCCGAGCTGCAGGTGCAGCGGCTGATCTCGGAGGCTCCCGACCAGCCGCGCATCGTCGCGGACTCGGTGAGCGGCACCGTGCACGGGGACTCGAGCCTCCACCGGTACTCCGGCGTCGCCACCTGGTCGGCGCAGCGGATCGGCAGCCGTCAATCGACGGGGACGCTGCTCGCCTCGGTCGCGGACGACATCTACCCGGGCCGCGACACCAGCGCGCGCTTGCAGGCCAGCATCGCGCAGGGCCGGGGTCTGGGCGGAAACCAGGAGGAGGGCTTCAACGGGTACCAGACCTCGGCCAGCCTGCTCTCGCGGCTGGGCTCGCGCACGGTGCTGCGCACGGCGTACGCCTTCAGCGGCGCCGGCGCCAGCGACCGCGATCAGGAGACCAATGCGCTGACCAC
>JAYWAJ010000050.1:0-2795 GCA_043782525.1 Deltaproteobacteria bacterium | reverse complement strand
GGCCTTAACGGCTTCGATAAATTTCGATAACGACGACTCGCCCTGCGGCAGCATGGCCTTGATCTTCTCGATGATGGCTTCGAGCGTCGACTTCACGCCCTCGGGAAGGTCCTGCTCGACCTCCTGCAGCTTGTCGATGCAGAGCTGCGCCTCGCTCTTGGCGGTGGTGAAGTTCGCCTGCGCCGGGTCGACCTCCTTGCCGGCCTCCTCCCACTTCTTCTCCTTGAGGAGCGCGATGCCCTTCTTGATTCCGTCGAAGACGGCCTTGCCGGCCTGGTACGCCTTCTCGCCGTGCTCCTTGATGTAGAAGCCGGCCTTGATCCACTTGCCGCCGTACTTGTCGATGGTGTCTTCGACCTGCTTCTTCATCTCCTCGAACCTGGCCTTGGCGTCGTTGATGGTGCCCTTGACCTGGTCGATCATGCTCTTGGCCTGGTCGACGTAGCCCTTCAACTTGTCGAAGACGTTCTTCTGGATGGTGTCGGCGGCGTTCTTCACCGCCTCCTTCGCCTTCTGGATGGCGTCCTGCGCGGACTGGATGGCGCTCTTCGCCATGTCGAGCACGTTCTGCGCGCCCGAGGCGATGGCGCCCATGATCGACTTGCCGGCGGCGTCGCCGGTGGCCTTGACCGCGTCGATGACCTTGCCGAGCTGCGCGCCGAGCGCCTCGATCATCGGTCCGGCCATGGCGACGGCCTGGGCGGCGCACATCTCGATGGCGCTCTTGCCCTGGAGGATGGCCGCCTGCGCCAGCGCGAAGCCGGCCTTGCCGACGTTGACGGCGATGTCGGCCGCCGCCATCAGGCCCGACTTCAGTCCCCGCACCGCGCCCGAGAGCTCGTCGCCGACGGTGTGCACGGCGTCGAGCGCCGCGGACTTCACCGCGTCGAAGGCATCGCTCGCGTGCTGGATGGCCTGCTGGGCAATCTCGGTCACCTGCGCGGCCGCCTCGTGCGCCTTCTCCAGGGCCTTCTTGGCCATGTCTGAGGTCGCGTTGGCCGCTTCCTGCGCCGCCTCGCCCACCTTGCTGGCCGCCTGCGCGACGTAGTCCTTGAGCCCGGCGAGCTTGCCCTCGATGGACTTGAGCGCCGACTGTGCGACGTCGCCCGCGCCCTTCTTCACCTGGTCGAGCGCCTTCTTGACGTCCTCCCAGACCTGCTTGGCAGCGTCCACCGCCTGGGTGGCGCGCTTGGCGGCCTCCCGCGCGGCCTTGAGCGCGAAGGCGGCGGCGTCCTTGATCTTGTCGGCGATCTCCTGCGCCTTCTTGGCGGCGTCCTGCAGGGCCTTGGCAAACTTGCCCAGGTCCTTGACCGGCGAGCTGCCCTTCTTGATCGAATACCGCTTCGCCCGGAACTCGGTAGCGTAGCCGGTGTCGACGAAGAAGAGGTGGTCGGTGGAGACGACGTAGTACTGCCCGTCGACGCGCTTGCCGGCCTTCTCCACCTCGACGACCGCGCCCGCGCGGATGCTGGCGTCGCCGTTGACGCGCGCCTCGGCATGGACGAAGACGCCGGCGCGCTTGTTGTACTCGGACTTGGCCACCGCCTCGAGGAGGTTCTTCTGCCCGGAGGCGACCGGGATCACCGCCTCGATGTCGCCGAACATCTCCTTGACCAGCTTCTCGCCGGTGACCGTGCCGCCCTGGGTGCCGTACTCGTCGCCCTTCCTGGCGGGGCCGGTGATGTTCTCCATCTTGGCCGGATCCCAGCCGGTGGTGGTGATCTTCGAGACCTGGTCGAAGGTGTTCACCTCCTGGATGAAGCGGCCGATGTTCTCCCTCCACGTCAGCCTGGCGGCGGGGCTCTCGCCCAGCTTGGGCTTCTTGAAGAGGAGCTTCTTGTCGTCCACGTACATGCGGAAGCCGGCCAGGGTGGCCCGCTGCATGAGGAAGTCGTAGTCCGACAGGTTGTTCTGGATGACGTAGTCGTGGACGACCTTGGAGTCGTCGACGTCGGCGGAGAGGCCGTGGCGCTGCGCGACCTGGCTGGCGAGGTCGCTGTCCTTCACGTCCTTGTACGTCTTGGTGACGGTGCCCTTGTCGAAGCTGTGGCCCTTGTCGACGCCGGCGATGACCAGGCGGCTGGGGCCGTCGGGGGTGAGCACGATCTCGAGGTTCGAGACCTCGCCCTTGCAGACGCTCTTCAGCTGGCCCTGGTAGCCGAGCTTGATCTCGATGGCGGTGCCCGGCTTGAACCGGGCCTGCCGGGTCCACTTGCGATCGACGTCGCTGAGGTGGACCCAGAAGCGGCTCGACCTGTCCATGTCGTCGGTGACGCGGACGCCGATGACGGAGCCCCGGAGCTCGGCGTCGGCGACGGTGCCGTCGACGAGGAGCTGGAAATCCGGGACGAGGCTCTTGTCGTCTGCCAAAGATGCTCCGTGCGCTTGCCCGGTTGGGCAGGACGAGAGTAGTCGAGGGTTCGCCGTAGTTTCGAGCACAAGAGCGGTCCCGGTCAAGAGGGTAGCCGCTTTGGCAAAGACTCACGCAGGGTTGGAACAATCTTGAGAAAGAGGCCCTTCCGGGCGGAGTTCAAAACGCCTGCGGACCTGCTAGAATACCGCCGCTTGGACGACGATCGGAAGCAGCCGCTGCCCCCGCCTCCCCGCCTGCCCGAGCGGGCGACGATCTACATCGCGCCGGACGGCACCGTGCACTTTGGCGCCCTCTTCGCGGGGCTCCTGCCGGTCGCGGAAGCGCTCGGCGGGGCGCAGGTTGCAGAAGTGATTCAAGGGGGGCCGCCGCCCCGCCCAGAGGTCCGGAGACCACCCGGGTCTGACGGCGAACCCGCATGATC
>JAYWAJ010000049.1:0-7391 GCA_043782525.1 Deltaproteobacteria bacterium | reverse complement strand
CATAGACGGTGCGGATGTCCGCGCCGCGCGCTTTGAGCGCGAGCAGATCGCCCTGCGATCCCGGCACCCGCAGCATGTCGCCGAAGGAGCAGAAGATGACCTCGGGCCGCTGGGCGATGGCGTGCGCCTTGTCGATCATCTCCAGCGGCGTCACGCACACAGGACAGCCGGGGCCGTGCACCAGCTCGAGGCTCGCCGGGAGGAGCTGGTCGATCCCGTGGCGGACGATGCTGTGCGTCTGCCCGCCGCAGACTTCCATCAGCACCCACGGGCGGGTCACCGCGGCGCGGATCTGATCGAGCAGCGTGCGGGCGACGCGGCCGTCGCGGTATTCGTCGAGGTGCTTCACCGCTCGGACTCCTGTGGCGCGTCCAGCTCGTCGAGCGCGCCCATCTCGCGGAACAGCTCGAGAGTGCGTGCGGCCTCCTCCTCATCGACGACGCTCAACGCCATTCCCACGTGCACCAGCACGTAGCTGCCCACCTGCGCCTCGGGGACGTATTCGAGGCAGGTGTCGCGCAGGATGCCGCCGAACTGCACCCGCGCCATGCGCAGGCCCTTGCGGTCGAAGAGTTCGACGACCTTACCGGGAATGGCCAGGCACATCGCGCAACCTCCATGCGGCCACCGCCGCCTGTCCGAGCGCGATTCCGCCGTCGCCTGCGGGAACGCGGGAATGGACCAGCACTTCGAAACCGCGCTGGACCAGCGCCTCTTTGGCGAGGCGGCTCAACCTGCGGTTCTGGAAGCAGCCGCCCGAGAGCGCAACGGTGGAGAGCCCCGTGCTCGCGCGGATCCGTTCGCAGAGCGCGCCGATGCCGACCGCGAGGGCTGCGTGGAACCGCGACGCGATCCGGCCGGGCGGGACTGCGCCATCGAGGTCGTCGAGGAGCGCGCGCAGGAGCGGCCGCGGATCGAGTTCGAGAAGTCCGGCATCGAGGATGGAGATGGGGTAGGGGGGCGCATCGCCCTCGCAGAGGGCTTCCAGTTCCATGGCCGCCTGGCCCTCGTAGCTGGCGAAATGGCACACGCCGGCGAGGCTCGCCACCGCATCGAAGAGCCGGCCTGCGCTGGAGGTCGGAACGCAGCCCGTCCCGCTGCGGACCATCGCCTCGACGCTCTTGCAGCCGGGCTGGACCACGCGCGTCGCCGGCAACTCCGCGGCGAGAAGGTGCGAGAGCGCCAGCCGCCAGGGTGCGCGGACCGCCGCGTCGCCGCCGGCGAGGAGCACCGGACGCAGGCGACCTTTGCGCTCGAAGCCTTCCAGGTCCGCAACCAGGAACTCGCCGCCCCAGATGGTCTCGTCGGAGCCGTACCCGGTGCCGTCCCAGGCCACGCCGATGACGCGGTCCCGGCGGCCGTTCTCAGCCAGGCACGAGGCGATGTGCGCGTGATGGTGTTGCACCGCGATGGCGGGAAGACCGGTGGCTCGCGCGAGGCGGGTGCTGTGGTACCCCGGGTGCAGATCGTGGGCGACGTACTGCGGGGCCACGCGGAAGAGCCGCTCCAGGTTCCGGCGCGCTTCGGCAAAGAACTTCTGCGCCTCGTACGATTCGAGGTCGCCGAGGTGCTGGCTGAGGATGGCCGCGCCGCCCGCAGCCAGGCAGAGCGCGTTCTTGAGATCCGCACCGACTGCGAGGATGGCGGGCGCCTCGAACCCCAGGTCGATGGACTCCGGCACGAAGCCGCGCGCGCGGCGAAGCACCTTGCCACCGCGCACGACGGAATCGTCCATGCGCATGTGGATGTCGCGGTCGTGCAGGAGGAAGAGATCGGCGATGCCACCGAGCCGCTCGAGCGCCTCCTCGTTGCGGGTGGCGATGGGCTCGTCGGCGAGGTTGCCGCTGGTCATCACCAGCGGCTGGCGGACCACCAGATGGTGCAGCGGCGTGTAGGGCAAGAAGGCGCCCACTTCGTCGAGGCCCGGCGCGACGCTGGCCGCAAGGGTGGACCCGGACTTCTTCTTCAGCAGCGCGATCGGCGCGGCGGGATGCAGCGGTTCGGCGATCAGCTCGCGCTCGAGTGAAAGGAGATCCGGGAACATCACCGCGAAGGGCTTGCCGGAGCGGTGCTTGCGCTCGCGCAGCCTGCGCACCGCGCTCTCCGACCGCGCGTCGCAGGCGAGGTGGAAGCCGCCGATTCCTTTCAAGGCGACGATCTTGCCCTCGCGCAGCGCTTCGACGGCGGCGGAGATCGGCTCGCGGTCGCTGCCGTGGATCCACAGGCGCGGGCCGCAGTCGGGGCAGGCATTGGGCTGCGCATGGAAGCGCCGCGAGAGCGGGTCGGCATATTCGCTCGCGCAGGAAGGACACATGCGGAACGAGCGCATGGTGGTGGCGCCGCGATCGTAGGGAACATCCTCGACGATGGAGTAGCGCGGCCCGCAGTCGGTACAGTTGATGAAGGGATAGCGGAAGCGGCGGTCGCGCGGATCGAGCAGCTCCGCGAGGCAGGCGGCGCAGGTGGGAAGATCGACGGACACGCGCGGGCGGGAAGCGCCCCGCAGCTGGCTGTCGACGATCGAGAACCCAGCCGCGCCGGCAGGAATCGCCTCGACCGCGCGCAGCGACTCGACGGTCGCGCGCGCGGGCGGAGATTGTTCGATCTCGTGCGCGAGGGCATCGAGCGCGGCGGCGTCGCCCTCGGCGTCCACCACCACGCCTTCCGGATCGTTCCACACCGCCCCGCGCAGCCCGAGCTTCAGGGCCGCGCGGTACACGAACGGCCGGAAGCCGACGCCCTGCACGACGCCCCGGATCCGAAAGATGCGCCGTGCAGGTTCCATGTGCTCCTCAAGCGAGCAGGCGATCCGCGATCTGCTCGATGGCGCGCACCGCCGGCGACGATGGCGCGCAGTCGAGCAGCGCCCGGCCCTCGCGGTCGGCCTCGAGGATGGCGTCGTCGTGCGGCACCGTGCCCAGCAGATCCAGGCCGCGGCTCTTGCAGAAGGACCCGATCGCCTGCGCGTCGGCAGGGCTCCGCACCTTGTTGGCCACGGCCAGCACCCGCTTCACCCCAAGCTCGCGGGCGAGGTCCGCCACCCGCGCGCCGGTTTCCAGCGATCGGTAGTAGGGCTCGAGCACGGTCAGCACCACGTCCGCGTGCCGGGGCGTGCCGCGGGAGAAATTCTCCAGGCCCGCCTCCATGTCCGCAAAGGCGACGTCCTGCGCGCCGCCGACGATCTCACCAAGAAGGCCACGCACGGTGGCATGGGCGCGGCACATTCAACCCGCGCCGGCGTGCGCCACCCGACCCATCACCAGCAGGCGCACTCCATCCGGCGCCTGCGCGCCGTACCTGGCGGCGACCTCCGCGGCGGAGATCGACAGCGCCGTGATCTTGCGGCCGTCGTCCGTCACCCGGTCCTGCAGCAAGTCCCGCGGCACCGGCGCGGGGATCGCCTCTGGCGCCAGTCCGAGGCTGGCGCCCAGGTTGGGGTTGGAATCGGCGTCGACGGCCAGGACGTTGCGGCCGCGCCGCGCAAAGAGGCGCGCCAGGGTTGCGGTCAACGTCGTCTTTCCCGAGCCGCCTTTGCCTGCGATGGCGATCTTCATGGCTTCTGCGTTACCTCTATGGTGACGGGCAATCAAGCTGCGCTTCGACTTCTCGAAGCGCACCTTGACTTGAAGCGGTCGAGGCGTACGGTCGCGATCAGCTGCGAGGAGGCAAGATGGCTGCGCTCGAGGACGTGGTCCCCGCTGTCGTCGAAGAGCCGGTTGCCGAGCCGAAGAGGCCGCGGCAGACCGGGCCCGCCGAACAGAAGAAGCGCCTGCCGCTCGGCCCCTTGAAGACCGTGCACGTCTACTGGCTGGCAGGCATGAGCTGCGACGGCTGCAGCATCGCGGTCACGGGTGCCACCAATCCGGGCATCGAGGGCCTGCTCGCCGGAATCGTCCCGGCCATGCCGCAGGTCATCCTCCAGCATCCGGTGCTGGCGGTGGACGCGGGCCACGCCTTCGTCGAGACCTATCGCACCGCCTGGCGGGGCGAACTGGGCGCGCCTTACGTGGTCGTCTTCGAGGGCTCCATCGCCGACGAGCGCATCGCCGCGCGCACCGGCGGCTATTTCTCCGCGATGGGCGTCGAGCCCCGGGAGGGCTTCGCACAGGACCAGCCGGTGCCCACGGCAGAGTGGCTCAAGCGGCTGGCTCCGGGCGCCGCAGCCACCATCGCCATCGGCACCTGCGCCACCTGGGGCGGCATCCCGGCGGCCGAGGGCAATCCCACCGGCGCGATGAGCGTGATGGATTTTCTCGGCAAGGACTACCGGAGCGCGTTCGGCCTGCCGGTGATCAACCTGCCGGGCTGCGCGCCCGTCGGCGACAACTTTACCGAGCTGGTCTTTTCCATCCTCCTCTTCCTGCAAGGGCTCGGGCCGCTCCCCGCCTTCGACGAGCTGGGTCGTCCGGCCTGGCTCTTCACCGAGACCGTCCACCAGGGCTGCACCCGCGCGGGCTACTACGAGGAGGGCACCTTCGCGCACGAATACGGCGGGGGCGAGTGCCTGGTGGACGTCGGCTGCTGGGGACCGGTGGTCAACTGCAACATCGTCAAGCGCGGCGCCATCAATCACATGGGCGGGTGCATGCGCGCGGGCGGCGTGTGCATCGGCTGCACCATGCCCGGGTTCCCCGACAAGTTCTCGCCCTTCTACAAGACCCCGCCGGGCGCGCTGGTCTCGACCACCGCTTCCAAGAGCCTGGGCTTCTTCATCCGCAGGCTGAGACGCCTCTCGAATCGCGAGACCAACCGGGAGCGCCGCTGGGACGTCAATCACGAGGTCCCGAGCGGCTGGGCCAACGTCCAGGCGCAGACCCTGATGGACAAGACCATTCACTACTTCTACGAGAAGTGGCAGCAGTTCGGCGCGCGCCGGCAAGGGCGCAGGCCCAGCGAGCAGAAATGGCTCTGGGGCGGCGATCGTCCCGGACTGCGCGGCGACTACCACGACGAGAGCGCGACCAAGGAGGATCGCAATGGCTGACCTGGGCGCCTGGGGATTGTGGATGGCGGTGGCGGGGGTGATCGTCGTCATCGCCGCCGGCCTGCTCATCACCATCTGGCTGACTGCGCGCGCCATCTACGCGCACGCCGTGCGCGCGCTCAAAGCCGCCGAAGCGATTCGCGTCCACACGCTTCCCATCTGGGAACTGCAGACCACCAACGAAGTGGCCGGAGAGATCCTCACCGCGGTGCAGGCCATCGAGAGCAAAGGCGGCAAGCTCGCCCACGCCTTGCAGCAGCACGATCGGCCGGAGGCGCGGCCATGACCGTCGAGAACGTCTGGTGGCTGACGCTGGGGATCTACCTGGTGGTGGTGGCGGTGGTGGCGGTGCTGCTGACGCTCATCCTGCGCGAAGCGAAGAAGATCCATGCCGGCGTCAGCGAGATCTGGAACGTAGGCCAGAAGCTGGCCAACAACACCATCCATATCTCGCTGCTGGAAAGGACCAACCAGCTGGCAGGTCAGATTCTCTCGTCCGCGAAAGGGATCGTCGGCGCCACCGCCCAGATCGGCGCGCACGCGTCGTCCTGCCCGGGTTGCCCGCAGTGCGTGCTGGGGAGGCGGCGATGACGCTCCTGATGGTGCTCTCGGTGGTGGGCGTCGCCGCGCTCTTCATCGCGCTCGCGCTCTTCCTGGTGGCCATCACCAACGAGCTGGAGGCCATCGGCGGTCCGGCCTCGCGCTTCAAGAAGCCGGTCAATTACCTCTCGAAGATCCGTCTCGGCGTCCGCGCCATCGAGGTCGAGACCGGACACCTGGTGCCCCAGATCACCAAGCTCAATGCGGGCCTTTCCGCGGTGCGGGACGGCCTCGCGGTCATCGACGCGAATCTGGCCGGCGCCATCGTCTCGGTCTCGAGGCAGAAGCCATGATCGCCATCTGGTGGACGGGGCTGATCATCACCTTGTTCGTCTTCACGCCGCTGGCGGTGTACCTCCTGCACACCACGTTCCGCGCGGCCCATTCAACCATGATCTATGCGCGCCAAGCTTTGACCGCAGCGGCCGGTATCGCCGGCAATACCCAGCACATTCCCGCGCTGGACGCGACGCTGGCCACCGCCGGGCAGATGCTCGCCACCGCCGTCGAGGTCGACAAGAAGCTGGCGACGATGGCGAATGTGCTCGCGCAGCGGGCGGGGAGCTAGCCCATGCTGCTGGTCCTGACGCTGATCACCGTCGCTCTCGTGGTGGTGGGGCTCGCCGGCTACCTGATCGCCATCGCCTGGGCCCTCAATGACGCGCGCAAGAGCGTCAAGGCCATCGCCGACGGCCTCGAGGCCGTGCAGGGGCACACCGCGCCGCTGGGCGACAAGCTGACCGCCATCAACGGCGGCCTCGTCGCGCTCCTGGGCGGGCTCAAGTCTGCCGACGGCCATCTCGGCCGCGCGGCCAAAGTCTTTCGGCTGGGGTAATCCACATGTGCTTCAAGAACCTGCCGGTCGAGTTCGACGCCGCCGGTAAGCCGTTCCTCAAGGCCGGCATCGCCAACCCCTACGAGCGCAAGGGCGCAGTCGGCGCGCCCGCCCAGCTCACGCCTGCCAAGGTCGAGGACCTGCTTCGCAAGAACGGCCACATCAAGCCGCTCGACTTCGATCCGGTCACGCGGGTCGCCGGCGCGCTCGCGTTCCACTCCGTCGTCGACCTGAAGGAGCGCAAGGTCATCGAGGCCCGCTCGATGGCGACGCTCTTCCGCGGCTACGAAGTGATCATGATCGGCCGCGATCCGCGCGACGCCATCTTCATCACCAGCCGCGCCTGCGGCGTCTGCGGCGGCGTGCACTCCGCCACCTCGGCGATGGCCACCGAGATGGCCATCGGCTGCCGTCCGCCGCCCCTGGGCATCATCGTGCGCAACATCGCGCTCGCGCTCGAGTTCCTCTACGACCATCCGCTGCACCTGCACCTGCTCGCCGGGCCCGACTATTCGGCCGCCATCGTCGGCCAGAGCAATCCGTCGCTGCTGGCCCGCGCCAAGGCGACCGAGACGCGGTACCCCGAAGCCCACGGCTACAGGACGATGGGCGACCTGATGGAGGATCTCAACCCGCTCACCGGCAAGCTCTACCTCGAAGCCCTCAACATGACGCGCGTCGCCCGCGAGGCGTACGTGCTCATCTGCGGAAAGTATCCGCACCCGCAGACCATGGTGCCGGGCGGAATGAGCACCACGCTGACGCAGTCGGTGATGAGCGAGATGGGCCAGCGCGTGCTGCAGTTCTTCGACTACGGCAAGAAGGTCGCCCGCATCTGGGACGACATCACCGAGTTCTTCTACGAAGCCGACCCGCGCTACCAGAAGGTCGGCACCCGCCGGGCCAGCATGATCGACACCGGCATCTTCGACGACCCCGACGCCTACGACGCCACCCACAAGAACGCCGCCA
>JAYWAJ010000048.1:0-2804 GCA_043782525.1 Deltaproteobacteria bacterium | reverse complement strand
TGTCGCCGAGTCGGTCATGCGCGTGGTCATGCTCGACAAGGTGCGCCGCGTCTTCGCCGTCAGCTGGAGCGAGGTCCTGCCGTGGAAGCAGCTCTCGCTGGTGGGCGCCGCCTCGCTCCTGGCCTGCGCGCCCGCCGTCTTCATCTCGCGGCAGGCGGCGGCGGGGCCGCGGCCCTTCCTCGCGCTCTGCGCGGCCGGAGTGACCTACCTGATCGTCTATCTGGGGGCCATCGCGCTCATGCCGGGCGAAGGATCCGCCGTCGCCCGCATCCGCCGGGTGCTGCTCGGCCACCAGATCGCGGCCGCGGCGTAGCGCTCGCCCGCACCGCTGGAGAACGACTCTTTCCGTCCGGACCCTCTGCGACCCAGATTGCCCCGACGGCTCAGCGTCGTTTTCGGGGGATCCATGCGGAAGGTTCTGGGCGTGTTGCTGGCTTTGGCCTGCGGCTGTGGCGGGACTGCGCCGCAGCAGCAGCAGGGCGGATCCGGGGGCGGCGGCGCCGTCGTGCACACGCTGGCCGTCGCGCTGACGGGTTCGGGCCTGGTGACCTCGTCTCCGGCAGGGATCGACTGCGACGCAGGAGGAAGCCAAGGGCGCGGCGTGGCCTGCAGCGCCTCGTTTGCGCAGGGGACCACCGTGTCGCTCAGCGCCGCGGCGGCCAGCGGGTTCACCTTCGCCGGCTGGGGCGGGGCCTGCTCCGGCCGGTCCGCCTGCGCGGTGACGCTGGGTGCCGACGCCTCCGTGACGGCGAGCTTCACCGCGCTCCCGCCTCCGCCGCCGCAGTCCTACACCATCACGGTGACGACGGCCGGCTCCGGGTCGGTGACCTCCAATCCCGCGGGACTTGATTGCGGGAAGAATTGCACGGCGAAGTTCGCGGCTGGCACCCTGGTCTACCTGACGGAGACAGCCGCCGCCGGCTGGAAGTTCAGCGGCTGGACCGGCGCCTGCGTCTCGACGCAAGCGCAGATCTGCGTGATCAACGCCGACGCCAACGTGACCGCGACCTTCGAGCAGCTCCCGCCGCCGCCCCTCCTGCGCACGCTGACCGTCTCGGTGATCGGGCAGGGCACGGTGACGTCGTCGCCCGCCGGAATCAGCTGCGCGCCGACCTGCAACTCCAGATGGCCGGACGGGACGCAGGTCCGGCTGACACCCACCGCCGCGCCGGGCTGGCAGTTCGCGGGCTGGACGGCGAAGTGCGATCCGCTGCCGTCGGGCTCGCAAGACTGCTCGGTGACGCTCTCGTCGGACGAGAACGCTGCCGCCACCTTCACCCAGCTGCCTGCCGACGAATGCGCCGGCCTCCGTCCGTCCTCGGTGCCCGCGCCGATCCTCGCCCGGCTGCCGCAGAACTCCTGCCTCGACGGCACTTCCGACGACGGCGCGGGGACCTTCGCGCTCGGCTACACCGCGGGCAGCCAGACGACCTTCCCCACCTACCTCTTCTTCACCATCCAGAACGGCCAGGCGGTCCAGATCGGCGACCGCGTCCTGGGCGGCGACGAGAGTGCAACCTACCTCTACAGCCAGCCCTCCGGCTTCACCGTCTTCCACCGCGGCGGCACGACCGGCAGCAGCTACTTGTCCGCCTACGGGCACGACGGCAGGCTGGGGTACGCGCAGAGGCTGACCGACGGCTCCTTCGATCACTACCCGTCGTCGGCGGTGGGCGTCGATCCCTCGGGCGGCACCGCCTCGCTGCGGACCTACTCCGACCCGGCGCAGGGATGGATCTCCGTCTACCGGCGGGTCAACAGCCTGGGCGCGCCCGAGACCGGCGAGGTGCTGGTGAGCACCGGGCAACACACGGTGGGCGCCATCGGCGTCGCGCTCTCCGGGCACGCGCTCGCCATCCTCGACATCACCCTGCCGGACCAGGCGCGGACCTGGGGGGCGCGCTGGCTCGACCGCGGCGGCGCGCCCGTCAGCGACTGGTTCGTCTTCCAGGGCAATGGCTTTCCGGTGGCGCGCTTCCTCATGGACGGTAGCCTGGCGGTGGGCTTCACCAGGGGCGGGCAGGGCGTCAGCTACCAGGACGTCGCCTGGCGCTACCTCATGCGCGACAGCCGCCCGGCGGTGGACACGCTCCCGGACTGGCTGCTCCTGCGTCCCACCGACGTCTGGTGGGTGGTCCGCAACGGACGCGGGTACGTCGCCTTCGGCCCCACCACCAAGGTGCGCTGCGGCGGCGCGGACATGGGCGAGCTGGTGGCGGCGTCCGGCAAGGCCTGCGGCTGCATGGCCATGCCCCACGCGGGGACCGGCGCGTCGGTGGGCCGCGACGGCTCGCTCATCGTCCCCGAGCCGCCGGTGAACTTCGGCACCTGCACCTTCGACCTTTATCCGCAGCTGCTGCAGTAGGAAGCGCCTGCCTGGCCGTCCGGGGGACGAGTCTTTCGCCCGCGCCCGACGCTGCACAGCTTCGACGCGGGGGTTTCCCTTGCTTCGACCGATTTCCTTGGCGGCCTGTCTCGTCGCCCTGCCCCTGGCCTGCGGAGGCTCGTCGCCGCCCGTGCAGCAGAACACGGGTCCGTCGCAGCATGCGCTGACCGTCGCGATCGTGGGGGCGGGCAGCGTCACCTCGTCGCCCGCGGGAATCGCCTGCGCTGCCGCCAACTGCCAGGCGGCGTTTGCACAGGGGGCCACGGTCTCCTTGAGCGCCGCGGCGGCGAGCGGGTTCCTCTTCGCCGGCTGGGACGGGGCGTGCTCCGGACAGGGCCTCTGCACGGTGACGCTCAATGCGGACGCGGCCGTGACCGCGCGCTTCACCGCCGCGCCGCCGCCTCCTCCGCCGCCTCCT
>JAYWAJ010000047.1:0-2806 GCA_043782525.1 Deltaproteobacteria bacterium | reverse complement strand
GACATCGCCAATGCCCGCTGCATCACCTTCATCGGCGCGCACCTGGGCGAGAACATGCACAACACCCAGGTGCAGGAGCTGGCCGACGCGGTCGGGTCCGGCGCGCAGCTGGTGGTGGTGGACCCGCGCTACTCGGTGGCCGCGGGCAAGGCGCGCTATTGGCTGCCCATCAAGCCCGGAACCGATATCGCGCTGCTCCTCGCCTGGATGAACGTCATCCTCGAGGAGAAGCGATATGACGCCGATTACCTGGCCAAATACGCCGTCGGTCTCGACGAGCTCAAGGCGCACGTCGCCGACAAGACGCCCGAGTGGGCCTGGCCCATCACCGGGCTGCGCCCCGAGAAGATCCGTGAGACGGCGCGCTTCATCTCCGCCTCCCGGCCCGCCTCGCTCATCCATCCCGGCCGCCACACCACCTGGTATGGCGACGACACCCAGCGGGCCCGCGCCATGGCCATCCTGGCGGCGCTCCTGGGGAGCTGGGGGCGGCGCGGCGGATATATCCATCATGCAAAGTATTCGATTGCACCCTATCCAGCGCCGAAGATCGACCTGCACCCGAAGCCGCCTGCCGACAAGCCCAAGGGCGGGGCCTATCCCTTTGCCGACGAGGTGCTCGCCTCGGGGCTGCGCGCGGCCACCATTCCCGGCACCGCTGCCTATGACATCAAGGCGTGGATCGTCTATGGCTCGAACCTGATCCAGTCGCTGCCCAACCGCGCCGAGACGGAGAAGGCGATCGCCAGCCTGGATCTCCTGGTCGCGGTCGACCTGATGCCCGCCGAGATCGTCGGCTGGGCCGACGTGGTGCTCCCCGAGAGCCACTTCCTCGAGCGCTACGACGACATCTCCAGCCCCGCCTGGAAGCGCCCGTTTGCCGCGCTGCGCCTGCCCGCCGTCGAGGCGCAGGGCGACTCGAAGCCGGGCTGGTGGATGGTGAAGGAGCTCGCCAGCCGGCTCGGCCTGGGCCAGTTCTTCCCCTGGAAGGACGCCGAGGACTACCTGCGCACGCGCATCGCCGCCGCGAACCTCGACTGGAACGAGGTGGTCAAGACCGGCGTGGTGCTCGGCAAGATGGGTCCCATCTGCGAAGAGGAAGGCCTCGCCCTCGGCGAGCTCGGCACGCCCTCGAAGAAGATCGAGCTCTACAGCGCGCAGATGAAGGCGGGCGGCTTTGATCCGATGCCCGTCTACTATCCGCAGGAAGAGCCGCCGCCGGGGATGCTGCGCCTGCTCACCGGGCGCGCGCCGACCCATACCTTCGGCCGCACCACCAACAACCGGCTGCTCGCCGAGCCCTATCCCGAGAATGACGTCTGGATGAATTCAATCACCGCCCAGGCTCAATCCATCCCTATCAAGAACGGCGATTACGTCATGCTGGTCAACCAGGACGGCGCCCAATCGGGCCCGGTGCGGGCCAAGGTCACCGAGCGCATCCGCGGCGACTGCGTCTACCTGGTCCACGGCTGGGGCCATACCGCGAAGAAGCTCTCCTATGCCTTCGGGCGGGGCGCCTCCGACAACGAACTGACCACCCGCTACAAGGTCGATCCGCTCATGGGCGGCACCGGGATGAACGTCAACTTCGTCCGCCTCGAGCCGTCGGGGAGGGCGTCATGAAGCTGCGCTACGCGATGGCGGTGGATACCCGGCGCTGCGTCGGCTGCAATGCCTGCGTCATCGCCTGCAAGACCGAGAACGGCGTCCCCAACGGCGGCTTCCGCGACTGGATCACGACCGACGTGCAGGGCGTCTTCCCCAACCTCTCGATGGAGATCCGCTCCGAGCGCTGCAACCACTGCAGCAAGCCTTCCTGCGTCGACGCCTGCCCCACCGGCGCCTCGCACGTCAACGAGGGCGGCATCGTCGGCGTCGACCGCAACAAGTGCACCGGCTGCAAGGCCTGCATCGCCGCCTGTCCCTACGACGCGCGCTACGTGCACCCGCAGGGCTTCGTGGACAAGTGCACCTTCTGCCTGCACCTCGTGAAGCAGGGCCGGCTCCCCGCCTGCGTGACCACCTGCCCGACCAAGGCCTTGACCTTTGGCAACCTGGGCGATCCGGAGAGCCCGGTGTCGATCCTGCTCAACTCCCGCAGGAACAAGGTCCTCAAGCCGGAGACCGGCAACAAGCCCAACGTCTTCTTCCTCACCTGAGAGGAGCGCACCATGACTCGCGACCCCAACCGCTTCTGGAATCCATATGTGGCCGGCGTCGCCCTCGGCCTCGTCCTCCTCACCGCCTTCGTGGTGATGGGCAAGGGCCTGGGAGCTTCCGGCGCCTCGCTTCGCTTCGGCGTCACCGCGCTGGAGGCGGTCGCGCCGGCCCACGTCATGGCGACCCCGCCGCTGGCCCGGACCCATGCGGAAGGCAGCCCGCTCGACAACTGGCTGGTCTTCGAGATCCTCGGCGTCGCGCTGGGCGGGCTCCTCGCCGCCTACACCTCGGGACGCCTCAAGCTCGAGGTGCTCAAGGGGCCGCGCATCGCCACCGCGAGCCGCATCGCCTTTGCCATCGGCGGCGGCGTGCTGATGGGCATGGCCGCCCGCATGGGGCGCGGCTGCACCTCGGGACAGGCGCTCTCGGGGGGCGCGCTGCTCTCGGTGGGTAGCTGGGTGTTCATGTTCTCGATCTTCGCCGGCGGATACGCGGCGGCCTGGTTCGTGCGGAGGGAGTGGCTATGACGTTCTTCCCATTCGATTCGCTCAGCGGCGCAAATCGCGAGGCCGGCATGGTGGTCGGCACGCTCATCGGCTTTGGCTTCTGCTTCGCCCTCGAGCGCGCCGGCTTCGGCCGCGCG
>JAYWAJ010000046.1:0-19451 GCA_043782525.1 Deltaproteobacteria bacterium | reverse complement strand
AAGATCGCGACGCAGCCCAGGCCCGCGTACGCCGCGGCGGCAGCGGTGGCGCGGACATGGTTCGACTGCGCGCCGGCGCCGGTGACGAGGACGTCGGCGTTGTGCGCCAGCGCGTCGGCGACGAGGAGCTCGAGGACGCGGACCTTGTTGCCGCCGAAGCCGAAGCCGATCAGCTCGTCGCGCTTGAGCCAGAGTCCGGGCAGGCCGACGGCCGCACCCAACGCCTTCGCGGCGGTGAGCGGCGTCGGCAGCACCGCGAGCGGAAAGCGGGGCAAGGCGGCGAGCCGGGCCTGCGCGGCCTGCGTCACGGCGCCCGCCCCGCCTGCGTGAGGTAGCGATCGACGAGCGCGCCGCACTGACCGGTGTGGCGCCGGTAGTCGAAGAGCCCGTGCAGCTCGGCCGAGGGCAGCGCCGCGGAGATCTCAGGGCTCTCCCGCGCCGCCTGCTCGAGAGCGACGCCCTTCTCGCGCGCCGCCTGCGCCGCCGCCGAGACCAGCCGGTGCGCGGTCTCGCGGCCGAGGCGGACGGCAAGCGCGAGCATCAGCGCCTCGGAGAGCACCAGGCCCTTGGTTGCCTCGAGGTTCTGCAGCATCCGCTCGGAGCGGACGACCAGCGTGCGCGACAGTCCGGCGAGCAGCTCGACCGCACGCCCGGCGAGGACGGTGATCTCCGGCAGCACCTGCCACTCCACTTTCCAGGAGCGGCCGTCGCGCTCGTGGTCGTGGACCAGCCCCTCGAAGAGGCAGGCGGCCTGGTGGCGCACTACCCGAGAGAGCGTGCCGAGGTGCTCGCTCACTTCCGGGTTGCACTTCTGCGGCATGGTGATGCTGCCGACCACGCCCGCAAGCCGCGCCTCGCACAGCTCGCCGATCTCGCCGCGCTGCAGGTTGTAGACCTCGTGGCCGATGCGGTCGGCGGTGCCGCAGAAGAGCGTGAGCAGGCCGCCCCACTCGGCCAGCACGTCGCGGCTCGAGGTCCAGCTGGAGGCGGGCGCAGAGAGTCCGAGCCGCTCGCAGAAGCGGGCCTGGACTTCGAGCCCGCGCGGGCCCAGCGCCGACAAGCTGCCGACGCCGCCGGCCAGCTGGCCGACCTCGAGCCGCCGCCCCACCTCGTCGAGGCGCTGCAGGTGCCGGCGGATCTCGGCGCCCCAGCCGGCGACCTTGAAGCCAAAGGTGATCGGCAGCCCCTCCTGTCCGTGGGTGCGGCCGAGCATCAAGGTGTCGCGGTGGCGCGCGGCCAGCTCGGTGAGCGCGGCATCGACGCCGGCAAGTTGCACGGCGAAGTAGCGGCGCGCCTCCCGCAGCGTCGACATCATCCAGGTGTCAGTGACGTCCTGCACGGTCGCGCCGAAGTGGACCCACTCGCCGGCGCGGCCCGGACAGCGCGCGGCGACGGCCTTGAGGAGCCCGGCGGTGGAGTGGCCGCTCGCCTCCCGGCCGCGCCGCAGCTCCTCGAGGAAGGCCGCGTCCACCCGCACCGCGCGGCAGGCGGCGGCGACGGCGACGGCGGCTTCGCCGGGGATGAGGCCATGCTCACCCTGCACTTCCGCCAGCACCGCGAGGATCTCCAGCCAGCCGCGGGTGCGGCGCTGCTCCTCGAAGAGCGGCGCCAGCCCGGCGCTGGCCCAGAGGCCGCCGTAGACGGTGGAGTCGAGGATGGTCAGCGCCACGGGCCGCCTCCTGCCAGCGCCGCGGCCGTCGCCAAGAGCAACTGCGCGGAGCTCTGCGCCGCGGCGGCGGCCTGCGCGCAGAACGATCTCTGCTCCGCCAGCGCGGCGTGGCAGGCGACCATCATGACCTCGAGCGGCTCGGGCGCGGCGCCCCCGAGGCCCTTGCGCGCCGCGACCGCCCGCGCCGGATCGAGGGCACGGGCGATCGACTGCGGGCTGACGGCGATGGACCTTCCCAGCGCCCGATCCGCCGCGGCGGCGAGGTCGGCCGGAGTCAGGCTGGAGGCGCGGCGTCCCTGCTCTTCCAGCTCGCGGGCGAGCGCGCCGATCACCCGCTGCGCGGCGCGGTAGTCGAGGCCGGCCTCGAGCACCAGCACCTCTGCCAGGTCGGTGGCCGCGGTGAAGCTGCGCGCGAGCCGGTCGGCCGCCCGCGCCGCATCGAAGCGCAGGCCCTCGACAACGGCTGCCATCAGCCGGGCCGCGCCGGCAGCGCTCGCCAAGGCGCGCGGGACATCGCGGTAGGCGAGCAGCCGGTTGTCGATCTGCCCCGACGGGGTCCGCCCCGAAGCCGCCACCGCGGCCTGCACGCCGATCATCTCGTTGGCCACCGACCGCACCCAGGCGAGCGCGTAGGGGTTCTTCTTTTGCGGCAGGATCTTGCTGGCGCGGGCGTGCGCGTCGGAGAGCTCGACCAGCCCCGCTTCTGAGGTCGCAAAGAAAAAGAGATCTTCGGCGAGCCGGTCGAGGTTGACCAGCGCGGCGACGACGGCGCCCAGGCACTCGATGGGCGCGTCGGCCTGCCACATGGCGTCGCGCGCGTGCACCACCGGCCCGGCAAATCCGAGCAGCTCCGCCAGCCGCTCGCGATCCTGCGGCAGGCGCGAGCCGTTGGCGCTCCCGCAGCCGGCGGGGCTCCGGTCGACGCGCGCGTGCAGCGAGCGCAGGCGGTCCAGGTCGCGCAGGATGGGAAAGGCGAAGGTCAGCAGGTAGTGGCCGAAGCTGGTCGGCTGCGCGGCCTGCAGATAGGTGTAGTCGGGCGCCAGCGCGTCGCGCAGCGCTCCGGCCTTCCGGACCAGCGCCTCGCCGCAGTCCGCGAGCGCGGTGGCGCAGTCGAGCACGCCCGCGCGCACGGCCAGGTGCCAGGCGGTGGTGGTCGCCTCGCGCCGCGCGCGGCCCGCGCCCAACCAGCCCGCGGCCTCGGTGCGCTGCGCAATCCAGGCCTCGCGGTTGGTGTAGAGGTCGCCGAGCGCGGGGTCGAGCACGAAGCCCTCCGGCCCCCGCTGCAGCTCGAGCAGCGCGGCGAGGAGCCCGGCGCCGGGCTCCTTCGGGATCACCTTCTGCTCGATGAGCATCACCGTGTGCGCGAGATCGGCGAGGCCCATCCCCGCGGCAAGGCCCTTCTGCCCTTCCAGCTCCCCCGCGAAGGCGGCGGCCACCATGGCGGGGTCGGGCGGCGCCGACAGCCGGGCGCCGATCTCGAGCGCCCACCCGGCCGCAGTCTCAGCGCTTGGCACGTTTGCCTTCCTCGCCGGGCCGCTCCTCGACCTTGTCCGGCAGCCAGCGTCCCAACCGCCGCATCTCGTCGGCGATGGGCTTCAGGCTCTCGAAGCGCAGCCCGACCCGCAGCGCCTCGAGCGCCAGCACGCCGTGCGGGTCGATGTTGCCGAGGCCGACGTTGAGCCCGAAGCGCGCGATCAGCGCCGCCTGCTGGTGCTTGAGCGGCGCCTCCCAGATGAGCCGGTCGATCTGGTCGCCCATCATCCGCGCGATGGTCTCGATGGCGGCGGGATCCGGATTTCCCTCGTTGTCGTAGACGCCGACATTCCGGCCCGACTCGCGCCCTTCGACGATCACCGACTGCGCGCCCCACTCCAGGTCCCGCAGCGCCTCCTCGGCGAGCTGCTCCGGCGGCGGCTGCGCCTTGGGGTCCTTCTTGCCGACTTCGGTGATGGGGATGAGGCCGGCGTCGAGCGCGCACTCGATCACCCGCTGCCGCCGGAAGGGAGGCAGCGCGATGGTGCCATCGGAGATCTCGACCGCGGTGAAGCCCAGCTCGGCGGCGCGGGTCATGTAGACGCGGCAGTGCTGCTGCACGATGGCGGCTTCGAAGAGCGTGCCGCCCGGCATGGTGTCGATGCCCCGCTCCTCGATGAGCCGCAGCTTCTTTTCCAGGACGGAGCCGGGCACGAAGACCGAGGTGCCGAAGCTCAGCTTCCAGAGATCGATGCAGCCGCCGGCCATGTCGAGGACGTCGGCGGTCTCGTGCGGCCCGAGGCCGGTGTCGATGATCATCGTGCCGCCGATGGAGCGCGGCTTGCGGGCGCGCTTCTGGCGAAGCTCGTCGACGAAGATGAGGCCTTCCCAGGGTCCCTCAGCCACCGGCCACCTCGCCCACCAGCTGGCGCAGCGCCTTCTCCACCATGGCGAGGTCGGTGCCCCAGGGGACGGTCATCACGTTCCCGACCCGCTCGATGTGGAACTCGAGCAGGCAGCACTTGACCATCGTCAGTCCCTCCCGCGCGCCGGCGATCTGGCGCGGGCACATCTCCACCCGCGGCGGCTCGTCGCCGTAGTAGTGGCGGTGGAACTGCAGGCTCCGCTCGCAGCCGACCAGCGTCCACGGCTCGCGCACCGCCGGCCGCTCGTCGAGGAAGTGGACCTTGTCGCCCAGCGCCTCGAGTCCGCCCGAGCGGCAGGGCACGAGGTACGACTCGGCCGGCCTCTGCTTCGCCAGCGCCACCAGGTCGATGCGCTCGAGCTCGATGCGGATGGGTGGCAGCTCCGCGTAGCTGAGCACGCGCTTCACCAGGTCGAAGAGCTTGGGCGGATCGGGTGGCGAGACCTCGACGATGCGCAGGAGGAGGGGGTCGGGCCGGTGGATGAAGTTGACGTGGTCGTAGAGTCCCTGGACGACCAGCGTCCCCACCGGGCCCATGCCCCTGACGTGCGCCGCCTCGGCCAGCGCCGACGGGTTGGCGCAGTCGGTCTCGGGCGCATGGACGAAGACGCAGGCCTGGGGAAGCGCGAGCACCTCGACGGCGGTGACCCGAGAGAAGAGCGGTTCGCTCTCGGCCCTGGCGACGGCCACCACCGCCCGCGCGCCCGACTCCGCGTGCAGCACGATGAAGTCGGTGCGCCGGTACGCCTCGCGCCCGAGCAGGTGCGCGGTGATGGCCGCCTCGGTCATCGGCCCGGCGTAGGGCTGGTTGCTGACGCGCCGGTAGGGCAGCGGCACGAGGTTCTTCTGTCCTCGCAGGGTGCCGACGGTGATCGGGCTGTCGGGTCGGGTGTCCAGTGGGTCTCCTTCGTTCAGGCGATGGGGAAGCGGCGCTCGCGCTCGGCGGGAGGCAGCTCTTTCAGGTGGACGCCGAGCGGATCCAGCGTACGCAGGATGGCCACCGCGGAGGCGTCGGGTAGCGGCGTCACCTCGACCTTGTCGGCGACGGCGAGCGGAAAGCCGGTGCTGGCCCGCACCTCGTCGAGGGAGACGTCGGGGTAGAGCGCGCGCAGCCGGAGCTGGCCTTCGGCGTCGAAGTCGAAGAGCCCCAGCTCGGTGACCAGCACGTCGGGCCCCTGTCCGCGATGGCCGAGCGCGGAGCGGGGGCGGCCATCCGAAGTCCGGTGGCCGAGGTTGGTGACGAAGTCGCACTGCTCGACGAGGCGGAAGCGCCGCTTGCCGTCCTTCTGGGGCGGGCTGCGGTGCGCGGCGGTCCAGAGGGTGATGCGCCCGGCGTCGCAGGAGAGGTTGCAGCCGCCGCCGCCGCCCGGGAGCTTGACCGCGATCTTCTCGCCGCCCAGCCGGGTGACGTTGCAGCTTCCGTAGCGATCGATCTGCGCACCGCTGAGGAACATCTGCGCCATCCGGCCGGAGGCGGCCAGGTCGAAGAGCTCCTCGATGTCGAGCGCCGCCTCGGCGCCGCGGTCGAGAGCCCAGTCGTTGGAGGTCGGCGTGAGGAAGGCGGGCGTCGGGTTGACGCCGTAGGTGGCGCCGGCGACCAGCACCAGGTCGGGCGCGTGGGTCCGCCGGGCGAGGTGGAGCGCGAGTTGGACCAGCGGCGAGCCGAAGCCGTGGAACACCAGCGTGCCGTTCTCGACCGTACGGGCGAGGTTGAAGATCATCGCCTCGCCGAGGGTGCAGGCGCTCACGGCGCCGCCTGGTAGAGGCGCTGCCACGCCTCGGGGCCGTCCTGCCAGCTGGCCAGCCGCCGCTGCAGCGCCGCGCCGCCGATCTTGTCGAGGTAGGCCGCGTGCTCGGCGCAGTCGTGCACGAACGGCTGCAGGTACTGCCGGGCAAACGACTCCGGCCCGTCCTGGGCCGCGGCCAGATAGGCGGCGGTGTGCGGCCGGTCGTAGGCGTAGAACGGATAGCAGGCGGTGGGATGCGCGCCGAAGGGCACCTCGGCGACGGCGGCCAGGTAGAAGCCCGGCACGCTGACGCCGCCCAGCCGCTGCAGCTCCTCATTGGAGACCAGCTTCTCGACGGTGGCGATGACCGTCTTCGACGCCTTGGCGAAGAGCAGGTCGGCGACCGGCGGCCCCTCGATGCGCAGGTTGCCTTTCGCGTCGCCGTACTGCGCGTGGAGGATGGCGACGTCGGGGGCGAGCGCCGGCACCAGCAGGAGCTCCTGCCCGGTGAAGGGGCAGGTCATCTTCCTGAACTCGGGGTGGAGCTTCTCGAAGCCGGTGCCGCGGATCGAGCGCAGCGGCAGGAAGGGCACGCCCTGGATGGCCGCGCGCAGCTGCGCCACCATGGTCGCGCAGCAGCTGTCCTCGACGGCGACCGCGCCCGACTCGCAGGCGCGCCGGTAGTTGGGCGCCATGCCGAAGTCCTGCTCGAAGCCGACGTAGCTCTGGGCGCTGGCCGAGACCGCGCCGCCGCCGCAGAGCAGGTCGATGTCGATGCCGTGGGCGCTGCCGACCACCTTCAAATTTTTGCGGCCCTGGCGGATGAGCGCGCGCAACACCGCCATCGGCTCCCGCGCCGAGAGCCCGCCGCCGATGGCGACGCAGTCGCCGTCGCGGACGTGCCTGGCCAGCGCCTCGAGCGAGGTCTGCTTCCCCGCGCCGCCGTGGACTCCGTTGCTCATATGGAGGTCATCCCTCCGTCGACGGCGAAGATGGAGCCGGTGACGAAGCTGGCCGCGTCCGAGAGGAGGAAGGCGACGGCCTCGGCGATCTCCTCCGGCTTGCCGAAGCGCCCGGCGGGATATTTGGCGAGGCGCTTGGCCATCGCCTCGGGGCTCTGGTCGCTGCCCAGAAGCGTCTGGCCCATCGCCGTCGTCGCCACCGTGCCCGGGCAGATGCAGTTCACGCGGATGCCGAGCTTCGAGTAGTCCGCCGCCATCTGCCGGGTGAGGTTGACGAGGGCGCCCTTCGCCGCGCAGTAGGCGGCCATGGTGGGGATGCCGACGACGCCGGCCACCGAGCCGACGTTGACGATGGCGCCCCGCTTGCGCTCCATCATTCCCGGCAGCACCGCCCGGGAGACGAGGAAGGTCCCGGTGACGTTGACCGCCATGATCCGGTGCCAGCTCTCCTCGGCCGCCTCGTGCACGCTGCCGAAGCCGGCGATGCCGGCGTTGTTGAAGAGCCCGTCGAGGGGGCCGACGGCCTTCTCGGCGAGGGCCACCGCGCGGGCGACGCCCTCGGCGTTGGTGACGTCGGCGCCGCCGCCCCAGGCTTTCACGCCGGCTTTGGCCAGCGCCGCCGCCGACTGCTCCGCCTTTCCTCCGTCGACGTCGAGGAGTGCGACCGCGGCACCCTCGGCTCCGAAGAGCTGCGCGGCGCAGAAGCCGATGCCGGCGGCGCCGCCGGTGATGAGGATGTGTCTCTTCTCGAGTCGTCCGGCCACGAATTCCTCCTGCTTGCGAAGTTCAGTTCAGAGCGCGCTGAAGGCGCCGTCCATCACCAGGGCGGCGCCGTTGAAGTAGCGGGACTCGTCGCCGGCGAGAAAGGCGACGGCGGAGGCGACGTCTCCAGAGGTGCCGATCTCCCCCTGCGGGATGCGCGAGATCACCTGCTCCCGCAGCGCCGGCTGATCGAGGCGCCAGCGGGTCATCGGCGTGTCGATCATTCCGGGGCAGAGGGCGTTGCAGCGGATGCCGCGCGCCGCGTAGTCGACGGCGATCGATCGGGTCAGCTGGATGAGCGCGCCCTTGGAAGCGCTGTAGGCGGCGCGGCCGGGGAAGGCGACCAGGCCGGCCACCGAAGCGATGTTGACGATGACGCCGCCGCCCTGGGCGAGCAGGGTAGGGAGGAGCGCGCGGGAGAGCAGGAAGGGCCCGCGCAGGTTGACGGCGAGGACCGCGTCGAACGCGGCGATGGGCGTCTCGCCGACGGTGGTCGCCTGCGGCCCGCCGGTGATGCCGGCGTTGTTGACGAGCAGGTCGATCCGCCCGAAGCGGTCGAGCGCCGCCTGGACCGCGCCTCCGGCGTCATCGGCGTCGCTGACGTTGGCCCGCAAGAGGAGCAGGCGATCGGCCGCGCTCCCCCAGTCTTCCAGCCGGGTGGCTTCCAGCGCCTTGGGGTCGAGGTCCAACGCCGCGAGCGACCAGCCGTCGCGCAAGAGCCGCCCGGCGATGGCGCGGCCGTTGCCCGAGGCGGCCCCGGTCACCAGCGCGACGCGGCTCATAGATCCCGCAGCTGCTGGTGGCCGGAACGCAACCGGGAGAGCTGGATGAAGTGGGTGGGGTTCAGGAAGAGCTCGTCCATGTCGGCGAGCTCGTCGATGGTCAGCCCCTTCTTCCACAGCGCGCAGAGGTACTGGAAGGAGTCCTTGGCGCCGTAGCCGACGTGGTGCGCGCCCAGGACCTTGCGGGTGTCGGAGTCGACGATGAGCTTCTGGTAGCCGCTCAGGTGCGGCTTGCAGAAGGCGTAGAGCATGGTCCGGTCGCTGGCGGGCAGCGCGACGTTGAGGCCGTCGGGCGTGTTGGGCGGCATCTTGATGATCGTGACGTTCTTGTGCTTCTGGCGCGCCTCCTCCTCGCCCATGCCGAACCAGGTGACTTCGTAGTGGGTGTGGAGGAAGTCGGGGAAGTCGCGCGGGTCGTAGTGGACGTCCTTGCCCATGATGTGGCGGGCGGCGTAGGTGCCGCTCTTGCGGGCCTTGAACATCTCCATCGGCCCGCCGATCAGGTCGCCGATGGCGTAGACGTTGGGCACCGAAGTGCGCAGCTGCCGGTCGACGAGGACTTCGCCGTGCTCGCCGGTCTTGACCCCGAGCGCCTTCACCGCCGGCTCCGAGTTCGGGTGCTCGCCGAGGCCGCTGAAGACGAAGTCGGTCTGCACCTCCTGCATTCCCTGCGGCGTCCGGATCCGCACCGACTTCACCTTGCCGTCGGGACCCGGGACGATCTCCTCGATGGTCGAGCCTTCCCAGACTTCGATCCCCTGCTCCTTCATCCGGTCGATGGTGTACCCGCGGATCTGCGCGTCGGGGATGAGCTTGAGCAGCTTGCTGCGGACCACCATGAGGGTCCGGCGCCCGGTGGCGTTGAAGAAGGCGGCGTAGAGCGTCGCCGTCTTGCTGCCGCCCGCCACCACCACCGTGTTGCCGGGCTCGTAGTCGAGGGTCTCGACCAGGTCGACGTAGGTGTAGACGCCTTTCAGGTCCGCGCCCGGGCAGGGCAGCTTCTGCGGCCGCGCGCCGAGGCCAAGCACCAGGTTCTTTGCCTTGAAGCGGCGGCCGGCCACCTCGACGGTGTGGCTGTCGACAATGGTGGCGGGAGCGTTGAGCACGTACTCGAGGTCGAGCTGCTCCTTGCTCTGGTAGTTCATGATGGCGTGCGGCCCGACGCGGCCCTCCTTGAACAGGTCGATGATCTGCTTGATCGAGGTGACCTTGCCCTTCATGTCCTGGAACCAGAAGCGTCCGGACATGGTGCGCTCGAGCATCAGCTGCGCGGCGCACTCGGAGACGAGGTGGTGCGGCACGCAGGCGTTGTGCGGGCAGGAGCCGCCCAAAAAAGGCCACTTCTCGACGATGAGCTGCCGTCCGCCCATGGCGCGCAGGTAGGCGGCGCCGAACCGTCCGCCCGCGCCGCCGCCGACGAAGATGGCGTCGTACTCGCGGGTGTCCTTCTCGTTGACGTTGAAGAGGGCCGGGCCGTCGCCGGGGCTTTCGAGGAGCGCGTCGATGCGCCTCGACCAGTCGGCGATGCTGTAGTGCTGGTCGTGGACGTCCAGGATCTTCACGGATGCGCTCCTCGCAGAAAGGGGCCGAGCTGGGTGGGCCGGCAGGGCGCGCCGCCGGGAAGAGCCGGCGCGTCCCGTCGGGAGCTGCTGCTAGCCGAGCTTGGCGCGGACCAGCTTGGTGCCTTCGACCAGCGCGTGCAGCTTGTCCTTGGCGATGTAGCGCTGGAGCAGGATCAAACCGCAGTCGGTGGTGACGCCGAGGCGGTCGGCGGGGATGTACTTGAGCAGCTTCTCGATGCGCTCGGCCACCTGCGGCCCCGTCTCGCAGATGGTGCTCTTTACGTCGATGACGCCGGCCCAGAAGTTGACGTTGGCCGGCAGCGGATTCGCCTTGATCACCTCGAGGCCGGAGAGGTCGTCGGAGCGGCGGCCGCAGTTCTCCAGGTTGAGGACGTTGAACTTGGCCTCGTAGGCCTTGGGGATCACCGAGGCGGTGGCGTTGGGCGCCTTGCCCTGGCGCTTGGAGAGATCGAAGATCTCGCCGGCCTTGGCGGTGTCGTCCGGGTAGTAGGCGGGCGTGCCGCCCCAGTTGCCCCAGCAGACGTGGCAGACGATCTGGGCCTTCACGCCCTCGACCGCCTTGTTGAACACCTCGATGGACCACGGCTCGAAGAAGTAGGGCCAGGTGAACTCGTCCATCTGGATGAACTCGACGCCCATGGCGTCGAGCTCCTTGAACTCCTCGTTGTAGGCCTTGGCGATGTCGAGGGCCCGGTCGCGCGCTTCCTTGTAGTGGTGGTCCACCGAGCCGACCTGCGCCAGCACTTGGAGGCCGGTGTACTGGATCTTGACCGGCTTGCTGGTGGCGTTCTTCAGCGCGCGCGCCTGCTCGACCATGATCGAGCCGTGGCGGCGGATGGCCTTGCGGATGGTGGCGGCGTGGAGGCGGCTGTAGATGGGGAAGCCGAGGTTGCCGCCGCGGATCTCGTAGCCGAGCTTGCGGTGGTAATAATAGAGGACCTGGTCGGCGTAGTTGTCGCCGTGCAGGCGGCCGTCGGCGATGATGTCGAGGCCCGCCTGCTCCTGGTCGCGGGCCACGCCGGCGATGGCGTCCTCCAGCGCCTCTCGGGCGAGCGCGTCCGGCGGATCCTGATCGCCGGTGAACTGTCTCGCGTAGGTAGAATCCCACCACCGGGGATTCGGGTAATTGCCCACCATGCTGGTAGGGATCGTGACTTCCTTCCCGCGGATCTTCATATCGCTTCCCCTTTGAATCGACCGGGTACCGGGTCGACGGATGGTCCACACTTCATCAGGCGTGGTCTGGCCAGTGAAACGGCCGGCACTCCAGCAAAAGCTGGCAGGGGATGTCAAGACGCGCAAAGACTATGAAAGACCAAGTCTGGAGAGTATAAAAAGGTCGTCGGCGTGGCTCCTGATCTTGACGCAGCGTTCCGTTTTCGGTTATCCTTTGATTACACAAAGGAACAGCGCATTTGCCCATGAAGCCCCTGCTGACCATCGAACAAGCCGCCAGCTACCTGAGCGTCAGCAAGACGTCGCTCCGGCGCTGGACCAACGACGGCCGCCTGCAGTGCGTCCGCATCGGGCGTCGGGGTGAGCGCCGCTTCCGGCTCGACGACCTCGACCGCTTCCTGCAGGCGCCGCCCCTGCCTGCCGTCGCCGAGGCGCTCGACGGGCAGGATGCGATGGCGGCCCTCGAGCAGGCCGGGACCCGGGGCGTCGCCCGCCACGTCTCGCTGCACCACCACGGCCGCGACGAGCTCTGGCGCCTCTTTCGCCCCTACGTCGCGCACCATTTCAGGAAGGGCGCGCCCTTCGTCTACATCCACGAGGAAGGCGCGCGCAAAGACGTGCTCGAGCGCCTGCGCTCCGAGGGCCTGGACCCGGAGGCGCTGCGCAAGCGCGGGCTCTTGCGCCTGCTGGTTCCTTCGGAGGCCTACCTGCGCACCGGCTCCTTCTCGCCCGACCGCATGATCGACTTCATCGAGGCGGCCATCCTCGACCTGCGCGCGATGGGGCACACCACGCAGCTGATCTCCGGCGAGATGACCTGGCACCTGAGCGGAGCGCCTGGCGTCGACGGCATGATCGACTACGAGGCGCGGCTCAACGACCTGCTCCGCCGCTATCCGGACGTCACCATCGTCTGCCACTACGACATCGACAAGCTCGGCAGCAAGGTCACCCTGGGCGCGCTCTGCTCCCACCCGCACGTGCAGCTGGCGGGGCGGCTCGTCAGCGGATACTACCGCGACGGCGCAGCGCAATCGGCCCAGCTCCTTGGATAAGCACGGATAAGCCATGGCAGCCGGGCCGGGCGCCCTGAACGATTTGAGCGAAATTTGGGAACCCTTCCTCCGCCGGCTGAATCCAACCGGGCACTGTCCTAGAGGAGGAATTCCATTGGCGACCGCCCAGCTGCACGCTGTCCCGTCTGGTGAACAGTCCCTCGTCGAGCTCTACGCCGAAGCGCCGCTGCCCACCAAGCACGGCCTGCTCCACGCCTTGGTCTTCCGCGAGCTGGCCACGGGCAAGGAGCATGTCGCGGCAGTGAAGGGCGAGGTCCGCGGCCAGTCCGGCGTGCCCGTGCGGGTGCACTCCGAGTGCCTCACCAGCGAGATCCTCGGCTCGCTCAAGTGCGACTGCCGCGACCAGCTCGAGCACGCCCTCGACCTCATCGGCAGCGCCGAGCGCGGCGTGGTCCTCTACCTGCGGCAGGAAGGCCGCGGCATCGGGCTCGGCAACAAGATCCGCGCCTACGCCCTGCAGGCGCGCGGCGCCGACACCTACGAGGCCAACCGGCAGCTCGGCTTCCAGGACGATCTGCGGCGCTACGACGTCGCGGCCGCCATGCTCAAGGAGCTGGGCGTGGCTTCCATCGACCTCATCACCAACAACCCGCTCAAGATCAAGGGCCTCGAGACCGAGGGCATCCAGGTGCGCAGGCGCATCGCCTCGATCGCCTCCTTGAACCCCCACAACATCGGCTACCTGCGCACCAAGCGCGAGCGCACCGGCCACCTCATCGAGCTGGCGGGCAAGACCACCGCGTAGGCTTCCTTGCAGCAGGGGCGTTCTTTGGGCACTCTGCTCACGAATGCCCTCCAGGAAGAGCGCGCCCACGAAGGCGATGGTGGTGCGCTTCTGGGGAGTGCGCGGCAGCCTCGCCTCGCCGGGCGCCGGCACCCTGAAGACCGGCGGCAACACCGCCTGCGTCGAAGTCCGCTGCGCCGGCGAGACGGTCATCTTCGATCTCGGCACCGGCCTGCGTCCGCTCGGCATCGCCTTGATGCGCAAGGCGCCGGTGCGGGCGCACCTCTTCGTCAGCCACTACCACTGGGACCACATCGCCGGCCTGCCCTTCTTCGCCCCCGCCTACGATCCGCAGAGCGAGCTGACCATCCACGGGGCCACGCGGCGCGGGCGCGACGTGCGGCAGATCCTCTCCGGCCAGATGATCGATCCCTACTTCCCCGTCGACCTGGGCGTCCTCAACGCCCACCTGCGCTTCGTCACTCTGCAGGACGGCGGGCTTGCGCACCTGGGCGCCGCGGTGGTGACGGCGGCGGAGCTGAACCATCCGGGCGGCGCCCTCGGCTTCCGGCTGGAGCACGCGGGCCGCGCGCTGGTCTACGCCACCGACTTCGAGCACGGCACCGACGCCGACGACCGCCTCGTCGAGCTGGCGCGCGGAGCCGATCTGCTGATCTTCGATGCGCAGTACACGCCTGCCGAGTACGCGGGCAACGGCGTCGCCTCGAAGAAGGGCTGGGGACACTCGACCTACGAAGTGGGCGCGCGCCTCGCCCGCAGCGCGGGCGTGAAGAAGCTCGCCCTCTACCACCACGCGCCCGACCGCGACGACCGGGGGATCGGGAAGCTCGCCGCGCTGGCGAAGAAGCTGCACCCGGGCGCCTTCGCCGCCCGCGAAGGCCTCGAGCTCTCACTCTAGGAGACGGTCGCCGGCCGCAGGCGTTGTGCGGGCGGCCGCGGTCGCGAGCCGGATGGCCCGGCGCAGGCCGGCAAAGGGCACCAGCGCTTCTGCTTCCAGCGGCGTGCACCAGCGGTGGCCGACGTGCTCGTCGGAGAGCACCGGCTCCGGCGCGCCGGCCGGTAGTTTGAGCACAAACGAGGTCTCGTGGGCGAAGAGCGGCGGCGTGCGATCGCCGAGCGCGAAGGAGTGGGCGTAGCCGAGCTCGCGCACCTCCTCCAGGCGCGGCGCGTAGCCGGTCTCCTCGTGGATCTCGCGCGCGGCGGCCCCCAGCGGGCTCTCGTCGCGCTCGATCCGCCCGGTGAGGATCTGCCAGAAGCCGCCCCGCTCCTCCGCGCGCTGGAGCAAGAGGACGCTGCCGTCGGCACGGACCACGGTGGCGCTGACGGTGCGCAGCTCCGCCGGCAGCTCGAAGGCCTCGCTCTCCCAGAGCAGCGCGGCGGCGGCGGCGAAGCGCTGCTCGACTTCGGCCATGGGCGGCGCGCTGCCGAGAAGGGACGCGAGCGAGGCGACCCCGGCGTCGGTGATTCCGCAGGGGACGATGGCGGCAAAGTCCTCGAGCGCAGTGTGCACGTTGAAGGCGAAGCCGTGGGAGGTGATCCAGCGCGAGAGGTGCACGCCGATGGCGCCCAGCTTGCCGGAGGCGGTCCAGATCCCCACCCGGCCGGCCTCGCGCCCGGCTTCGATGCCGTAGCTCCGGGCGACGCGGATCATCAACTCTTCCACCGAGGCGACGTACTTGCGCACGTCCCTCCGGTCGGGCTTGAGGTCGAGGATGGGATAGCCGACCAGCTGCCCGGGGCCGTGGTAGGTGACGTCGCCGCCGCGGTCGGTTTCGTAGACTTCGTATCCTTTGCTGGCGAGCTGCCCGGGAGACCAGAGGACGTTCTGCGCCTTGGCGCCGCGGCCCAGCGTGATCACCCGCGGGTGCTCGAGGAGCAGCAGGGTGTCGGGGATCAGATCCCGGGCGCGGGCCTCGACGAGGAGCTTCTGCGCGGCGAGGCCGTCCGCGTATTCGACGCGGCCGAGACGGCGGATGTGGAGCGTGCGCACGGCGGCGAGGATAACGCGGCCGCCGCGCGCGTGAACGATTCTTCGAGGCTGGCGCCGGGCTGCTCCTTACCCCGCGATGCCCTTGGCGTCCGGCCGCGGGACATGCGGCGCCGCCAGCATCTCCTCGCGCTGCTCGCGCAGGGTCCAGGGCAGCCTGGCGTAGACGTCGTCGAAGAGCGACTCGCGTGGCGGGTCGGGCTTCTTCTCCGCCTCGGCGATGGCGGCGTTCACTTCCTCGAGGCACTTCGCCCGCAGCGCGTCCTCGTCCCGCGCCGTCCACAGCTGCCAGGCCTGCAGGCGGCCGCGCAAGAGGTCGAGCGGGTCGCGCTTCTTCCACTGCTCCACTTCTTTTTCGTCGCGGTAGCGGGTCGGATCGTCGGACGAGCTGTGCGCGCCGATGCGGTAGGTCTCGCACTCCACCAGCGTCGGTCCGCCGCCGCTGCGGGCCCGATCGACCGCCTCTTTCACCGCGACGTAGACGGCGAGTGCGTCGTTGCCGTCGACCTTCACGCCCGGAAAGCCATAGGCGACTGCCTTCACCGCGATGCTCTCGCTGGCGGTCTGCTTGGCCGTCGGCACGCTGATGGCCCAGTGGTTGTTCTGGCAGATGAAGACCACCGGCGCCTTGAAGACGCCGGCGAAGTTCAGGGCGACGTGGAAGTCGCCTTCCGAGGTGGCGCCGTCGCCCAGGTACGCAGCCACCACGGTGCGGTCGCCCTTGATGCGCGCCGCCATGGCCGCGCCCACCGCCTGCGGAAGCTGGGTGCCGATGCACGACGACCAGCTCACCTGGTTCACCGATTTCGAGGCCATGTGGCTGGGCATCTGGCGGCCCTTGGTCTCGTCGCCGGCGTTGCCGAAGATCTGGCAGAGGTAGGGCACCAGCGGAAAGCCGCGCAGGAGCATGGCGCCGCCTTCGCGCAGCGCCGGGAAGATCCAGTCTTTCGCCTCCAGGGTGATCGCCGAGGCCAGCGTCGCCGCCTCCTGCCCGGTGCAGGCGCCGTAGAAGCCGACGCGCCCCTGGCGCTGCAGGGTCATCATGCGCTCGTCCAGCGTGCGCAGGCGCACCATCTCGCGGTAGAGGCGGAGCAGCGTCTCGCGCGGCATGGGCGGGCTGTCAAACTTCTGCATGGGGCGCTTTTGTAGAGGAAGCCCGCGCCGCAGGCAACCGTGGCATGCTGCCCCGATGGACCTCGGGTTCATCTTCGGATTTCTGGACGACGCGCTCGCGCGCTGAGGAGACCCATGCAGACCTTCGACGATTTCTGGCCCTTCTATCTCAACGAGCACAAGAGCCCGCTCACCCGCGCGCTGCACTTCACCGGGACCTCGCTCTCGCTGCTCATCCTCGCCGGCGCGGTGGCGCTGCGCCGGCCGCTGCTGGTCCTCGCGGCCCTCGTCTGCGGCTACGCCTTCGCCTGGGTGGGGCACTTCTTCGTCGAGCACAACCGGCCGGCGACCTTCCAGCACCCGCTCTGGAGCTTCCGCGCCGACTTCAAGATGCTGGGGTGCGCGCTCTCGGGCCGGCTCGCGGCGGAGCTGCAGCGCGCCGGCGTCAGCGCAGGCTGAGCCCCAGCACGACGAGCGCCACCGCCGCCGGGAGCGCCTGCACGAAGAGGATGCGCTTGTTGGCGGTGGCCGCGCCGTAGACGCCGGCGCAGAGCACGCAGGCGAGGAAGAAGATGGCCCGCGGCGCGAAGTCGGACTGGGAGAGGTCGGCCCAGACGAGGCCTGCCGCGAGGAAGCCGTTGTAGAGGCCCTGGTTCTTGGCCAGCACCGCGGTCGCCTCGGCCTCCTCGACGGTCATCCCGAAGAGGCGCCGCGCCCGCGTCTTCCAGAGGAACATCTCCAGCACGAGGATGTAGACGTGCTCGAGCGCGATGAGGAGCACGAGGGCATGCGCGGCGGAGGCCATGCCCCGGAGACTGCCTCAGCAGCAGTCGACCAGCAACAATTCGGGGCTCTCCAGCGCGCGGATCACTTCATAGAGGAAGGCGGCGCCGATGTGGCCGTCGATGACGCGGTGGTCGAACGAGCAGGAGAGGTTCATCCGTTCGGCGATCTCGACCTGCACTTCGCCGGAGGGCAGCTTCACCGGCTTCGCGTACTCCTTGATCTTGTGGATGCCGAGGATGGCCACCTCGGGATGCTTGACGACGGGCGTCGCCATCAGGCCGCCGTCCTTGCCCAGGCTGGTGACGGTGAAGGTCGAGCCCTGCAGATCCGGCAGCTGCAGCTTGTTCTCGCGGGCGGCGGCGGCGAGGCGCTCGATCTCCGCCCCGATCTCGCGCAGCGAACGGTGCGCGATGTCCTTGACCACGAAGACGGTGAGCCCGTTGTCGGTGGCGGCGCCGAAGCCGAGGTTGACGTCCTTCTTGACGACGAGCGCCTGCTTCTCCTCGTCCATCACCGCGTTGAGCTCGGGATGCTTGGCGAACCCGCGCAGGAGCGCCTTGGCGATGAAGGGCAGGTAGCTGAGCCTGGGGTCGCCGCGCTTCACCAGGCCCGCGTTGATGCGCTCGCGCATGGCCGTCAGCGCCCCCGTGTCGCACTCCTCCACGAAGGTGAAGGGCACCACGTAGCTGTGGCTCTGCACCATGCTCCTGGCGATGCTCTTGCGCAGCCCGCGCAGGGGACGGACCTCATCCTGCTGCAGCGCTTCGGCGCGCGGCGGCGGAGGGCGCTGCGCCGCGGGCGGCTGGGTCGAATGCGCGAGGACGTCGGCCTTCATCACCCTGCCTTGCGGCCCGCTGCCCTGCAGCTGCGCCAGGTCGACGCCCATCTCCCGCGCCATCCGGCGGGTCACCGGCGTCGCCAGCACTTTGCGCTCGTCGCCGTTGGCGTTGGCCTCTGGGCCCTGCGCCGGCGCGCCCGCGTGCGACTGCTGCGCGCCCTGCGAAGCGCCCGGCCGCGGGGCCTCTTTGTTCTGCAGCGGCGCGGGCTGTCCAGCCTTGTCGGCGGCGATGCTGGGCGCCGCCTGCGCCGGCGTCCCCGTGCTGGGCGTGCCGTGCGAGGCGCCGCCCGCGCCCTCGACCTCGAGGATCACCAGCGTGCCGTGCACCTTGGCGATGTCGCCCTCCTTGCCGACCACCTGGAGGACCTTGCCCTTGCGCGGCGAAGGAATGGTCACCGTCGCCTTGTCGGTCATGACCTCGACCAGCGGCTGGTCCTCGACGATCTGGTCGCCGGGCTTCACCAGCCACTTGACGATCTCGCCCTCGACGACGCCTTCGCCGATGTCCGGCAGCTTGAACTCGAACTGGGCCATGGTGGTTGACCTTGGTTAGGGCTGGTAAGCAGCGAGCTCGCGCAGCCTTTGCACGATTCGCGGCGCGAGCGGCAGGTAATCATTTTCCAGGGTGTACGGGAACGGGACGTCCCAGCCGGTGATGCGGGCGGTGGGCGCTTCCAGGTATCCGAAGCAGCGCTCCTGGATCTGCGCGCTGATCTCCGCCGCGAACCCCGCGGTGCGCGGCGCCTCCTGCACGATGGCGCAGCGCCCGGTCTTCTTCACGCTGCCGACGATGGCGTCGATGTCGAGCGGCCACAGCGTCCGCAGATCGATCAGCTCCGCGTCCAGCTCCGGCGATTCGCCGACCGCCTTCTCCGCCTCGTGGAACATGGCGCCCCAGGCGAGCACGGTCATGCCGCTCCCGGCGCGGACGACGCTGGCTTTGCCGATGGGCACCGTGTAGTCGCCCTCGGGAACGTCGCCGCGGGCCGCCCGGTAGACGCGCTTGGGCTCCATGAAGATGACCGGGTCGTCCTGGCGCATGGCGCTCAAGAGCAGTCCCTTGGCGTCGTACGGATTCGACGGGCAGATGACCTGGAGCCCCGGCGTATGGATGAAGAGCGCCTCGGGCGACTGCGAGTGGTAGTGCCCGCCCTTGATGCCGCCGCCCACCGGCGTGCGGATCACCACCGGCGCCGAATATTGCCCGCCGCTGCGGTAGCGCAATTTCGCCAGCTCGTTCACGATCTGGTCGAAGGCGGGGAAGATGAAGTCGCTGAACTGGATCTCGGGGACGGGACGCAGCCCGTACATGGCCATGCCGATGGCGGCGCCGATGATGCCCGCCTCCGCCAGCGGCGTGTCGATGACCCGGTCGGGTCCGAACTCTTCCACCAGGCCCAGCGTGGCCCGGAAGACGCCGCCGAACTTGCCCACGTCCTCGCCCAGCACCACCACGCGCGGGTCGCGGCGCATCTCGAGGCGCAGGGCGTCGTTGACCGCCTGAATGATGTTCCACTCCGGCATGACTATCGGATCCCCGCCGCTCCACGGCGCTCCGGGGCTGCCCAGTTCTTCACGAAGAACTCCCCCGCCTTGTAGCTCGACCGCACCAGGGGTCCCGCGGCGACGAACTTGAAGCCGAGGGCGAGGCCTTCCTGCTCCAGCTCGGCGAAGACTTCGGGCCGCACCCACTCCTCGACGGCGAGATGCTTCTCCGAGGGTCTGAGATACTGGCCGAGGGTGAGGATGTCGCAGTCGACCGCGCGCAGGTCGCGCATCGCCGTCCGCACCTCGTCGCGGGTCTCGCCGAGACCGAGCATGATCGAGCTCTTGGTGCGCATCCCGCC
>JAYWAJ010000045.1:0-2810 GCA_043782525.1 Deltaproteobacteria bacterium | reverse complement strand
GCCGGTCTGCGTAGCGGTCACTCAGCCTCAGAGCCATGGTGCCTCCTGAAAACCACCATGGCAGTGGGGTCTGACATCGCTACCTGATCGGCATTGGCTCTAGGAGCGCGCCGTCACACCCGCGTGCCCATCGGCTGGTAGAAGTGGGTGCCGTGCTTGATGGCGGAGATGGCGCGGATCAGCTCCTCGAAGTCCTCCTCGCTGTCGACGAAGTCGAGGTCGCTGGTGTTGATGATGAGCAGCGGCGTCTCGTCGTAGCGGTGGAAGAAGTCGTTGTAGGTCCGCGACAACTCCGCCAGGTAGTCGGAGTCGAACTTGCGCTCGAAGTCGCGCCCCCGCTTCTTGATGCGGGCATGCAGCACGTCGAGCCGCGCCTGTAGGTAGATGACCAGGTCCGGCTTCATCACCCGCGGCCCCAGCATCTGGTAGATGCGCTCGTAGAGGGTGAGCTCGTTGGGGTCCAGCGTGATCGAGGCGAAGATCCGGTCCTTGGCGAAGAGATAGTCGCTGACCGTCACCTGCGAGAAGAGATCCTGCTGGAACAGATCCTGTTGCTGCTTGAAGCGCGAGAGCAAAAAGAAGAGCTGGGTCTGGAAGGCGAACTTGTTCCGGTCCTGGTAGAAATGGGCCAGGAAGGGATTCTCCTCGACGATCTCGAAGACGGTGCGCGCGGCGAAGCGCTGGGAGAGCGCGCGGGTGAGCGTCGTCTTGCCCACGCCGATCGGACCTTCGACGACGATGTAGCGGTGCTTCGGATCCATTCATGCTCCGGGCCGCGCGCCGAGCCCGCTCCTCCACGAGGGCGCGGAGATCAGCACAAACGCGCAGGGGTTGCAGCATTGACATTTCCGGGCGAATCGGTTTGCGCCGCCCGGGATGGCGACGCATCCTCGGGCCCACCGCCAAGCGCCTTCCCGGAGCCACCATGGACACCCACCGCATCGACAATCCCTACACCGGCGAGACCGTCGCCGAGCGGCCGCTGCTCGCCTCTTCCGAGGTGGAAGGCCTCGTCTCCCGCGCCTTCCGCGCCCACAAGCAGTGGACCCGGGTGCCCCTCCCGGAGCGCCTCGCCCTCTGCGAGCGCTTCTGCCTCGAGTTCGAGAAGGACGCGGAGCGCATCGCCCGCGAGGTCACCCAGCAGATGGGCAAGCCGCTCTCCCAGTCGCGGGGCGAGGTGAAGACCGCGCTCTTCCGCGCCCGCACCATGATGTCGCTGGCGTCCGAGGCCCTGCGCGACGAGCCGCTGCCGCCCGTGCCGGGCTTCACCCGCTTCATCCGGCACGAGCCGGTGGGCGTGGTCTTCGACATCAGCGCCTGGAACTATCCGCTGCTGATCACGGTCAACGTGGTGGTGCCCTCGGTGCTGGCGGGCAACGCGGTGATCATCAAGAGCGCCAACCGGACCGCGCTCTGCGGCGACGCCTTCGCCCGCGCCTTCGAGAAGGCCGGCGCGCCGGAGAATCTGGTGGTCGCTGTCGACGCCGCCCACGAGGTCTGCGCGCAGATCATCGCGCGGCCCGAGATCGGCTTCGTCAGCTTCACCGGCTCGGTGCGCGGCGGCCACGAGGTCTACCGCGAGGGCGCCAAGCGGTTCATCGACGTCGGCCTCGAGCTGGGCGGCAAGGATCCCGCCTACGTCGCCCCCGACGCCGACCTCGATCACGCCATCGCCAACATTGTCGACGGCGCCTTCTACAACGCCGGCCAGAGCTGCTGCGGCATCGAGCGCATCTACGTCCACGCCTCGCTCTACGACCGCTTCGTCGAAGGCGCCCTCGCCGAAGTGCGCAAGTACCGGCTGGGCGATCCGCTGGAAGCCTCCAGTTCGATGGGTCCGATGGCGCAGCCCGACGCGCCGCAGAAGCTGGCCGCGCAGGTGGCCGAGGCCCGCGCCAAGGGCGGCCGCGTCCTCTGCGGCGGCGCGCCCATCCGCGACGGCAAAGGCCGGGGGCGCTTCTTCGATCCCTGCCTGGTGGTCGAGGCGACCCACGCCATGCACGGGCTGATGGTCGAGGAGAGCTTCGGGCCCATCGTCGGCGTGCAGCGGGTGGCCGACGACGACGAGGCCGTCCGCCTCATGAACGACAGCCCCTACGGCCTGACCGCGGCCATCTGGACCCGCGACCAGGAGCGCGCCTTCCGGGTGGGGGCGCAGATCGAGACGGGCACCTTCTTCATGAACCGCTGCGACTCGCTCGACCCGCTCCTGCCGTGGACGGGCGTGAAGGACACCGGCAAGGGGATGACGCTCTCGAAGTACGGCTTTCTCGGCGTGACCCGGCGCAAGTCGTTCCACCTGCGCACCCAGACCTAGCGCCCGGCATCCTCAGCTCATGCCACTCGTCCGCATCGCCCTGCGCCAGGGCACGACCCCCCAGTTCCGCCGCCAGCTGTCCGACGCCGTCCACCGCGCCATGGTGGAGACCATCAAGGTTCCCGAGCTGGACAAGTTCCAGGTGGTCACCGAGCACGACGCGGAGGGGCTGGTCTACGATCCTTCCTACCTCGGCATCGCCCGCACCGACGGCGTCGTCTTCATCCAGATCACCCTCAACGCCGGCCGCACGCTGGAGGCGAAGAAGGCGCTCTACGCGCGCATCGCCGGGCTGCTGCAGGAGGCGCCCGGCGTGCGCCCCGAAGACGTGCTCATCAGCCTGGTGGAGGTCACCAAGGAGAACTGGTCCTTCGGCAACGGCATCGCGCAGTACGCGACCTAGGCAGCCGGCGGCGGGAGCGCGCGCTCGACCGCGGCAAACTCCTCGACGCTGAGCGTCTCGGCGCGGCGCTGCGGGTCGATGCCCGACCTC
>JAYWAJ010000044.1:0-19457 GCA_043782525.1 Deltaproteobacteria bacterium | reverse complement strand
GGGCGAATACCTCAAGGGGCTGGGCAAGGAGCTGGCGGGGAGCCTGACCGACCCCATCAAGAGCTTCGGCCTCTTGCGCGAGTACGCGGTGCGCAAGGCCAAGCAGACGGTGCCGTATGGCCGCACCCAGATCACCAAGGCGCACGAGTCGATGCGCGAGCAGGTGGCCTACGTCGAGGACGCCGTGCAGGGGCTGGCCGCGCTCTGCGAGACGGTGCTGCGGCGCCACGGGCGCGAGGTGGTGGAGAAGCAGCTGGCCGTCTCGCGCATCGCCGACGTGGCCATTGATCTGTTAGCACTCTGCGCCACCATCGCCCGCACCACCCGGCTGATCGAGACCCGCGGCCTTTCGAGCTGCACCAATGAATTGAACATGACCTTTGCCTTCTATTCGGACGCGCGCCACCGCATCCGCGCCAACCTGCGCGCCGGGACCGGGCGCAACAACGACGAGGAGATCAAGAGCGTCGCCGACCACGTGCTGGCGGCCGGCAAGTATGAGAATGACCTCTTGAAGTAACCAGCCGAAGGGGGACACACATGAAGCGATTCATTGGAATGGCAGTCCTGGCCGCGGGCGCCGTCTTTGCCGAGGAGAAGCCGGCCGCGCCCGCGGGCATGCCGCCGATGGCGAAGCCCGGCCCGGAGATGAAGGCCGAGCAGTGGTTCGTCGGCACCTGGAGCTGCGCGGGACAGATGCACGCCAGCCCGATGGGGCCGGAAATGAAAGTCGCCAGCCGCATCGAGTTCAAGATGGAGCTGGGCGGCTTCTGGATGCAGGTGAAGGGCACCGCCACCGACGGCCCCGCCAAGGGCAAGGAGCTGTTCGAGGGCTTCGCCGGCTGGGATGGCACGCAGTACCAGCGCTATGACTTCCAGCCCGGCGGCATGACTCACTTCACCAGCAAGGGCTGGGACGGCGACAAGCTGGTCTTCGACGGCGAGATGATGCGGCAGGGCCAGAAGATGACGCTCCGCCACACCATCAACAAGAAAGGTGAGAACGGCTACGACGGCGTCCTCGAGATGGACGGCAAGCCGCTGCGGGAAGACACCTGCACGCGGTCGGCCGCGAAGTAGTTCGCTCAAACGAACTGGCAGGCGCCGGCGATTGCATGCCGGCGCCCGCCGCAGCGGTCAGGCCTCAGGCTTTTCCCTGAAACCTGAAGCCTGCTTTCAGATCGACAGCACGCCCGTCCGGATCAGGTAGGCGAGCTGCGCCCGCTGCCCGGAGTCGAGCAGCCCGTGGATCCTGCCGAGCGCCGCGACCACCGCGTCGCGCAGCCGCTCGGCGCTCTTGACCCGCAGCCCGCCGCCTTCCTTCGCCTTGGCCTCGTCGAACTTCTCCAGGCCCAAGGCATCGGCGAACGCGGCCACCGTGCGGCGATCGTCCACCGCCGCCTGGGCCCGCTCGGTCTTGAGCTCGTCGAGGACCTTGGCCAGCTGCGCCACCTGCTCCTCGCTGAGGTTCAGCTTGTAGGCGAGAAACCGCAGCGGCCTGCGCACGCCGAAGGCGCCGCCTCCGCCGAAGTCGTCGCCGCCGCCGCCGTGGTGTCCCCACGGACCGGCCTGCCAGCCGCCTTCGCCGCCGGCGTGCGCTGCTTCGCCGCCGCCTTCGTGCCCGCCCGCGTGCATCGGACCACCTTCGCAGCCGTGCCTGCGCGCGCGCTTCCACCACCACATCATGCCTGGGTGCATGTGCTGCCTCCAACTCGCCGGGGCTGATCGCGCCCGGCGGGGATTTACGCGTGGGCGAAATGCCTCACGCTGGCAAGGAACCTAACGCCCGCGTGGGCGCTGTCAATCGCGCGGTGCGCCGTGAAACAAAGCGCAAAGTGCCGGCAGCCGGTCCTAGAAGTGCGACTGCGCCCCGGCCGCGTCGCCGGTCACGGTGAAGTAAATCTTCTGCGGCGCCGTCACCGTCAGCTTGCAGCGCTCGTTGGTGTGGGCCAGGTAGCTCTTGCACTTGTAGGCCGGGTCCGGCGTCGGCATGGAGCCGGCGCGCACCCGGAGATCCCCGTCGCTGCCCGGCGCCGACGGATCGGGAGAGAGCGCGAAGACGTAGGTGCCGGGCTGCACGTCGGCGCTGTACACCACCGCCTCGCCCTTGCCGACGAACCCTTCCTCCGCCTGCGACCAGCGATTCACCTGCTTGGGGATCTGCGGATAGGTCTGCGGCGAAGGGCAGAGATCCGCTTCACGAAGGATGGCTCCCGGAGAAGGACCCGGGCCATCTACCAGAGGTCCGTTGGACCGCCCATTCGTCAACGGTGCGCGGCCGCCTGCAGCAGGAAAGCCGCGCCCAGCCCGGCGCCCATCTCCTCGGGCGTGATGCGCCCGTCGCCGTTGACGTCGAGGGCGTCGAAGACGGCGTCGGTGCCCGCCCACTCCTCGCGGGTGATGAACCCGTCGCCGTCGAGGTCGAAGACGCGGAAGAGGTCGTGCGCTGCCTTCGACGAGTCGCCCTTCATCCGCTCGAGCAGCATCGCCTCCAGGGTCACCTGCGCCTTGGTGAAGCCGTCGATGCCCTCGGCGAGCTTGTCCTTCGCCATCCGGTCCTTCTCGTGCTCCTCGCGGAAGGCGGCCTCGTCGAGGTGCAGCTTCTCGGCCTGCAGGCCGCCCGCGTGGCGCGGGTCGAGCTTGCGCTCGAGGTCGCCGCCGTAGCTGGCCAGCTCGGAGAGGAGCTTGGGCGCGATGGTGAGCAGGTCGCAGCCGGCCAGCTCGAGGATCTCGCCGACGTTGCGGAACGAGGCGCCCATCACCTCGGTCGGGTAGCCGTACTTCTTGTAATAGTTGTAGATGCGGGTGACCGAGACCACGCCCGGATCCTCCTCCGCCTCGTATTCGCTGCGCCCGGTGTCTTTCAGGTACCAGTCGAGGATGCGCCCGACGAAGGGCGAGATGAGCGTGACGCCCGCCTCGGCGCAGGCCACCGCCTGGTGCATGCCGAAGAGCAGGGTGAGGTTGCAGTGGATGCCTTCCTTCTCCAGCTGCTCTGCGGCGCGGATGCCTTCCCAGGTGGAGGCCAGCTTGATGAGGATGCGATCGCGCCTGGCGCCCGCCGCCTCGTAGAGGCCGATGAGGAAGCGCGCCTTCTCCAGCAGCCTCGGCGTGTCGAACGACAGCCGCGCATCGACCTCGGTGGAGACGCGGCCGGGCACGATGGCGAGGATGCGCAGGCCGAACTCGACCGAGAGCCGGTCGACCGCCAGCGCGCAGATGATCTCCCGGCTGGCGCCTTTGGGGGCCTCCCGGCGCGCCCAGTCGAGGGCGGCGCGGACCACGTCCTGGTATTCGGGCATCTGCGCGGCGGCGGTGATCAGCGAGGGGTTGGTGGTGGCGTCGCGCGGGGTGAACTTGCGGATGGAGTGGATGTCGCCCGAGTCGGCCACCACCACGGTGACAGCCTTGAGCTGCTCCAATAACGACATCGACATGAACTCTCCTGCGGCTGGCTCGCAAAGGAAGATACAGTAGATGCAGCGACCATGACCAACGTCTACGAGATCCTGGAAAAAGTGCGCACGGCGCGGCAGAGGCTTCCGCCCAACGAGGCGGCGGTGCTCTTCGCGGCAGCGCTCCGGCTGGCGGCGGCGCAGGGGTCGACGCTGCGCGCGCGGCTGGTGCAGATCGACGACACGGGCGGGCTGCACCTCGGCGCCTTCGACGACCAGGCCCCCGAGCCCGAGCCCGGCTACCTGGCGCCCGAGCTGCTCGCCAGCGATGCGCCGCGCAAGAGCGAGCCCCGGGTGCAGGTCTACGCCGCCGGCGCGCTCGGCTTCGAGCTGCTCACCGGGCACGTGCCGCCGGGCAATCCGGCGGAGCTCACCGGGCCGCTCGGCGACATCATCCGCATGGCCCTGGCTCCCGACCGGCGGGAGCGGTTTGGCGACCTGACCCAGCTGCACGACGCGCTGGAAGGCGTGCAGCCGCGGCCTCCCGCCGAGGGCGAGCGCAACATCTTCGCGGCGCTGAGGACGCGCTGGATGCGCCCGCCGCCGGAGAAGGAGGCGGTGGCGCGCATCATCGAGAAGCTGGCCCAGCTCGAGGGGCAGGTGGCGCAGCTCGGCAAGGCGCAGGCGAAGCTGGACGCGTCGCAGCGGCAGGCGATGGAGCAACTCGACCGCTTCCAGGCCGGGCAGCAGCGCCTGCAGCGGCCGGCCGCGCCCGGGGTGGTCGGGCCGGCGCTGCTCGCGGGACTGCTGGCGGCGGTGGCGGTGGTGGGGGGGGGCTGGGCGCTGGGGTTCATCTCTGCCCCGCGGTCCGCGCCCGGCGAGCAGGCGCAGGGCGCGAGGCCGTTGCCCGCCGACTCGCCTGTTGCCGCGGCGGTGCCAGAGGCGCCCGCGCCAGCCGCCGGAACTCCGCCCGCGGCGAAGTCTGCCCCGGCTCCCGGCGCAGCCGAGAAGTCTGCCCCGGCTCCCGGCGCAGCCGAGAAGTCCACCCCGGCTCCGGCCGCAGCCGACAACTCTGCCCCGCCGGCCGCCGACAAGTCTGCCCCCGCCGCGGACAAGTCTGCCCCGGCGGCGGCCGCCGCCGAGAAGTCCGCCCCCACCGACGCGGACGCCGGTCCGTCCGCCGTCGCTTCTCCACCCGACGCCGGCGCCGCGCCGTCCGCCGAGACCGCGCCGGCCAGGCGTCGCCGGCCCGAGGTCACCCAAGCCCAGCTCATGCACGCGGTCGCCGTCTCCCAGGTGCGCCGCGGCGAGGCCGCGCTGGAGAAAGGCAACGCCGACGAAGCGCTGGCGAGCTTCCACGCCGCGCTCGAGAACGAGGCGGCGCTGCCGGTCGCCTTCCGCGGCATGGGCATGGCGTATGCGATGCAAGGCAACGACGCGCAGGCGCTGCGGGCCTATCAGAAGTACCTGCAGCTCGCGCCCGGCGCCGGCGACAAGGGCGACATCCGCCGCTCCATCGCCGAGCTGAAGACGCGGGCAAAGATCGGCGAGGGCGAGAAGTAGCGCTCTGCCTGGGCCTGGTCGTCGCCGGTGCCTGGCGGAGCACGCGGGCTGAAATAGATCAAGCGCTCTCGTCCTTGCGGCCGCAGGCGGGTTTGTCCCCACCTGTACTTTCTTGACGGGTGGGTTTGAATGCCGCGCCTGCGGCATCGCATAAACTAGAGGCGTGTCCCGTCGCTCCCAACTCGTCCTCGGGTTCTTCGCCTTCCTGATCGTCCTGCTTGTCGCGGCCAAACTACGCTATCCCGGACGCGCACCCATCTCCCTGCCCGCCGCAATCTGCAGCGCCGACCTCTGGCTCCGTACTTATGAAAGTGCCCGGCTGCGCCTGATCGAGCCCTGCACCGCCGTCCCGGGACGCGTCGTCTCCGTCCACCCCTTCAACACTGACGGTGACGTGCACATTGCCCTCGTTCCCGACGACCGCACCGTCCTCAACCTGGTGAACGCCATACATGGGCGGCGCATGCTCATCGCCGAGATCGTCTGCGACCATCCGCCCATTGATCCGCACGCCACATCCGCGTGCGCCGGCTTCCATTCCGATCTCGCCATCCCCAAAGTCGGCGACCGCGTCCGCATCACTGGCGCCTACGTGATTGACACCGGCTTCGGCTGGGCTGAGATTCACCCTATCTCCCGCATCGAACTCCTCCCCTGATTTTAACAGCCGCCTCGAGGGGCTGGCCGGGGAGCAGGGCGAGGTCGGCGCGCCTGTGCTCCAGGCCATCGCGCTGCACCGCGAGGCGCTGGAGCGTTACCGGGCGCGCGACTTCGCCGGACAGAGATGCGCTTTCTCGAGCTGGGCGCGGCGCTGGGCGGAGAGGACGCGGCGTCGCGAAAGCTGGCGCCGCGGTGCTGGGAGTTCGTCGAGGAGGCCCTTTTATTTTTCCTCTGGAGCCGCCGTCCCCCTCGCCGCCCGCCGCCCGAACATCCCCGACGACCGCACGAACATGACCCGCTCCCCCGTCTGGTTGAACAGCTCCCCCAGCGTGAAGACCGTGCCCCGCTCCGGGTGCCGCGCAGACGGCTTCACCGAGGTGATGGTCAGCCGACCCCGCAGCCTGTCGCCGGGGCGCACCGGCTTCAGCCAGCGCAGCTCGTCGATGCCCGCCGAGCCGAGGCTGGCCGCGTCCTGGAGGAGGCCGCGCACCATCAGGCTCATATAGATGGAGCAGGTCTGCCAGCCGCTGGCGATGAGCCCGCCGAAGAGGCTGCTGCGGGCCGCCTCCGGGTCGATGTGGAAGGACTGCGGATCGTAGCGGCGGGCGAACTCGAGGATTTCGGGCTCGCTGATCCCCTCCTCGCCGAGCTCGAACACCTGGCCTTCGCTGAAGTCCTCGAAGTAGCGCATGACTCCTCAGTTGCTGCGGCGAGGCAAACGATTCAGAAGGCGGAGGAGCCGGTGAGGGCGCGCCCGATCGAGAGCGTGTGGATCTGGTCGGTGCCCTCGTAGGTGAAGGTCGATTCCAGGTTGGCGGCGTGGCGCAGGATGTGGAAGTCGCCGGCGACGCCGTTGGCGCCCAGCACCGCGCGGCAGCGGCGGGCGGCCTCGAGCGCGATGCGGCAGTTGTTGCGCTTGAGCAGGCTGGTCTGCGCCGGATGCAGCCGGCCCGCTTCCTTGAGCCGCCCATAGTGGAGCGCCAGCAGCGAGGCCTTGACGACCTCGGTGGCGATGTCTGCCAATTCAAGTTGCACCAACTGCTTGGCGGCGATGGGCACGCCGAACTGCTTGCGGTCGCAGGCGTACTGGAGCGCGATCTCGAGGCAGGCGCGGGCCGCGCCCAGCACGCCCCAAGCCACCCCGAAGCGGGCGTTGTCGAGGCAGGCGAGGGGCGCCTTCAGGCCCGACGCGCCGGGCAGCCGGTTCTCCTCGGGAACGCGCACGCCCTCGAGGAGGAGTCCGCCGGTCACCGACGCCCGCATCGAGAGCTTGTGCGGGATCTCCTCGGCGGCGAAGCCCGCTGCGCCCCGCTCGACGATGAAGCCGCGCACGCCTTCGCCGGTGCGCGCCCAGACGATGGCCAGGTGCGCGATCTGCGCGTTGGTGATCCAGAGCTTGCGCCCGGTGAGGATCCAGCCGGCGCCGTCGCGCTCGGCGCGGGTCTCCATGCCGGCGGGGTCGGAGCCGTGGTTCGGCTCGGTGAGCCCGAAGCAACCCACCGCGCGGCCCGCCGCCATCTCCGGGAGCCAGCGCTCTTTCTGCGCCGCGGAGCCGAAGCGGTGGATGGCGTACATGGCGAGGCTGGTCTGCACCGAGACGAACGAGCGCAGCCCGGAGTCGCAGGTCTCCAGCTCGTGGCAGGCGAGGCCATAGGCGACGGAGCCCATGCCGGCGCAGCCGTAGCCTTCGAGGTTGGCGCCCAGGAGCCCGACCTTGGCCAGCTCCGTAACCAGCTCGGTGGCGAATCGGCCGGCTTCGTAATCGCCGACAATGCGCGGCAGGAAGCGCTCGGAGACGAGGCGGCGCACGCTCGCCCGCACCTGGCGCTCGTCGTCGTGCAGGAGGCCGTCCCAGCCAATCAGCTGTTCGAGGGAGAGTTCGGCTTGCGGCTTATCCATGAGAGTCCCCTGAAAGGAGCGGCAGGAAGGCGCGGGCGAAGGCCGGACCGCGCGCCTCGTCCTCGTGCTTGAAGTAGACGAAGACGTCTTCGGCGAAGCCCTCCTGCACGGCGCCGGCCCATTGGCGCAGGTCGGCGTCGCCGTAGTCGAGGCGGCGCAGGCGGAAGTAGCCGAAGGGCGCGGTCCGCACCAAAGGCGTCGAGAGATCCTCGCTTTCCGCGATGCAGAGCGCGGCCCCGGCGTCGCCGAGCGCGGCGTAGGTCTGGTCGCACAGCCAGCTGGGGTGGCGGAACTCGAAGGCGGCGCGCAGGTCGCGCGGAAGCTGGAGCAGGAACTCGCGCAGCAGGGGGAGGTCGGCCTTTAGATTCGGCGGCAATTGGTAGAGGACCGGCGCCAGCTGTCCCCCGAGCGCGCGGGCCACCTCGGCAAAGGCGGTGACGAACTCGCTGCAGTCCTTGAGCCGCTTCTGGTGGGTGATGCGCTGCCAGGCCTTGAGCGCGAAGCGGAAGCCGGCGGGCACCTGCGCCGACCAGTTCTGCAGGATCTTCGGCGTCGGCTTCCGATAGAAGGAGTAATTGATTTCAACGGTGGAGAGCTGCGACCCGTAATAGGAGAGCATCTTCTTCCCCGGCAGATCCTCCGGATAGAAGCTGCCCCTCCACGCCTCGTAGTTGTAGCCGCTGGTCCCGACGTGGATCACGCCTGCACCAGCTTGCGATAGGTGCGCAGGTGACGCAGCGCCGGGGCCGCCTCGCCGCGCAGCTCGTAGAGATGCGCGAGGTTGTAGTGGGCGTCGGCGCAGCCCGGGTCCGCCGCCAGCGCCGTGCGATAGGCGAGGATGGCCTCGTCCGGCATGCGCAGGTCGGTCAGCGCCACGCCGAGGTTGAAGAGGGCGATGACGCTGTCGGGGCGCAGCTCGATGGCCCTGCGGTACTCGTTGGCGGCGCCGCGCGGATCGCCGGCCTCGTGCAGCAGGCGGCCGAGGTTGACGTGGGCGTCGGCGTGGTCGGGATCGAGCTCGAGGGCGCGCAGGTAGGCGTCGCGGGCGTCGTCCGGCGCGGACTCCTCCAGATCGCAGGCGCGCTCGTACCAGTCGGAGGCGTCGCCTTCCCGCGCGCGCTGGTGGAGGGGGGCGACTTTCCGGGCCAGCTCGCGGGTGCCGAAGTCGAAGAGGACCTGGCCCGACTCCGGGCTCCACTGCGCCTGCCCGTCGCCGACGACGATGCGGTCGCCCTCCGCGTGGATGTGAACGGCCCGCAGCGGCCGCCCGACCGGAAGCTGCTCCTTGAGCTTGCGCAGCGCGCTGCGGACGCGCCGCGGGGCGATGCGGGCGGAGACGAGGCCCTGCGCGGTCCGCAGCAGCACCAGGTCCTGGAAGGAGAAGCGCAAGGCGCCGCGCGGCCCGCGCGAAGGCTCGAGGAACCCGGCGCGCACGTAGGAGCGCACCTGGCCCACGGAGAGGCCCAGCATCTTCGCCACCTCGCGCGCGCCGTAGCCGCTCATCGCGAGCAGGAATGACACGGACCCGCGGCGGGCTCAAGGAGCGCAGGCGTGGGCGGCGTTCGAATAGGCCGCCTGGAGCACGAAGCTGCCGGAGGAGAGCGCCACGCAGCGCGGCTCTCCCTCGCACTTGTCGGCCAGCTCCTTGCCGGCGTCGTCGGTCCAGGTGCTGACGAAGGGGTCGGTGATGGACTCGAGCAGCTCGTGGGCGGTGAGCGAGGCGGTGGCGTTGGCCTCGGCCGAGGCGGAGTTGCAGTCGCCGGGTCCGCCGAGGTTGAGGCAGCCGAAGGAGCCGGTGACGTTGGGAACGAAGGCGATGAGCAGCGCCGCGCCGCCGCAGTTGAAGTACGAGTGCCAGGCGCAGAACCCGGGCGCAGGCGTCAACTCCGCCCCGCCGTACACCACCACCCAGTCTCCCTCGGCCGGCGTCACTCCGCCCGTGCGCAAGGCGTTGCAGGCCTCGGCGCCGATCGACTGCGCGTCCGCCTGGCCGGGCGAAGCCGGTGGCGGCGAGAGGTCGGTGAAGCTGCCGCCGAACCGCGTGGTCGCGACGGCGCCGCGCAGGTACTGGTCGGCGAGACCGAGATAGGCGCTGCCGTCGAGACCGCGCAGCAGATCCTCCTGCGTGGAGCGGAGGTCGCCGGACCAGGCGCCCGGATCGCCCCAGAAGACTGCGAAGGTCCGGGTCGCGGGGGCCACCGGTCCGCCGCGGTCGACCAGATCGGGCGGGAGCACGGTGACGGTCGCGACCGCGGCGCCGCTGGTGACGTGGAAGGTTCCGCCCGCGTCGGCCGGCGCCTGGTAGAGGCCGGCGGGCGTGATGCTGCCGCCGGCGGCGCCCTCCCGCAGGGCGAAGTCAAAGCTTCCGTGGAACGAGACCCGCCCCCCCGCGCGCAGGGTGACGGCGGAGGGGGCGATGCCGATCTCCGCCTCGATGGCGACGGCGGCGCTGGCGGCCTGCGCCGGATCGGCAGCGCTGCGCGCGACCACCGTGCAGACGCCGTCCTGTCCCGGCGCCCGGAAGGTCCCGTCCGGCTCGATGGCCCCGCAGTCGCTCGACCAGATCACCGCGCCGTCCTGTGCCCCCGGGGTGCCGGCGGAAAACCGCAGCGTCGCGCCGCGGCCCAGCGTGGCGGCGAGCGGCGAGAGGGTCAGCGTCGAGGGCACGGCGCGGACGGCGGAGGCCGAGACGACGATCTCTGCCCCGGCGGTGCGCGACGGGTCGGCCACGCTGGCCGCGACCAGGTGATACCTGCCCGGCGCCTGCGGGGCGAGGTAGAGGCCGCTGTCGTTGACGGTGCCGCCCCTTGCTCCTTCCTCCACCGCCCAGGAGACCCGCGGGTCCGCGCCGCTAACCGAGGCGGTGAACTGCCGATGTCCGCCCGTTTCGAGATCGGCCGCCGCGGGGCTCAACGCCACCCTGATCGGGGAGGCGGCGACCCGCACCGCCGCTGTCGCCCGCGCCCCGGCGCGAGCGGCGATGACATGAAAGGTCCCCGCCGCTGCGGGCGCCGTATACCTGCCGTCGAGCGCGATCGCACCGCCGGCTGCACCCTCGGCAAGCGACCAGGCGACCGGTCCTTCGCCCGTCACCTTGAAGAGGACGGTGCCGCCAGCCTGCACCTCGGCATCCTGGGGCGAGATGGAGATCGGTTCGGCAATGACAGCCGGAAGATGGCGCGACTGGCACGCCCCGAGGACGAGCAGCGCCGTGACACCCAGGCGACGACCGCCGAGCCTCGGCGGCGGCAGCACGCAAAAACCCATCGCTCCCCCTCTGGGAAGCTAGGTCGCCCCGCTGCGGCCGGCTACTTGCCGGCCTTGGACTTCGCCGTCTTGACCTCGCGCGGGGCCCGCTTCGCCGGCTTGCGCGCCGGCGCCGCCTCGACGGCAGGCGCGGCGGCTTCCTGCTGCGCAGGCCCGAGCCCCTTCGCCGCCAGCGAAGCCTTAAGCGCTTCCATCAGGTCGATGATCTGCGTCGGCGGCCGCTCCGGCTCCGCCTGGATCTCCTGCCCCTCGACCTTGCGCTGGACCTGCGCCTCGATCCGCTTGCGCACGTCGTCCTCGTACTTCTGCGGCTGGAATTCCTCGGTGGAGATCTGGTCGATGATCTGCTGCGCCAGCGCCAGTTCCTGTGGTTTCACCTCGCCGCTCTCCAGCGGCACCTCGGAGAAGGACCGGACCTCATCCGCGTAGAGGAGCGTCTGCATGACCAGGCCGCCTTCGGACAGCGGACGGATCTGCACCAGGTACTGCTTGCCCCGCGCCGCGTAGCGGGCCAGGGCCGTGCGCCCACTCTTGCGCATCGCTTCCGCGAGCAGCCGGTAGGCGCGGTCGGCGCCCTGCTCGGGACCGAGGTAGTAGGGCTTGTCGAGATAGATGGGGTCGATCTTCGAGGCCGGGACGAACTCGGCGATCTCGATCTGCTGCGTCGACTTCTCCTCCAGCGACTTGAGCTCGTCGGGAGTGAAGGTCACGTAGCGGTCCTTGGCGAACTCGTAGCCTTTCACCATCTCGTCGCGGGGGACGACGATGTTGTCCTCGCGCGGGCAGATGTACTGCTGCTTGAGCCGCGAGCCGCACTTGCCGTGCAGCAAGTTGAAGGAGATGGCGGCGGACGACTGCGTCGCCGAGAACAGCTTCACCGGGATCGAGACCAGCCCAAAGGAGATGGTCCCGGACGCAATCGACCGAGCGCTCATAGGCGTGAATGATAACGTGCTCCGAGGAATGGCCAACTTCCTGGACGCATACCGCCGCAAGCGGTCGCCCGATCGGACCCCGGAGCCCTTTGGCGACGACCGCCCGGGCAGAGGTCGGGACGACGCAGCGCGGGGTGGAATTTTCGTCGTCCAGCAGCACGACGCCACCCGGATGCACTTCGACCTGCGACTCGAATGGGACGGCGTGCTCAAGTCCTGGGCGGTGCCCAAAGGCCCCTCGCCCGACCCCGCCGACAAGCGCCTCGCCATGCAGACCGAGGACCATCCGGTGGAGTACGCCGATTTCGAAGGCGTGATTCCCGACGGCAACTACGGCGCGGGGCCGATGATCGTCTGGGACCGCGGCACCTGGAAGCCGGTGGGCGACCCGCGCGACGGGGTGCGCGACGGAAAGCTCTTGTTCGAGCTCAAGGGCTTCAAGCTCAAGGGGATGTGGACGCTGGTCCGGACCCGGCAGGGCTGGCTCCTCATCAAGGAGACCGGCGACGGGCACGTCCGCCGCGGAGGGACTTTCGACGACCGGTCGGTGCTGTCGGGGCTGCGGGTCTCCGAGCTGCAGGAGCGCGGGAAGCGCGCGGCCGAGATGCGCGCCGCCTGCGTGCGGCTGGGTGCGCCGCGGAGCGAGCTGCGCGGCGAGGACGTGCAGCCGATGCTCGCCGAGCCGCGGACCGAGCCGTTCGACGACCCGGCCTGGGTGTTCGAGCTCAAGTACGACGGCTTCCGCGCGGTGGTGGCGCGCGACGGGTCGCGGCCGCGCCTCTTCTACCGGCGCGGCGCCGACGCGACCGCGGTCTTTCCCGACCTGGCGCGGGCACTGCTCACCCTGCCTGCGGAGCGGTTCATCGCCGACGGCGAGATCGTGGTGCTCGACGAGACGGGCCGCCCCGTCTTCCAGCGCCTGCAGAAGCGCGCGCTCCTCACCGCCCCGCGCGACGTCGATCGCGCCGCCGCCGAGCTGCCGGCGACGCTCTTCCTCTTCGACCTGCTCGCCTTCGAGGACTTCGATCTCCGCCCGCTGCCGCTGCTGGAGAGGAAGAAGCTGCTTCTGCGGCTGGTGCCGGCCGACGGCCCGCTGCGCGCGGTCGACCACGTGCAGGGCCAGGGTCGCGCGCTCTACGCCAGCGTGCGCGAGCTGGGGCTGGAGGGAATCGTCGCCAAGCGCGCGCTCTCGCCCTACCGCGCCGGCCGGTTTCGCGACTGGGTGAAGATCCGCAGCGACCGGGTGGGCGATTTCGCGGTGGTGGGCTTCACCCGGGGGGAAGGGTCGCGGGCGGAGTTCGGCGCGCTCCACGTCGCGGTGCACGCGCCGGGCGGGCTCGTCTACGTGGGCAGGGTGGGCGGCGGCCTCAGCGAGAAGGAAGTGAAGCAGGCGCGGGCGGAGTTGCTGCCGCTGCGGATCGGGAAGCCGACCTGCAAGGGGCCTGTGCCCACCGGCGCCGGGCACACCTGGGTCGAGCCGCGGCTGGTGGTCGAGGTCCGCTACAAGGAGATCACCGAGGAAGGATTGCTGCGGCAGCCGACCTTCCTGCGCTTCCGGACCGACAAGACGCCCGCGGAGTGCAACGAGCCCCTGCCCATCCTGGCCGCGCCGCCGCCGGTGGCGCGCGAGGTGCCGTTCTCGAATCTGGGGAAGATCTTCTGGCCGGAGGAGGGATATACCAAAGGCGACCTGATTGAATATTACCGGGCGATCTCGCCCTGGCTCCTGCCCTATCTGCGCGATCGCCCGGTGGTGCTGACCCGCTATCCGGACGGTATCGCCGGCAAGAGCTTCTTCCAGAAGGACGCGCCCGGATACGTGCCGTCGTGGATCCGGACCGCCCGGGTGGCCGGGGGCGGCGGCTTCGCGCGGGATCCGGACACCGAGGGCCGCGAGGTCGAGTTCTTCATCTGCGACGACGTCGAGTCGCTGCTCTATCTCGCCAACCTCGCCACCATTCCGCTGCACCTCTGGGCCTCGCGGCTCTCGGCGGCGCAGAATCCCGACTGGTGCATCATCGACCTCGACCCGAAGACGGCGCCTTTCGCGGACGTGGTCACGCTGGCCCTGGCGGTGCACGCCCTCTGCGACGAGATTGGCTTGCCCAACTTCTGCAAGACCAGCGGGCAGAAGGGGCTGCACGTGCTGGTGCCGCTGGGCGGGCAGCTCGATCATCCGCAGTCGGTGACGCTGGCGGAGCTGATTGCCAGCACCATTGAAAAGGATTACGGCGCCATTGCCTCGACCGCACGCAAGATTCCGGCGCGCAAGGGGCGCGTCTATCTGGATTGCTATCAGAATGGATATGGCAAGACGATTGCGGGGCCGTTCAGCGCGCGGCCGGTGCCGGGCGCCACCGTCTCGATGCCCTTGAAATGGACCGAGGTGAATGCCCGGCTCGATCCGCGCAAGTACACCTTGAAGACGGCGCCCGCGCGGATGAAGAGGCTGGGTGCCGATCCGCTTCTGCCGGTGCTGACGCTGCGGCCTGATCTGGAAGCGGCGCTGGGGCGGCTGTCGCTGAAGCTCAAGTGACGGCTCCGGTGATCCTGCTGCGGCCCACCGAGGCCTGGGCGCTCCTGGTGCTGGCCCACGGAGCCGGGGCGGGGATGCGGCATCCATTCCTGGAGGCGCTGGCGACGGCGCTGGCGGCGGAGGGAGTGGCGACGCTGCGCTATGAGTTTCCCTATATGGAGGCCGGAGGCGGGCGCATCGATGCGAAGCCCGTGCTGCATGAGCGGGTCCGCGAGGCGGTTGCGGCCGGGCGCGCCGAGGGGTTGCCGCTCTTCGCGGGTGGGAAGTCGATGGGCGGGCGGATGACCTCGGAGGCGATGGCGCAGGCGGAGCTTCCTGGCGTCCGTGGCCTCGCCTTCGTCGGGTTTCCGCTGCACCCGGCGCGCAAGCCGGGCGTCGCGCGGGCCGAGCATCTGCGTGCGGTCGCGGTGCCGATGCTCTTCCTGCAGGGCACGCGGGACGATCTCGCCGACCTGGCGCTGCTGCGCCCCCTCGTCGCTGCGTTGCCGCGGGCCGCCCTGCACGTCGTCGAGGACGCGGATCATTCGTTTCGGGTGCGGAAGAAGAGCGGGCGGACGGACGCGCAGGTGCTGGCAGAGCTGGCGCGGACGTTTGCGGCGTGGGGACGGCCTTTGGCCGGAGCTCTGGAAAAACGAGAGTCCTGAGGACCAGCGTCCGCGCGGTGTCTGCAACGTCGGGAAGCAAGGATGCCGGCGCATCCGCAAGTGGCCCGGCCCCGGCCACGACGCTCTGGCACGTCAACGTCGGGTGACACCCAAGGAGGGCGAGGGACTGCTCCGGGCGCGCTGCCTGCCTCGGCGCGCTGCCTGCCTGGTCGCGCGACCTGCCGGGCGCGCTACCCAGCCTGGGCGGGTCTTCGCTCCGGCACTTCGAGGTGCTGGTGGCTTGTGAGCGACGCGCCCACGCGAAGCATCCACCAGCTCGCCGCCGCAACCAGCGGCGGGGCGTGGTCCCGGAGGGCCGCCGAGCAACGCGGGTCGACGCCTTCCGGTGGCGGCCTGTGCTCGCGCGCCGCGTGCACCCTCCAGTTGTCGAGCAGGTAGCGCAGCGCGGTCCGGGCCTCGCGCGGCGAGCCCAGGCGGCGCGCGTGGTACCGGTCCGCGAACACCGGGCCGCTGCGGCGCATGACCTTGTTGAGCGCGCGGGCCATGCGCACCTCGAGTCCCTTCATGGCGCGGCCCAGGGCGACCTCGTCCGGCGTCTCGACGATGAAGTGCGCGTGGTTCCGCTGGACGGAGAAGTGCACGAGGCGGAAGCCGAAGCGCTGGCACCCTTTTGCAAAAGCGCGGCGAATGGCGCGGAAGCAGCGATGGCTGCGCAGGTTCCAGACCTCGAACCGCACGCGCACCGTGACGTGCACCGCTGGTTTGCGGAGCCTCGGCCGGGGCGGTGCGGCACATTCGGGCGCAGTGATTTCCGTCTGCGGCCCGCGCCTCGCCTGGCGCCGCCCCAGCGGGGAAGGGGGAGCTCTTGCTGGATGGCTTTCATCTTCCGCAGACTATCGAGGGGGGCTGACATTCGAGCGGCGCCGCGCCGGCACGGAACGATGTCCGCCCATTCAACTCCGCCGCCCGCAGCGCCCCCGCGGAAGTAGTGTCCGCTCACGTGGTGTACGAAGACCGGCCGCGAAGTTGAGAAGGGCGGCCACGGCGTCATCCTTTAGGAACCCCTGCCAGGGTGATTCCCCGAGGAGAGACGATGACCGCCGAGGTAAGCATCGACGCAGTCGAGTGGTTGCGCAAGCAAGTTGAGGCCGCGCCGGATCCGGTGAAGGAGCTGGTGCCGAGATGCTGGGCATGCTGTTGAACGCTGAGGCAGACGCCTTCTGCGGCGCTGGAAACGCCGGCGGTGAACCTGAGCCTCCGTCAGATACCTCGCCAGCACCAGAAGCCCCAGAAGGTCCTTGTCTCGATCGGTCAGCTTCGCCGCTGTCGCCGCCCGGCTCGCCGTCGCCCTTTCACTTTCGATCTTGTCTTCTTGCTTTTCTACATCAGTCATTCAACCCACCTCCCCACCACTCAACTCTCCTCCTGGAAGATCTCCTTGATTTTCAAGTAGCTCTTCAAAGCAAACCCGATGCCCCGCCCCGCCTCCCCCAAAATTCCCCGAAATTTACCAGGGAGACCGAACCAACCACCCAACCAATCTCTCTTCGTTGGGAGAGGGTGGTTGGTTCGGGCGACCGCGCGGCTCCAGTTCCGCGAGCGCTTCCGAGCGGCGGGGCGGGCGCCTCGAATCGCGAGTGTTCCCTCTGAGCGTCGCCGATCACCATGCCGAAATAGGTGCAAGACAGCAGGCCGAAATCGGTTCGGCACGGTGCTCTGCGGTTCTTTCGGCAGCGCTCTCGGCACGCGAGCAGCGTTGCCCCGGAAATTGGGCCTTCACGACGCCAGCTCCTCGACCAGTGCCGTCAGAAGCTGGAGTAGCGCCGCACGCTCCTCAGGTGCCGCGCCGCGAAGACATCGTCAGGTACGGTGCAAAGCAGCGCATAAGCCTGGCTTGCCGCTGCCAAAGACGGAGTTTGTCCACGAGTTTGCATAGCCGGCCAACCCCGGCCTGGCGCTGCGTTCAGCGTCTTTGGCTACCCGCCGCAAGTAAAGGGCACGGCCGCACAGGCAGAGAACCGGGGAGGAGGAGCTTGCTTTGAACCCGCACAGCAGCGAAGGTGGCGGCCGTGCGGTTGGTCGCCACCTCTGTCGTCCTCGTTGCGCTCTCCGCCTGCGGCGGCGGCACCAGCAATCATCCGCCCCCTCCAGCTTCTCCGCCTCCGCCGGCGACGCCCTCCGGGCTCACCGCCGTTGGCGGCATTGGCCAGATCGCCCTGACCTGGACCGCCGTCCCGCAGGCGACGAGCTACGCGGTGCTGCGCGCCAACTCGAGCGGCGGCACCGCGGTCCAGAGCGGGAGCGCGACGACCAACTCCTTTACGGACTCCCCGCTCGCGGGAGGGACGGTCTGCTTCTATCGGGTACAAGCCGTGGGGCCAACCGGAACCAGCGAAAGCTCCAACGCGGCCAGTGCGACGGTGCTTGTGCAGCCGGTGCCGGCAGGAGTCGTTGCCACGGGCGGCAAGGGCCAGATCGTCCTGACCTGGCCGGCCGCACCCGGGGCCACGAGCTATGCAATCCTCGCCGGCGCCGCCGCGTCAGGAACGAAAACCGTCGTCGGAACCGCTGCGACCAATGCCTTCAGCGAGACGGGCCTCGCTGCTGGTTTGACGCGCTTCTACGTGGTGGATGCTTTGGGTCCCGCTGGCACCAGCGACGCCTCGGCGGAGGTCTCGGCCTCCACGGTGGGTCCCACGGCGCCTCTCGCTCTCGCCGCGGCGCCCGGGAACGCCTTCGTCTCCTTGAAATGGGCGCCGGCAACGGGCGCGACTTCCTATACGATCCGCCGCTCTTCCAGCACCGAGGCAGAGGCGCAGGTCGCCACCGCGACCAACAGCGCCTTTACCGATACCGGGCTTCGCAATGGCGTGACTTATCGATATACGGTTCGCGCGATCGGCGCCGGCGGGGAGAGCCTCAACTCCGCCCCGGCGACGGCGGCGCCTTTCCGGCTGGTTTGCGTCAGCGACAGCGCCTTGAATCAGGTCCTCGTCTTCAACGCCGAACAGGCCAATACCTTGCCAAGGGCCTTCGGCTCCATGACCGGGCTCTCGCCCTTTGCCCTCGCCGTCGATCCAATGCGCGGAGAGATATTCACCGCCAACCTGGCGCTCTCGACGATGACCACTCACGCGGAGACCGCCAACGGAAATGCGATCCCGCTGCGCACGCTGCACTCCTTCTATCCCAGCGCGATAGCTTATGACCCGACCAACGAACGCATCATGGTCGGCAGCGGCACCGAGATCCTCACCTTCGACCGCGCCGCCGAAGGCAATGCCGCCCCGGTGCGCACGCTCCACGCGACGAGCGCCAGCCCGAAACACATCGTCCTGTCGGGGCCCGCGCATGGCGATCGGTTGTTCGTCGACGACGGCGAGTTCATTCGCGTCTATGGCCGGACCGATTCCGGGTTTGCTCTCGCCCGTGCCAACACCACCATCACCGGCGGCGTCGTGTCGATGGCCTATGATCCCGTCTCGACTCAGCTCCTGGTCGCGGGGATCAATGCCGTGGCGGCCTATTCAGTCTCGGCCAACGGGACCCTGACGCTGGCGCGAACGCTCCTGTCCACCCTGCCCGGAGTCGCTGGCGCCACCGGAATGGCCGTCGATGCCGGGAACGGAATCCTCTACCTTGCCGATTTCGCCTCGCAGGTCGTCGCCTACCCGACCGCCTTCGCCGACAACGCCGCGGTCACGCCTCTCTCCATCTTGAGCGGCCCGACGACGAGGCTCGAGGCGGCCAACAACGCCATCGCCTACGATGGCGTGAACGGCGTCATCGTCGTCATGAGCGCGCGCAATCTGTTGGTGTTCGATGCGAACGCGAACGGGGACACAGCGCCGCGCTCGGCCACCAGCGCCGCCGCGACCGGCTTCGACCTGCCGAACGGCATCGCCTTCGACAACGCCAAGCGAGAGCTGCTCGTGCTCAATCAAACCAAGGGGCTGACCCTGGACGCTTACGTCGTCCCATCGGCCAACGGCGACGTGGCCCCGCTGAGCAGCCTGCAGGTCTTCAATGGGAGCAACACTTTCTTGGCTTCCAGCGGACTCTTCTTCGATGCGCGGCACGACGAGGTCCTGGTGGCGGCGCAGGTCGGGTCGAGCGGCGAGGTGGCCATCTTTTCCCGAGCCGCATCCGGCGCGGCCCCCGCTTTGCGCACCATCTCTGGGCTCACGACGCAGCTGTCGGTCCCCGCCGCCTTGGGCCTGGACGAGGCCGGGGACGCCGTCGTGGTCGCAGACTCCGCCGGCATCCGCCGGTACGCACGCACCTTCACCAACGGCGATGAGGCGCCGCTCACCAGCATCCAGGGACCCAACACCGGCTTCACGGGCACCGGCGGTCTGTTCGTCGACAACCTCAACGGCGAGATCGTCGTCGCCGACTTTCGATCCGTCTCCGTCTTCCACCTCACGGACAACGGCGACGTCGCGCCCGTGCGCAAGCTGAACCTTCCGGACGGCGGCGTGACCGACGTCTTCGTCGATCCAGTCAACAGCGAGCTGTTCGTCCTCTCCGCATTCGGCCTTGAGGTGTTCTCCCGGACAGCTTCCGGCAACGATCAGCCCCTGCGCGTGATTGCCGC
>JAYWAJ010000043.1:0-2818 GCA_043782525.1 Deltaproteobacteria bacterium | reverse complement strand
AAGCCGCTGGGCGAGCGGTGTCCCCATCTGACGGCGGAGAACCTGTGCGCCGTCTACGAGAGCCGGCCGCAGATCTGCCGCGACTACGCCGCCGACTGGCTCTGCGAGCGCATCGCCGCGCCGACGCTTCCCGAGCGCGTGCGCAACTACCTGGCCGTGTTCGACCTGGCGCCGGCGCCCTTCGCCGCCACCGTGCACCTCGCGCGCGCTCCCGGCCCGAAGCCTGAAGCCCGAAGCCCGAAGCCCGCCTCCCCATGACCTTCGCCGAGCTCAAGACCCTCCTCTTCGCGCGCAGCAACTTCGGAATGAAGCTCGGGCTCGAGCGGATGCACGAGGCGTGCGCGCTGCTCGGAGATCCGCAGCGCAGCGCGCCCGTGCTGCACGTCGCCGGGACCAACGGGAAGGGCTCGACCTGCGCGTTTACCGAGGCGTCGCTGCGGGCGGCGGGCCTTCGCACCGGGATGTACACCTCGCCGCATCTGAATCACTTCTGCGAGCGGATCCGCATCGATGGCGAGCCGATCGGAGAGGAGCGCGCCTGCGAGCTGCTCGAAGAGATCCACGCGCAGGTGCCCTGGGCGCTGGCCGATCCGGGGCTGACCTTCTTCGAAATTGTCACGCTGATGGGCTTTCTGGCCTTCCGCGACGTCGAGGTGATGGTCGTCGAGGTCGGGTTGGGCGGCAGGCTCGACGCCACCAACGTGGTCGAGCCGCTCGCCTGCGCGGTGGCGACGCTGGGCCTCGAGCACACGCAGTATCTCGGCGCGACGCTGGGGGAGATCGCGGCGGAGAAGGCGGGCATCTTCAAGTCCGGAGCGCCGGCGGTGAGCGCGGGCCAGCCTCTCCCCGCCGCCCAGGTGCTGCAGCGGCGCGCCGCGGAGCTGGGCATTTCCCTGTGGCGGCCGGGCCGCGATTACCGGTTCGAGAGCCGCGATGTCAGACCCTTCTGTTACCAAGGTCCTCGCTGGGCGGTGCGCGCCGGAGACCTCGCGCTGCAGGGGCATCACCAGCGGACAAACGCTGCGCTCGCCTGCGCGCTGCTCGAAGCGGCAGCACAGGCCGGACTTCGCGTGGAACCGCACCACGCCGAAGCGGGCCTGCGCACCGCCCGGTGGCCGGCGCGACTCGAGCGATTCGGCAACGTGCTCGTCGACGGGGCGCACAACCCGCCCGCCGTCAACGCACTGGTCCGCGCCCTGCCGGCGCTGGTCACGGGAAAGATCCATCTCGTGTTCGGAGCGCTGCAGGACAAGGACGCGGCTGCGATGCTGCGGGAGTTGCTGCCGCTCTGCGCCTCGATGCACTTCTGCGCCCCCGACTCACCGCGCGCCTTGCGGCCGGAGGTGCTCGCAGCGTTCTGCCTCGACGCCGTCAACCCGGCCGGGCAGGTGCGCGCCACTCCCGTCAACCCGGGCGGGGATGTGCAACCCGATGCCGTCAACCCGGCTGGGGGAGTGCGTGCGTTTCCCGTGAACCCGGATGGGGAGGTGCGTGCATTGGCCGTGGAAGCGGGCGGGGAGGTCCGTGCATTCACGTACCAGACTGCGGCGGAAGCGCTGGCCGCCGCGCGTCTGGCCGCCGGGCAAGGGACGGTGCTCTGCTGCGGATCCCTCTATCTCGCCGCCGAGTTGCGCGCCCTGCTGCTCGGCGAACCCCGCACCTCGATGCCGAGCGAGCGTCTGTAATATGACACGTCATTTGCTGGAGGAGCGCGGACGCCCTACCTTAGATCCAGCGCGGACCACCCCGGTTCGAGGCCGCGACTTCGCCTCCTAGGAAGACATGCGTCGCCTCGACCTCCAGCCAGCGCCCGGTGTCCGCGAGCTCGCGGAGATCCCCTTCAAGTCGCTCTACACGAAGGAGATCTACGACGCGCCGACGGCGGATGGCTGGGTCCTGCAGATCTCGCGCTACAAGCCGCTGCCGCAGGCGTGGGAGCAGCCCATCTTCGGGCAGCCGCTGCTCCTCGTGCCCGGCTGGTCGCAGAACCGGCACGCCTTCACTTGTGGCGACTTCGTCAAGCACCTCCTCGCCTACGGCGCCGACATCCACATCCTCGAACTGCGAGGCCACGGGCGCTCCAGCCGCGACCTTCAAATCCAGCGCGCCGCGCAGACCGGCGGCGCCGTCCCGGCCGACCTCGACTGGGACTGGGATCTCGACAGCTACTACCTCCACGACGTTCCCGCGGGCGTCGAGGCGGTGAAGACGAAGACCGGCCGGAGCAAGATCTTCTACGTCGGCAACAGCATGGGCGGGATGCTGGGCTACGGTTACGCCGGCGCGCACCAGGACCTCGCCGGACTGGTGGCCATCGGCGCGCCCAGCGACATCGGCCGGGGCTTCGTCGGCCTGCGCGCCGCCGCGCTCTTCGGGCCGGCGCTGATGGGCCCGCTGCTCGACGCCGCCTGCCGCGCCGCCAGCGAAGTCGAGCGCACCCGTCACGGCGCCGCGCGCCTGCTGCGCAAGATCCGCGTCTTCGCCCGCGCCGCCAATCTCCTCGCTGCGCCCGGCAGCGAATACAAGCCGGTGCAGTTCAATCACGTCCCGGTCGACGCGCTCCTGCGCACGCTGGCGCACGCCGCCACCGAGAGCAACCTGCGCCGCTACGAGCTGGTGGCGCGGTACATCGGCTCGCTGCTCAACCCGGCCCGCGTCACCGCCGAGGACTTCCGCTGGCTGCTCTCGCAGGGCGGCGAGAAGGAGCCCCGGCGCGTGATCGAGCAGTTCGCCCGCTGGATCCGCAACGACGAGATGAAGTGCTACGCCACCGGCTACGACTTCAAGGAGCACTTCAAGGACATCCGCGTGCCCATGG
>JAYWAJ010000042.1:0-2832 GCA_043782525.1 Deltaproteobacteria bacterium | reverse complement strand
CGCTGTCTTCAAGATCTCCTGGTGGTCGAACGCCAGCTCGGGCTGGTCCTTGATGCGGAACCACGCCGCGGCCCGCGCGTCGGTGGCGGCCCGCACGCGATGGTCGGAGAGCTTCACCAGCGCGTACCAGCCCACCGAGACCACCCGCTCGCGCGGATCGCGGTCGACCGCGCCGAAGGTGTAGAGCTGCTCCAGGTACACCTGCGAGAGGCCGGTCTCCTCGACCAGCTCGCGCCGCGCCGCCGCCTCGAGGTCTTCGTCCATCCGGACGAAGCCGCCCGGCAGCGCCCAGCGGCCCTTGAACGGCGCCAGGTCGCGCTGCACCAGCAGCACTTGCAGCCCGTTCTCGTCGAGCCCGAAGACGACGCAGTCCACCGTCAGCGCCGGCCGCGGGTAGTCGTAGGTGCAGCTCACTTGCTGCCTCCATCCCGCAGCACTTCCGGCAGCGCCCAGAGCGCCTCCAGCTCGGCGGCGAACCCGGACGACAAGATGGGAAAGCGGCACCAGGTCTTCGGGTCGAGGTTCTCGTCGTCGAGGTGGAAGCTGGGCGCGTACCGCTCGCGCTTCCACTGGTTTCTGCACCAGAGGCGGAAGAAGCGGTCGATCCAGGCCGCCAGCTGGCGCGGCCCGAACTGCGGGAAGCGCAGCCGCATCACCTCGAAGACCTCCACCGGGAGCTGCTTGTCGCGGATGGCGGCGCGCTCCACCGCGTCGAGCAGGTCATACGGCATCAGGTCCTTCTCGCCGGTCTGGCCAGCCGACTGCGGGCGCAGCTCCGGGCCGGGCTGCTGCGCGTTCACCGCCGCGAGCGCCGGGATCGGGCCCAGGCCGTCGGGGCCCTCCTTCTCCAGCCAGCGGAGGAACGCGCGCAGGAAGTTCTTGTCGATGCCCGCGATCGGCGCGAGGCCACCGGAGGTGTCGCCGTCCATGGTGGCGTAGCCGACCGCCGCCTCGCTGCGGTTGCTGGTCGAGAGGAGCAGCGCGTTGCGCAGGTTGGCGAGCATCCAGACGCCCGGCGAGCGGGCGCGGGCCTGGATGTTCTGCAGCGGCACGTCGTCCTGCTCCCAGGTGAGCGGCCGGCCGAGCGCCTCGCCCACCATGGAAGTGTAGTCGTTGACGAGGCCATCGATGTCGAAGACGAGGAACCCGGCGCCCAGCGCGCCCGCCACTGCACGGGCGGCGTCGAGCGTGGTTCGAGAAGAGTTGCGGGTGCCCTGGTAGACGCAGAGGAGCAGCCGCCGGCACAGCTCCGCCGGGCTGTCCGCGCCCGCCAGCGTCTCCGGCTGCCCGAACCTTTCGATAAACTGGGCAACGCCCAGCTCACGGACGCCGAAGTCGATCATCAGGCGCACCAGCGCCGCGGTGGCCGACGAGTCGGCGCCGCCCGAGAGCGAGACCACCGCGCCCGCCGAGCGGCTCTTGCGCAGGTAGTCGAAGAGCCCGAGCGCCTCGGCGCGCGCGAACTCCTCTTCCTTCTCTCGCGGGCCGCCCTCCCATGCCTCGGCGTGCGGCAGCGGCTCCTGGTAGGCGACCGTGGGCCAGGCGAACTTCGCGAAGACGCGCCCAGGCGGCTGGTGCGGGTCGGGCCTGAAGGAGGAGCTGCGGGTCTGCTGCATGCGGGTGGCGTCGACGTCGACCACCGCAGCGGTGAGCTGCAGATCGGCGAAGGAGAAGCGCGCCCCCTGCGCCAGGGTGCGGCCGCCGGTGGCGATCAGGGCGTCGCCGTCGAAGATGATCCGGCCAGCCTCGTTGCCGAGCAGGTTGGCATACACATAGGTGCAGCCGAAGGCGCGCGAGCCCTCGATGACGAACCGCTTGCGCACCTCGTGCTTGCCGAAGGCGAAGTGGCTCGCCGAGGGGTTCAGGATCACGTCGACGCCAAAGGCCGCCAACGCCGCGCCGGGCCTGCGCGCGACCCAGGCGTCCTCGCAGATCTCGAAGCCCACCTTCACGCCGGAGAGATCGAAGAAGACGTCGCCGATCGGGTAGGCGCGGCCTGCCAACTCGACCTCCGCGCGGACACCCTCCGGCCAAGGCTTGAACCAGCGCGGCTCATAGTGAATCCCGTCGCCCGCGAGGTGGCGCTTGGCGGTGAACCCGAGGATCTGCCCGTCGGCCGCGAGGCAGGCGGTGTTGTAGAGCGCGTTGTGATGCAGCACCGGCACGCCGAACGAGACGATCATCCCTTGCGTGTGCGGCACCAGCTCACCCAGGAGCGCCAGCGCCTGCTCCTGCACGCCGCGCGCGTGGAAGGCGTCCTCGCAGCCATAGCCGGTGACGCAGAGCTCGGGCAGGCAGAGCAGGGTGACGCCCTGCGCCCGCGCCGCGGAGATGGCGGCGAGGATGCGGGCCTGGTTGCCGCGCCAGTCGAGCGGCGTCTGGTTGAGCACGGCGGCTGCGGTCTTGATGAGGCGCATGGCGGACCTCGCGAAGCGTCGGTAATCGTCGTTAACGGGGCGGCGTCACGGAGGGGTCGCGGCGCTACGGCGTCGCGCGGAGAAAGTCGGCGAAGACGTGGGCGACGGGCTCCACCTGGAGGAAGTCGCCGCGCAGCTTCAGCGCGTTCGGGTGGCTGTCGGTGCAGATGACGGTGTCGAAGAGGCCGCTCGCCTGGATCTTCAGGAGGGCGTCGCCGGGGAAGAGGCCGTGGGTGGCGATCGCCGAGATGCGCCGCGCGCCGGCCGCCTTGTACGCGCGGGCCGCGCCGATCAGCGAGCCGCCGGTGCGGATCATGTCGTCGTAGATCACCACGTGGCGCCCCTCGCAGAACGCGCTCACCGCCGTCACCTCGGTGGAGCCGTCGTGGTCGCGCCGCTTGAAGACGAACGAGGC
>JAYWAJ010000041.1:0-19561 GCA_043782525.1 Deltaproteobacteria bacterium | reverse complement strand
CGGCAAGTGCGTCGGCTGCCTCAAGTCGAACCAGTGCCGCCTCAGCGAGCTGTGCGATCCCGTCCAGCGCCTCTGCAAGCTGCGCTCCTGCTTCGGCGACCAGTGCACCGCCCACGCCGACTGCAAGCTCGGAGAATTCTGCGTCCAGGGGCTCTGCCTCAGCCCGGACCACCCGACCACGGTGGGCAGCAGCGCCTGCGCCGCGCAGATCTGCGGCAGCACCCGCGACTGCAACGTCGGCCAGCGCTGCAACCAGCGGACCTTCGTCTGCGAGCAGGACCTTGGCTGCCTCGCCGGCGCGCCCTGCGCCGTTGGACAGGTCTGCAACCCGGGCAGCGGCGCGTGCGAGCAGGGCTGCAGCGCGGACACCGCCGTCCAGGTGTGCGGCCCGCTCATCCCCTGCAGCGCCGGCCGCTGCGTCCAGTGCGCAAGCGACGCCGGCTGCGGCCCCGGGCTCACCTGCGACGTCGCCGCCGGCGTCTGCCGCGGGCCGTCCGGCTGCGCCAGCAGCCGCGACTGCGAGATCCCCAAGACCTGCGACCGCGCGACGTCCACCTGCGCCCTGCCGCGCGGCCCTTGCGCCAGCAACGAGAGCTGCGCGGTGGACGAGCGCTGCGAGACGCGATCTGGACGATGCGTACCTGGAGCGTGCCTGCCCGACCGCCTCGACCCCGCCGGCGACGCCGCCCACGCCGCGCCGGTCGCGCCCGGCAGCTATCCGCTGCTCACCCTCTGCGGGAGGGAAGAAGACTGGTTCAGCCTGAATCTGCTCTCGGGCGACACGGTCCAGGTGGTCGCCGACGCCGATCCGCTCGGGTCCTTCGACCTGCAGCTTCGCGACGCCGCCAACGTGCTGGACGAGGAGAGCTTCGCCGTGCTGCGCACCGTCGGCGCGACAGGAACATATTTCGTCCGCGCCCGCACCAACGACGCCTCCGCCCTCTACGGGCTGCGCGTGCAGGTCGCGCACGGCACCGCCTGCCAACACAATCCGCCCGACCCGCATCCCACCGCCGTCAACGCGCTCGCGCTCGGGGCCGGGCCCTTCTACGACTTCGCCGTCTGCCCCACCGAACAGACCTGGCTCAGCTTGCGTCCGCCGGCGGGGCAGGGCGTGGACCTCGCCTTCGCGCTCTCGCCGACGGCGGGCGGCCCGCTCGTCTTCACGCTCTTCGACTCCGACGGCGCCACCCCGCTGGCCGAGGACGCGGGTGGAACCGCGGCCCCGCACCTCGCCGCCGCCCACGCCAAAGGAGAGATCTTCTTCCTGCGGGTGATGGGCGAGAATCCACAGGTCCGCAACCGCTACGACGCGACGGTGAGGTTCACGCTGCCATGAAGCGCGCCGTCATTCTCGCCTTGCTCCTCTGCGCCTGCGGCCGTCGCGCCACCGCGCCGGACGCGGGCCTCGACGCGGGGCCGAGGACCGACGGCGGACCTTTGGCGACGGGCGACGGCGGCCCGCCCGCCGCCATCGAGGTGAAGGTGAAGGCCGTCCTCCCCGGCACCGGGCCGACCGGCGGCGGAGGCAGCGCGCTCATCAGCGGCGCCGGGTTCGTCGAAGGCTTCGCCCTGCGCGGCGGCGGCGAGGTCAGCCGGAGGACCAGCGTGCTCGTGGGCGGCGCAGCCGCGACCGGCGTCGACGTCATCGACGACAACCGCATCGAAGTGGTCCTCCCGGCCGGCGCGCCCGGCACCGCCTCGATCGCGGTGACCAACCCCAACGGCACCGGCACCTGCACCGGCTGCTACCGCTACGTCACTCCGCTCGAGATCACCTCGGTCGTCCCGGCGACCGGCCCCTCCCAGGGAGGCACCGCGGTCACCGTGCACGGGCGCGGTTTCAGCAGCGACCTGCTCCTCACCGTCGGCGGGCGCGAGCTCATCGGCTTGCAGGTCGCCGACGCGCAGACCGTCACCGGCCTCACCCCTCCCGGCACCGGCGCCCAGGACCTCCTCGCCATCAATCACGACGGCAGCGGCCAACTGCGCCGCGGCTTCGTCTACACCGAGGCGCTGCGGGTGGACTCCATCTCGCCCGCGGTCACCGGCACGGCGGGCGGGGCGAAGCTCATCATCGAGGGCGCGGGCTTCACTCCCCTGGCGGTGGTCAAGATCGACGGCGTCGTCGCCACCTCGGCCTGGGTCGACGCCCAGCACCTCGCGCTCTACGCGCCTCCGGTCCCGCCCGCGCCGGCCCATGCGGCGGGCGCGGTGGACGTCGCGGTTGACTCTGCCCTGCTCGCCAAAGGACTCGTCTACGCCGACGCCCGCGGAGCGACCGTCGCGTATGCGGTCCAGCCGTCGCACGGTCCGCTCGCGGGAGGAGCCTGTCCCGCCGCCTGCCTGCACGTCTATGGCACCGGCCTCACCGGTCAGGCCGTCTCCATCGGCGGCGCAGTCGCGACGGTCCACGCCGTCAGCGACGTCCAGCTGGATGCAGACCTTCCCTACCGCGCCACCCCGGGAGCGGTGGACGTGCAGGTCGGCTTAGCGCCCGCGCTCACCGCCGCCTTCCGCTACGACCCGCTCCTCTCCGTCGACTCGATCGTGCCGGCGCAGGCTCCGGCCAGCGGCGCGCCGGCAGCGACGGTGACCATCGCCGGGGCCGGCTTCGACCTGGCGGGCCTTCAAGTCTTCATCGGCGCGCTGCCGGCGCTCTCGGTCAGCGCTGCCCCGACGTCGATCACCGCCACCGCCCCGGCCGGCTCGCCCGGCAGCGCCGAGGTCCGCGTCGTCGCCGGCGGCCTCGAAGCGCGCTTGCCGGGAGCCTTTACCTTCACGACGCCGCTGGTGCTCGCGCAGGTCGCGCCGCCGCTGGGCGCGCAGGCGGGCGGCACCCGCGTCACCTTGTACGGACGCGGCTTCGGCAAAGGTCTCGCGGCCACCATCGGCAACGGCGCCCTCGCCGGACTGCAAGTGATCGCCCCGACCCAGGCCACCGGCCTCACGCCGCCCGGCACGCCCGGGGCACGGGACGTCGTGGTCGCGCAGGCGGGCAAAGGTAGCACGCTCGCCAGGGGCTTCACCTACTTCGACCCGACCAACCAGCGCGGCGGCGGCAGCGGCGGCCCCCTCCTCGGCGTCCTCAACGTCACCGTCCTCGACGGGAGCGTCTACCGGAAGGGCGGCGTCGCCGGCGCGACCGTGCAGGTGGTGCTCCACGACGGCGGGCTCCTGGCCGGGCTCACCGACGCGAACGGCCAGATCACCTTCTCCGACGACCGCCTCGTCCTTCCCGCGCAGGTGACCGCGGAGAAGGATCAGTACAACGCCGTCACCGTCGACGGCGTGCAAACGAGCGACCTCACACTCGCGCTGCAGGGCCCGGCCGGAACCCCGCCGCCGCCCCCGCCGCCGCCGCCGACTCCCCCGGCGCCCTTGCAGACGGCGACGGTCTCCGGACACGTCTACGGCTTCAAGCTGCCGCCGGGCACGGTGCTCTCGGCGACGCAGCGGCCGGTCGCGCGGGTCTCCATCGCGCGGTCGGGCATCTACGCGCTGCCGCCCTTCGCGGGACCGCCGAAGTTCCTCACCGTCAGCGACGACGGCGGGCCCTATACGTTCAGCGGCCTCTATGCGCTGAGCCCGATGACGCTCTACGCGGTCTTCGGCCTCGAGGACAGCGCCACCACGCCCGCGCAGTTCGAGCCGCTGCTCCTCGGCATCCGGCGCGGCGTGCAGCCCGATCCGGCGACGCCGGTGACGGCGGCAGAGATCGTCCTCGACACCCACCTCGACCAGGGCATCGACGTCACCGTGCTCAATCCACCCGGCGTCAGCGGTGGGCACGACGCCTTCGTCGATCTCGATCTGGGCCCTTCGGGCGCCATCCCCCTCGACCGGGTCACCCAGAACACCGACCCGGCGCACCTCCACTTCCGCCACCTGCCCGCGGCGGCGGGGCAGGGGTTCGTCTTCGTCGACCAGTACGGGCGCTGGGCCTCGGGACAGATCACCACCCCGGTGAGCACTTATCTGCGCCGCGTCTTCGGCGACGTCGCGGGCGGCGTGACGCTGGGGCCGCTCTTGCCCTTTCCGGTGCTGACGCAGAGCGGTCCGGCCGTCTTCGCCTGGACGACGGCGGCAAGCCCGCTGCAGCCAGGTCTGCAGCAGCTGCGGGTGCAGGACGGAACCCCGCAGCAGGACACCAGCTGGAGCGTGCTCCTGCCAGGAGAGGCCCGCCAGATCGCCATGCCCGACCTGCTCCGCGCCCGCCTGCAGAAGGGGACGCACAACTTCTCGCTGGTGACTTCGGTCGCGCCCGGCTTCGACTTCGCCCACTGGACCTCTGACGATCTCGGCTCGGGCTCCTGGACCGCCTACGCCTACGCGGAGGGGAGCTTCACGGTCCCATGACGGCGCGCCTCCTCCTCGCCGCGCTGCTGCTCACCGCCGCCTGCAAGAAGGGCGCAAAGGGCCTGTGCGCCAGCGACACCCAGTGCAAGAGCGGCTTCGTCTGCGATCCCCAGACCGGCGCCTGCCGCTGCTCCGCCGACTCGAGCTGCGGCGCCTCCGAGATGTGCAACGCCGCCGGCTTCTGCCAGCCGCGCCTGCGCTGCGACGGAACCGCCGACTGCGCCCAGGGCTCCATCTGCGACACGGTGAGCGGCGTCTGCATTCCTCAGGGGAGCTGCTCTTCCCTCGACGTGCAGTGCCGCCCGGGGGAGGTCTGCAAGGACTTCGCCTGCGTCCCCGGCTGCCGCCACAACGGCGACTGCGTCGCGCCCACCGACGTCTGCCGCGCCTGCCCCGCCGGAACTGCCGCCGCCGCCTGCCCCACCGGCTCGCTCTGCGTGCGGGGCAAGTGCGACACGCAGCTCACCTGCCACTACGGCGACCTCTGCTCTCCCGACGGCAGCGGCGACAACGTCTGCACGCCCGACAGGCGCGGCCCCTATTGCCAGCCCTGCGTGCGCAGCGGCGGCAGCGAGAGCTTCTGCCCCGACGCCAGCGGGTACGGGCGGGCGAACTTCTGCCTCATCGACACCAGCCGCCCGCTGGGGCAGGCCTTCTACTGCGGCGTCGACTGCATGCCGGCCGCGCCGGGCGGCGCCGATCAGCCCTGCCCCTTCGGGTACGCCTGCCGCGACATCCGCATCGTCCGCGCGACCCAGTGCGATCCGCAGTCCGGCTTCTCGGCCTGCAACACCGTCCCCACGGCGGTGCCCTGCGATCCGGCCAAAAACCATCCCGGCGTCGTCGGCGGCGTGGTCAACGACGACTGCGAGAACGCGGCGCCTGCGTTGGTGGGCGCGGTCTGCGATCCGGTGAAGAAGCTCTGCGTGCCGCAGTGCGTGGGCACCGGCGAGACCGGCACGCTGGCTTTCTGCTCCTGCCTTCAAGAGACCGACTGCCCGAAGGACACCTGTGACTCGACGACGCGGGCCTGCGCCATCTCCGGCAAGCCCTGCATCGTCGGCGGCACCGACTGCGACAACGCCATCCTCTGCGTGAAGTCCACCGACGCCCGCCTGGGCGCGGTGGGGTACTGCCGCATCGGCAGGAACTGCGCGCCCGCGCAGGGCTTCACCTGCTCGGTCCTGCGCGCGCCCTGACCGCTCCTGCTAGAAGCGGCCGGCGACGGCGACGGCGCCCCCACCTTCGACAGGAGCCGCGGCGACGGAGAGGTCCGACGCGCCGTCGGACGCGCCGGCGTACAACTCCGAGGCGTTGAGCCCGGGCTCGAGGAAGTAGAGCGCCACTCCGCCCGCGATCAGCACCACGCCGGCGATGGTGAGGATGGTCGCCTTGGTGCTGATGCCCTTGGCGGCGTCGTACTGCGACTGGAGGGTGACTGGATTGTTCTGCGCGTCCTTGACCCTGGCGTCGTAGGCGTTGCTGGCGGTCTTGGCGGCGAGGCCCGCGACCAGGCCGCCGGTGAGCAGCCCGACGCCGGCGCCGCCCACCGCCCAGGTCCAGATGCGCGCGGGTGCACGGCCTGCGTCCGCCCGACTCGCGGGCGTCCGGAGCGCGCTGCTCGCAGGCGCCGGCGCGCTCGGGTTCCAGGGTGCTTGCGCGCTGGGGGCAGGGGGCGGTGCGGGGGCGGGCGCAGGCTGCGCGCTGGCCCGCGGCACCTCGTTGCCGACGGTGACGTGGAGCGGCGACTCGGGAGAGCCGGCCCGGCCGGGTCCGTTGCCCTGCTCGTCGTAGGCCTCGACGTAGTACTCGACCACCGCGCCTTTGACCGGAATGTTCGCGCCGTACACGTGGGGCTCGCCCTTGACCGGCTTCATGTCGAGCGCCTTCTCGTACTGCCCCGCAGGGTCGTATCGGAAGAACACCTGGGGGAAGACCTTGACCTCGTCGGTCACCTTGGCCAGCACCTTGACGAACCCGCCAGGCACCGCGCTGGTGACCGGCGTATGCGCGACCACCGGCCCCTGGGTGCTGGCGGCCCGGGCCGCGCTCGAGACGAAGAGCGCGGCGGCTGCAGCGGAGAGGAGCATCCGCTTGAGGCTTCCGATGGTTCCCAAGGCGTTCCCCTTTCGCGGGCGGCGGCAGAATAGGAGGAACGCGCCGAGCCGACAACCGGTCGCTTCGACCCGGCCTGGAGGCCGGGCAAGACAGCGCTGGCAAGTTGCAACAGGGTGGCGCGCCAGCGTCTTCGGGGGAGAAATCATGCATCGCCTCAACTTCAGTGCGGTCGTCGCTTCCTTCCTTGTCGGGCTCGCCGCTTGTGGACCGGACTCTGCGGCGCCCCTGCAGCGCGCGGTCAACGAGTTGCTCTGCAACGGCGCCTGCGTGAACTTCCAGACCAAGCCCCCCTCGCCGGCAAGACCGCGCCGATCGCCCCCTTGCCCTGACCTCCGTGCGGGGCTACTGCGCGGGCGGGACGGCGTCGTCGGCCAACTCGTCGGTGCCGCCGAAGCCGTCGCGCAGGAGCTGGGAGACCTGTGCGTCGGGCAGCTCTTCCGACTGCGGCTCGCGCGGCAGCTCGATGGAGAGGGCGGCGCGGCAGGCCAGCTCCTCGAGGAGGAAGACGGCGCCGGTCTTCAGCTCGCCCTTGTCGCGGCCCAGGTCCACGGCGGCGCCGCACTTGCCGCACTTCGCTGCCAGGTCGAGCAGCACGCCTTCGCCAAAGCGCGGCAGCTCGGGCTGCTCGCGGACGCCGCACGCGCCACAGAGGCGGGCCACCGGCGCCATCGGCAGGAAGAGCAGCGCCGCCGCGTCGACCGCGTAGAGCGTGTAGTCGCGGAAGCCCTCCGGATCGCTCTCTCCTTCGACGGCGTAGGGATCGCGGCGCTCGCCGTCGTCCACCCAGACCACCTGGGTGACGAGCGTCGCCGCGCCGGAGCCCGCCAGGAGCGCCCCCGCGCTGGCCATCGCCGGCAGCTCCAGATCTTCCTGGGCGCCGCCTCCCGGCCTCACGCGCTCGAGGCGAATCTCCTGGGCCGCGTCGAGGCAGCCCAGCTCGACCAGCCCGCGCCACAGCCGCGCCAGTTGCGGCAGCAGGACCGGGCGCCGGACGTCGTCGGGCAGGATCCAGCGGCGATGCACGAGCCCCAGCTCCGACTGGTCTCGCACCGGATCGACGCGCTCACGGGTGACGGGCATTTTCGCGGCGGACAGTAGCAGAGCAAAAGCCAAAGCTCACCGCGGAGCCGATTAGCTTCGCCGCCGAGTGCCGGGCTGGGCCGGGGAGCCTCTGGAGTCGCCACGGGCAGCAGCGCGTCGGTCGCCGGCTCGGGCGGCAGCGGGTCCGGAACGTCGAAGCCCCTGGCGAAGTGCGCCTCGTCCAGGTCGCCGTAGTCGCCGGCGGCCAGGCGCGCGAAGAAGGCCGGCTTGGCCCCGTGCCAGACGAAGCGACCGCGCACCTCACCCACCGGCTTCAAGAACGCACGCAGGCTCTCGGAAAACATCGACATGGCGGCGCGCTTCCGCTGCGGGCATACTCCGCGCCCGGAGGTTTTCGACGATGCCCGAGGCGAAACCACGGCGCCGCAAAGTCGTCCGCAAGGCGAAGCGGCCCGCTGCGGAAAAGGCGAAGCCCTCCTCCAACGGCGGCGCGCCACCCGACTGGGCCGAGCTGGCCGACCGCGCGGCGAAAAAGGTCCGCGAGCTCGCCGACGCGGCCCTGCCGCACGCGCGCGAGGCAGGCGAGTCGGCAAAGAAGATGGCCGTCGACCTCTCGGACGGCTTCGACGGCGCCTTCGGGAAGATCAGCGAACAGGCCAAGGACCTCATGTCCAAGGGCCAGCACACCCGGGTGCGGATCAAGTTCCGCGGCAAGCAGGTGGCGGAGCTGCCCATCGCCGTGGTCGCGGCCGCCGAGGTGGCGAGCTTCTGGTGGTTCGGGCCGCTGCGGCTCGTGCTCGGGCACGTGGTCGGCAAGGCGGTGCTCGACGTCGAGTTCGTCTCCAACGCCGACCACAACGTCCAGGACGGCCGCGCTTTCCTGGCCGACGGCGAGCTGGACAAGGCCATCGCCGAGTTCGACAAGGCGCTGCGCATGGACCGCCGCCACGCGGGCGCGCTGCTCGGCAAGGGCATCGCGCTCAAGCTGCGGGGCGACAAGACGGGGGCGCGCAAGAGCTTCGAGCAGGCCGAGGAGATCGACCCGCGCGGGGAAGCGGGCCGCGAAGCCCGCCGCCACCTCGACAATCTGTAGAGCAAGTTTAAAAGCCTACTTGTCCAGCCACTGCTGCACGCCGCCGTGGCCCGAGCAGGTGCCCGAGTGGTGCGCCGAATAGGACGTCGTCCCGTCCTTGCAGGTGGCCATCGGGACCTTCCCAGACTGCCCGGCCGGCGCTTCGCGCGTCGAGCTGCGCGGCGAGTCGCTGGTGTTGCGCCGCCCGAAGATCCCGCCCAGCACGCCGCCGTTGCTCTGGGGCCGCGCATTGGTGCTCTCGGGCATCGCCTGGGGGCCCGCCTTCTGCCGCGCGGTCGGCGCGCTGGCGGCCGGCGCGACGGGAGCGGTCGCTCGCGGCTGGACGGCCGCCTTCCCGATGCCGCCGTGATGCGAGCAGGCCCCGCGGCCGGCTTTGCCGGTGGTGCCATCGGTGCACTGCACTTCGGCCGCGCTGCTCTTTGCCAGCGCCGGAAGCGCCAGCGCAAGGGTCGTCGCTACTGCCCAGAAAGTGTTTCGCATGTGAACTACCTCCACCTGCGAACCTGCACACGACCACCTCCGCAGTCCCGCGCCGGACGAGCCCACGCCTGGCCGCAGACCAACCGGAAACGAGGCTGCTTCCGGGGCCGTTTTTCCCATGGCTGAACGCCCCGGAAGCGAGTACATAAGCGGGCTCTTTCCAGAGGTAAAAGCATGGCTGAAGCAATCGGTCCCCAGCTCGTCCCGGTCGCCATCGAAGACGAGATGCGGCAGGCGTACCTCGACTACTCGATGTCGGTCATCGTCGGGCGCGCGCTGCCCGACGTGCGCGACGGCCTCAAGCCCGTCCACCGCCGCATCCTCTACGCCATGTTCGAGCAGGGGATGCTGCACAACAAGCGTTACAGCAAGTGCGCCGGCACCGTCGGCGAAGTGCTGAAGAAGTACCACCCGCACGGCGACGCCTCGGTCTACGACGCCATGGTCCGCCTGGCGCAGGAGTGGAACCTGCGCGCGCTGCTCGTCGACGGGCAGGGCAACTTCGGCAGCATCGACGGCGACTCGGCGGCGGCCTACCGCTACACCGAAGCGCGCCTCACCCGGCTGGCGGAGTTCATGCTCGCCGACATCGACAAGGAGACGGTCGACTTCGGGCCCAACTTCGACGACTCGACCACCGAGCCCCTGGTGCTGCCGACGCGCTTTCCCAACCTGCTCGTCAACGGAAGCGCCGGCATCGCCGTCGGCATGGCCACCAACATCCCGCCGCACAACCTCGGCGAGGTGATCGAGAGCTGCATCCACCTCATCGATCACCCGGAAGCGCAGCTGCGCGACCTCATCGATCCCAAGCTGGGCGGCACCCTGATGGGCGGCATCCAGGGCCCCGACTTCCCCACCGGGGGCATCCTCATGGGCGTCGGCCCGGTGCGCGCCCTCTACGAGATGGGCCGCGGCATCCTGCGCATGCGCGCCAAGGTCGAGATCGAGATCGACAAGCGCACCGAGCGCGAGAAGATCGTCGTCACCGAGGTGCCCTACCAGGTCAACAAGGCGCGGGCCATCCAGGGCATCGCCGACCTGGTCAAGGACAAGCGGCTGGAAGGCATCTCCGACTTGCGCGACGAGTCGTCCCGCGAGGGCATCCGCGCCGTGGTCGAGACCAAGCGCGACGCCATCACCGGCGTGGTGCTCAACAACCTCTACCAGCACAGCTCGCTCTTCCAGGACACCTTTGGCGCCACCATGCTCTCCATCGACCACGGGCAGCCGAAGACGCTGGGCCTCAAGGCCATCCTCGAGCGCTTCATCCACCACCGCCGCGACGTGGTCACCCGCCGGACCCGCTACGAACTGCGCAAGGCCAAGGAGCGCGAGCACATCCTCCTCGGCTACAAGATCGCGCTCGACCACATCGACGAGATCATCGCGCTCATCAAGGCCTCGAAGACCCGCGAGGAGGCGTCCACCAAGCTGCAGAGCTTCTACGCGCTCTCCGAGATCCAGGCCAAGGCCATCCTCGAGATGCAGCTGCAGCGGCTGACCGGCCTGGAGAAGGAAAAGATCATGGCCGAGCTGGCCGAGGTCCAGGCCCTCATCACGCGGCTCTCGGCCATCCTCTCCTCGGAGGAGCTCTTGCTCTCGGTCATCAAGGACGAGATGCGCGAGGTGAAGGACCTCTTCGCCGACCCGCGCCGCACCGAGATCCAGGGCGCGGCGACCGACCTCTCCGACGAGGATCTCATCGCCGAGGAGGACATGGTGGTGACCTTCAGCCACCAGGGCTACGTCAAGCGCAACCCGGTCTCGCTCTACCGCTCGCAGAAGCGCGGCGGGCGCGGCAAGGCGGGCGCCTCCACCGGCACCGACGACGACTTCATCGAGCAGATCTTCGTCGCCAGCACCCACGCCTATGTCCTCATCTTCACCACCAAGGGGCGGCTCTTCTGGCTCAAGGTCCACGAGCTGCCGCAGGCGGGCAGGTCGGCGCGGGGCAAGGCCATCGTCAACCTGGTCCCGCTGCAGCAGGACGAGAAGATCGCGGCCCTGCTCCCGGTCAAGGAGCTGAAGGCCCGGGAGGCGGACGTCGCCGTCGCCGACGCCGCCGCCGAGGACGACGCGCCGCCCGCCGAGGACACGCCGCCGCCGCCGGTCCTCGAGGGGGAGGAAGTGGTGGAGAGCGAGGCGACGCGGGTCGCCGCCAAGGCCGTCCAGGTGGCGGCGGGGCCGTACCTCATCTTCGTCACGCAGAAGGGCCTCATCAAGCGGACCCGGCTCGCCGCCTACTCGCGGCCGCGGCCGAGCGGGCTCAAGGCGCTCTCCATCGAGGAGAACGACTCGCTCATCGCCGTCATGCTCGCCAAGGGCGACGAGGACGTGGTCATCGGGACTTCTACCGGCATGGCCATCCGCTTCGATCAGAAGGAAGCGCGGGCCATGGGCCGGACTGCCTTTGGCGTGAAGGGCATCACCCTCGAGGGCGGAGACACCGTGGTCGGCGCCGAGCTGGCCAAGCCCGGCGCGACGCTCCTCACCGTCACCGAAAACGGCTACGGCAAGCGCACCGCCATCGAGGACTACCGGCTCACCCACCGCGGCGGGAAAGGCGTCATCGACATCAAGACCAGCGACCGCAACGGCAAGGTCGTCGCCATGTTGCAGGTCACCGACGCCGACGAGCTGATGCTCATCACCAACAAGGGCACGCTCATCCGCACCCGGGTCGCGGACGTCTCGGTGATCGGGCGCAACACGCAGGGCGTCCGCCTGATGGGGCTGCAGCAGGAGGGTGAGAAGGTCGTCGGCTCGACCCGCGCTCCCGAGGAGCGCGAGGCCGACGCCGCCGCAGCGGTGGCCGCCGATCAGGCCGGCGGCGAAGACGACGACGGCGGCCCGCCCGACGGCGGGGAAGAGTAGCTCCGCCGTCGCTCCACAAAAATTAAAGGAGCCCGGGCACCCACCCCGGCCCATGTTCGAACCGTTGCGGAGCCCGTGAAGCGGTGGTACGCGATCGTCATGGTTCGACGGATACCGGTTTGCGCCTTGAAGGCGATGGCGATGGCAATGGCGCTCTGCGCCTGCGGACGGCCGTCGGCGCGGCTCGAGCAGGCGCGCGATCTCGCCCTCTCCGGGCACCACCAGACGGCGCTGATCGAGGCGCGCGCGCTGCTGCTCACGCTGCGGGAAGATCGATCGGCCGAGGCCGACACCGTCCGCCGCGGCGCCCTCAAGCTCTCGGGCGACCTCTGCGCGCTTCACCTCGACGACCCGCGCTGCGCCGCCACCGAGTACCGCGAGCTGGTCAACCGCTACCCCACCGCGCCCGAAGCCTTCGAGGCGCGCGAGCGGCTCGGCGATCTCGACCTGCGCATCGGCGACCTGCGCGGGGCCCTGGCGGCCTGGCGCGACCAGGTGGCCACCGCGCCCGACCGCCCCGGCGCCGACGTGGCCCAGCTGAAGATCGCCCGCACGCTCCTCGAGAAAGGCGACTCGCACGACGCCCGCGCCGCCGCCGCCGAGCTGCAGAGCCGGTGGCCGCAGTCGCCGCTGGCCGCCGCCGCGGCGCTCCTCTCGGCGTCGAGCTACCATCTCTCGGGCCGCCACGGCGACGCCATCGCCGAGTACACCGCGGTCGAGCGCAAGTACCACGGCACCCAGAAGGGCGCCGAGGCGCTCTTCGAGAAGGGCAATTGCCTCGCCGAGCTGGGCGACGACGAGGGCGCGGTGAAGGCGTACACCGACGCGCTGCCGCGCCACGATTCGCCGGACGCGGTGCAGTTCGCGCTGGACCGCGCCGAGCGGCGCCTGGTGCGGGGACGCGCAGTCAACCCGCGCGACATGGGGGCCGTCTGGGATCGCGGCCTCGCCTCCCGCCGCGCCTCCCAGCACTGACCGCGCGCGCCCTCTCTCTCTTAGAAGTAAAAGCACACCGCGAAGGCGCGAAGTTTGCGAAGGCGCGCGAAGGTTTGGTGGGTTGGGCTCGTGCCCGGGCCACCTCCTAGCTGGCGCGTGGCCTCGGTCCCACCCCAAGCTTTTCTTCGCGATCCTTCGCGGAACTTCGCGCCTTCGCGGTCTGCCTTTGCCTCCAGCCACGGACCGCACGCGTCTTGACACCGCACCCGGCCGCCGGGGATATCTGCCCCCTTCACTCATCTCTGGGGGAATCACCAATGAAGAAATTCTGCATCGCACTGGTGCTGGCGGGCGCGGCCGGCTGCTCGATGGTCGACGGGGTCATCAGCGGCGCGGGCGATCGGGCGGGCCGCAACATCGGCTCGGGCATGGTCGGGGACCGCGGCACCGGCACCGGCGCGGCGATGACTGGCGGCATGAGCGCGGCGACGATGAACCCCGCCTTCCTCAACATGTACATGGGCTTCATCTTCACCTACGCCTTCTCCTCGGGCGGCTACGAAGTCTCCCCGGTCGAGTACAAGCCGGGCCAGTACACCCGCTGGAGCGGCAAGGGCCACGACGGCAAGGGCATCGGCGTCGAGCGCGCGCACCTCTTCGACGACGCCACGGGCCGCCAGTGGTGGAAGGTGAAGTTCACCGACGACGAGAGCAAGGTCACCATCCTCGAAGGCCTGCTCGACCCCGCGCAGAAGAAGTTCGTGCGCATGCGCGCCAAGTTCCCCGACGACAAGGAGGGCAACGAGCTGCCCATGGACGAGCAGAACTACTACCATCCGGCGCAGAAGCTCTCGAAGGACAGCGTCGAGGGCGCGACGAAGGGCATGGAGACGGTCACCGTTCCGGCCGGCACCTTCAAGGCCAAGCACGTCGTCTTCGGCGGCGTGGGCGGCACCAACGAGTGGTGGCTGAACGAGAAGGTCCCCGGCGGCACGGTGAAGCAGCTGACCAAGAACCCGCGCAGCGACGAGGACAAGTGGGAGATGGAGCTGACCGCCTACGGCAACGACGCCAAGACGGAGCTCGGCACCAAGTAGCGCCGGACCCGGCGCTGGCTCGCCGGTGCCGGCGGTACCCCTTTACGCTGGCGGGCAGGGGCGCTACACCCTGCCCGCCATGCCTCTCCAGACTGAAGCGTCGGCGCGAGAGTTCTCCCGCGCCAAGTCCCTCTTCCCCGGCGGCGTCAATTCTCCCGTGCGCGCCTTCAAGGGCGTCGGAGGCGATCCGATCTTCATCGCGCGGGGCGAGAAGGCCCGGCTCTTCGACGACGACGGGAACGCCTACCTCGACTACGTGCTCTCCTGGGGCCCGCTCCTCGCCGGGCACGCGCACCCGCGCATCGTGCAGGCCATCGTCGAGGCGGCGCGGCTCGGCACCAGCTTCGGCGCGCCCACCGCCCGCGAAAGCGTGCTGGCCGAGAAAGTCCGGGCGCTGGTTCCCTCGATGCAGAAGCTGCGCTTCGTCTCCAGCGGCACCGAGGCGACTTCCCATGCGCTGCGGGTCGCCCGCGGCTTCACCGGACGCGAGCGGGTGGTGAAGTTCGAAGGCTGCTTCCACGGCGCCTCCGACGCGCTCCTGGTCAAGGCCGGCTCGGGCGTCGAGACGCTTGGCCTGCCCGACTCGCCCGGCGTCCCCAAGGCGCTGGCCGCGCTGACCACGGTCCTGCCCTACAACGACGCGGAGGCGGTGCGCGACTTCTTCCGCAGCCCGGCCGGCGCCGAGACGGCCTGCGCCATCGTCGAGCCGGTGGTCGGCAACATGGGCGTGCTGGTGCCGCGGCCGGGCTTCCTCGAGGCGCTGCGCGAGGAGACGCGCCGCGCGGGCGCGCTCTTCATCTGCGACGAGGTGATGACGGGCTTTCGCGTCGCCCGGGGCGGTGCGCAGCAGAAGTACGGCGTGGTGCCCGACCTCACCTGCCTGGGGAAGGTCATCGGCGGCGGGCTGCCGGTCGGCGCCTATGGCGGGCGCGAGGAGATCATGGCCCAGGTCGCGCCCGACGGGCCCATCTACCAGGCGGGCACGCTCTCGGGAAATCCGCTGGCGATGGCCGCCGGTATCGCCATGCTGGACCTGGTGGCGCAGCCCGGGTTCACCGAGGCGGTCGAGCGGCGCACCGAAGAGCTGTGCGCCCGGCTGCGCGAGGAGTGCCACCGGGCAGGAGTGGCGGCGCAGGTGAACCAGGCCGGTTCGATGTGGACCTGCTTCTTCGCCCGCGACGAAATCTTCGACTATCCGACGGCGAAGAAGGCGGACACCGCGCGCTTCGGCCGGCTCCACCGGGCCATGCTCGAGCGCGGCGTCTACCTGCCGCCGTCGCAGTTCGAAGCCGGCTTTCTCTCCTCCGAACACGGCAGCAAGGAAATCGAGGCGACCACCCTCGCCTTCAGAGCATCGCTCTCCGCGGCGGGCTGAACTGCAAGAGCACACCGCGAAGGCGCGAAGTTCGCAAAGGGGTTCGCGAAGGTTGGTTCGTCGGGCTTGAGGGGCCGAGCCACCTTCAAGGTGGCTCGTGGTCTCGAATCCAAACCAAAAGCCTTTCTTCGCGAACCTTCGTGGATCTTCGCGCCTTCGCGGTGTGCCTTTGCCTCTAAGAATCAGTCAGGAGGCGAGGTCGCCGATGGTGAGAATGAGCCCCACGACCCAGGAGGCGGCGAACATGGCCTTCGCGAACCTGGGCCGCACCGGCGCGACCGGAACGGATTCCTGCAGCGCGCGGGCGAGCCCGATGAGGCCGACCACCACCGCGCCGGCGAAGACCGCGACTCCCCAACCGCCCCAGGCCTCGCGGTGGGCGAGCCAGCGCGCCGGCAGATCGAGCGCCAGGTACGACGACGCCAGATAGGCGAAGGGCAACCCCCAGAGCAGCACCAGGTCCACCGTCAGGGAAACGATTCCGGAGACGAGGCCGCGGATGCCGCGGGCCGCCTGCCCCAGCGCCTTGACCCGCTCGGCGCGGACGTTGGCGCGGCGGGCGGCGCGCGAGCTGCCGAGCAGGCTGTTGGAGGGTCGCAGCACCTGCTCACGATAACACGCCGCAAGCGCGCGGCCTTCCAGCGCATTGACGGGGCGGCGAAGCGCGTGCTACACGGCGCTGCTTTTTTCGAAGGGCGGCGGATGGACGGCAGCGACTCCAAAGGCCCCCCGGGCGAGGGCGGCGACGACGCCGTGACCTCGTACCGGAAGGCCCAGCCGTACATCGACGCCAGCTGGCAGCTGACCGGCTCCGTCTTGCTGGGAACGCTGCTCGGATGGTGGGGCGACAAGAAGCTGGGGACCGGCCCGTGGCTCCTGGTGGGCGGCGCCCTCTTCGGGATCGGCGTCGGGTTCTACGCATTCTTCAAGGCGCTCATGGTGCTGGGGAAAAAAAAGTGACCGAAGCGAAGACCAGCGTTCGCCTCCTGCCCTTCGCCGGCGCCAGCGCTGCCGCCTGCGCGCTGGGGCTCCTGGTCGCGGTGCTCTTGCCCGGCGACTGGCGCGGGCCGGCGGTCTACGGAGCGCTGGCGGCTTCGGTGGGAGCGCTCTGCGGCCTCTCCGCGCTCGCCGCCGCCGTCGGGCGCGGGGTGAACGGCTTGCTGGGTGGATTCTCCGTCGGGTTCCTCTGCCGCGCCATCCTCGTCGGCGTCGGCCTGGTCGCAAGCGGCGCCCGCGGCAATCTGGCACTGGTATACGTAGCGGCCTTCTTTACGCTCTACGCCGCCACCCAGCTGGTCGAGGTCGTCTTCGTGCACGCAAGCTCGCGCCGCATCTCCGGAGCCACGCCATGATGGCACTCTTCGCCGCCCTCCTCCTCGCGCAGGGCCAGCCGCTGCCGGTGCCCGACACCGCGCACCCCGCCGCAGGCGAGCACGGCGCGACGCTCGGCCACGAGGCCGTGGCGCCGGGCGGCTCCGAGCGGAAGGGCGAGAAGCCCGAGAACGCCGACGAGGAAGAAAAGGGCGGCATCGCCGACCACATCTTCCACCACGTCCAGGACGAGGTGGTGGTCCCCATCGGCTTCTGGGCCGGCGCGCATTACCTCCGCCTCGACATCACCAAGCACGTCATCAACATGTGGATCGCGGCCGGCCTGCTCCTCATCCTCGTCGGCCTCGGCGCCCGCAAGCGCGCGCTCATTCCCAAGGGCGGGTACAACCTGCTCGAGACCTTCGTCATGTTCATCCGCGACGAGATCTCGGTGAAGAACATCGGCCACCACGCAGACTTGTATACCAGCTATCTTTGCAGCGCGTTCTTCTTCATCCTCTTCATGAACCTGACCGGCCTCCTCCCCATCCCGGCCTTCGGCGGCTTTCCCGGCATCTCCACCGCCACCGGCAACATCTCGGTCACCGTCGTCCTCGCCCTCTTCACCTTCGTGCTGACACAGATCGCCGGCATGCGCGCGCAGGGCGCCGTGGGCTACTGGACGCACCTGGTCCCGGGCGGCGTGCCGGCGGCGCTCTGGCCGCTCATGTTCGTCATCGAGTTCTTCGGGCTCTTCACCAAGCCTTTCGCGCTCACCGTCCGCCTCTTCGCCAACATGGTGGCGGGGCACATCGTCATCTTCTTCCTCATCGCGCTGACGCTCTTCATCTCGGTGTACGTCGCGCCGGTGAGCGTCGCCTTCGCGCTGGGTATCTTCATGCTCGAGCTCTTCGTCGCGCTGGTGCAGGCCTACGTCTTCACCATGTTATCGGCGCTCTTCATCGGGATGACGCAGCACGCACATTAACCAATTCACACATCGCGGGCTGGGCCACCTCACGGCGGCCTCGGGTCCATACCCCGCGACAACCTGCCACTCCTCGCCGCCGGGGCTCAGGGCAAAAAGGCAGTACGGAGGGTTTCACCATGAACCAGTTTTCTCTCGGGTACTTCGCAGCGGCGCTCGGCGCCGGCCTCGCCGTCATCGGCGCGGCGTACGGCATCGGCAAGATCGGCGCGGCCGCCATGGAAGGCACCGCCCGCCAGCCGTCGGCCGGCGGCGACATCCGCACCTCGATGATCATCGCGGCGGCGCTCATCGAAGGCGTCACGCTCTTCGCCGAGGTCGTCTGTATCATCCTCGCCGTCAAGGTCTGACGCATTTGAGTGCAGCGCGCCGGACGCGGTTTGTACTGCGTTCCGCTCGCTGCACTCCGCGGATTTCGGGGGACACGATCCAATCGCGTCCCCGCAGGATTGAACTCAAGGAGAACTTCATGCTTCTCGCAGCCGGTCTCACCGACGTGAACTTCGCGCTCAGCTTCTGGACGGCGATCACTTTCGCCATCCTCCTCTTCGTGCTGGGCAAGTTCGCCTGGGGCCCGATCCTCCAGATGATCGAGACCCGCGAGAAGACCATCTCCGACGCCATCGAGGCGTCGAAGAAGGAGCGCGCCGCTGCCGAGGCCGCCTCTGCCGAGATGCGGGCCGCGCTGGCGGCTGCCCGCGAGGAGTCGGCGCAGCTGATCCGCAAGAACCAGCAGGAAGTTGCCGCGGCCAAGGGCGAGCTGATGGCCGCCGCCCGCAAGGAGAGCGACGACTTGCTCCAGGCGGCGCGCAAGACGATCCAGGAGGAGAAGCGGCAGGCCATCGCCGAGCTGCGCGGGCAGGCGGTGGACCTGGCCGTCGAGGCGGCGCAGCGGCTGGTGCAGATGAACATGGACGAGAAGGGGCAGAAGAAGCTGGTCGAGGAGTACATCGCGCAGCTGCCCAAAGAGCCCCGCGCTTAGGGTCGCTTCGAAGCGCACCGCGGAGGCGCGGAGGACGCAGAGAAGATTGTGGGTGAAGCGGAAACCACCCGCCGCCTCGGAGGTGGCGCAGGCGGCAAGCCCCAACCCCAAAAGCCTCCCGCTCTCCGCGCCTCCGCGGTAGATTTAAACGCCCCAGTCCTCAGTCCGGGCGGTTGGCGCCGCCGTGCTTCATCCCTTGTAGAGGGCTTCGTACTGGCCGGCAGCGCGATCCCAGCTGTGGTCGCGGGCCATGGCCCGGCGCATGGCCGCCTGCCAGCGGGCGCCGTCCTTGAAGAGCGCCAGGGCGCGGTCGAGTGCGAGAAGGAACGCCTCGGGCGTCTCGTCGTCGAAGCGGAAGCCCCAGCCGCTCTCGCCCTCGGTGATGGAGTCGACGAGCCCCCCCACCGCGTGTACCAGCGGCAGGGTGCCGTAGCGCAGCGAGTAGAGCTGGTTGAGGCCGCAGGGCTCGAAGCGCGAAGGCATGGCGAGGACGTCGGCGCCCGCCTCGATGCGCTGGCCCCGGGCGGCGTCGATGTCTACTTCGACAACGTTGGCGGCGAATTGCTCGACACGGTGCTCGACCGCATCCGCGTCGGCGCGAGGGTGTCCATCTGCGGCGCGATCTCACAGTATCACCACCTCAGCGACGTGCGAGGCCCCAAGCTCTACCTTCGCCTCGCCGAACGGAACGCGACGATGGGCGGCTTCACGGTCGACCACTACGCGGCCCGTTTCGGCGAAGCCAGCGCCGAACTCGCCGGCTGGATGCGCGAAGGCAAGCTGAAGCTGCCCGAACACATCGAAGTTGGCCTCGAACGCTTTCCGGCGGCGCTAAACATGCTGTTCGACGGCGGCCACATGGGGAAGCTGCTCGTCGTCCCGCGCTCACAGACAGGTTGGCCAC
>JAYWAJ010000040.1:0-7497 GCA_043782525.1 Deltaproteobacteria bacterium | reverse complement strand
CGACGCCTTCGTCGACGTAGGTGACCGCGGGGTCGACGAGCGTGACCCCGTCCTTCATGAGCTGCGCGTTCTTCCGCTTGCGGAGCTCTTCGCCGCTCCAGGCCAGCTGCGCGCGATCGTTGACGCCGGACACTTCGCTCTCCTCCGCCACCACCGCGACCGTGCGGCCCTTGGCGACGATGTCGGTCAGGTAATACTCGCCCTGCGCGTTCTTGCGCCCCACGCTCCTGAGCGCGCTGAAGAGGAACTTCGCCTCGACCAGGTAGATGCTGGCGTTGACCTCGTCGAGCTTCTTCTCCTCGGCGGTCGCGTCCTTCTCCTCGACGATGCGCTCCACCTCGCCCTTCGCATTGCGCACCACGCGCCCATAGCCCTTGGGATCCCTGGCGCGGGCGGTGAGCATGGCGATGTCGGCGCTGCCCTTGGCTTCCACCAGCTTCTGCAGCGTCTCGGCGCGGATGAGCGGCACGTCGGCGGCGAGGATGAGAACGCTGCCTTCGAAGCCCCGCAGCGCCTCTTCGGCGCAAAGGACGGCGTGGCCGGTGCCCAGCTGTTCCTTCTGCAGCGCGAACTTCACCGGCGCGCCGGGGAACTGCTTGCGCAGCTCCGCCTCGACGTCGTCGGCCTGGTGCCCGACCACGACGACGGCGGGCGCGCAGTCGAGGCTGAGCGCCGCCCGCACCGGGAAGAAGGCGATGGGCCGACCCAGCGCCGCGTGCAGCACCTTGGCCTTGTCCGACTTCATCCGCGTGCCCTTGCCTGCGGCGAGCACCACTGCGGCGAGCTTTTTCATGGTCACCATTGGTAGGCAGCCCGTCGTTTCCTGCCAAGTCCATGCCACATGCTAGCGTCTCATTCGTGTTCGTCGATCTACACCTTCACGCCGACGGAATCTCTTCTGCGGACCTCGAGACGCTGGCGTATTTCGGGCTGAAAGCCGCCGTCACCTGCGCGCGCGACGCCGGCAAGGGCAGCGCGGACGAATTGCGCCGGCACTGGGACGAGCTCGTCCAGAATCAGACGCAGCGTCTCAAGCTGGCCGGCATCCGGCCGCTGGTGGCGCTGGCGCTGCACCCGAGTCGCATCCCCTGGCACGGCGTCGACGACCTCTTGAACCGCCTGCCCCACTACTTCGACGACCCGAGGGTCGTCGCCCTGGGCGAGCTGGGATTGGTCGACGGCACGCCCCGCGAGGAGGACATCTTCACCCGGCAGCTCAAGCTGGCGGCGCGGCTGCGGCGGCCGGTCATCGTCCACACGCCCGACCGGGACAAGCTCTTGCGCACCAAGCGGCTCCTCTCGCTGCTCCAGGAGACGCCGCTTCCGCCGTCGAGCGTGCTCATCGACCACGTCAGCGAGGAGACCTTTCCGCTGGTGCGGGGCTTCGGCTGCTGGGCGGGGCTGACGCTCCAGCCGGGCGGCATCGAGCCGCGGGCGGCGGTCGCGCTCATCTCGCGCCACGGCGCAGAGCGGCTGGTGCTCACCTCGGACATCGGCGAAGGAGCCACCGATCTGCTGGCCCTGCCCAAGGCCGCCGAGGCCCTCCGCGAGGCCGGGCTCTCCGAGGAGCTCGCCCACCGCGTGCTCTCAGAGGGACCGCTTTCATTTTTGAAGTCCGGCTAAGTACGCGATTGCATACATTGATTGGAGCCCACCAGCGCTCCTAGGCTTCTGCCTCGACCAGCCGACCCCCCGGCTGAGCCTGGAGGCAGGTTGCTGGCCCTCGTTTCCGTCCTGGTGGCGGCGCATCCTTCGCTCTTTTTCGGCGCCTCGGACGTGGCCGCGCTCCGCCAGGCCGGCCAGACGACCCACGCCTCCATCGCCTCGCACATCACCGATCTGCTCGACCAGCACCTGGGCGATCCGGCGCCGAGCGTGAACGAGTACGACGACTTCCGCTTCCTCGGAAACCAGGTCGCGGTCTGGGCCTTCGGATACCAGCTGACCGGCAACGCCCAGTACGCGGCCATCGCCCGCGCGCAGCTGCTCACCTACGCCTCGTGGAGCGCCTGGGACAACGGCGAGACCGCCAGCCTGGGCGGGCCGGACCTCAACGAAGCCCACCTGCTCCTCGGCGCCTCGGTCGCCTACGACTGGGTCTACGCGACGCTCTCCGCCTCCGACCGCACCACCATCGCCAGCAAGATCGGCCTCGAAGCGCAGAAGGTCGCGGCCTACCTGCCGAATGCGTGGTGGATCGATCAGTACCTGCAGAACCACAACTGGATCGACACCGCAGGCCTCGGCATGGCGGCGCTCGCGCTCAGCGGCGAAGACGCGCGGGCGGCGGGCTGGCTTTCGCTGGCACAGACCAACTTGCAGCGGCTGCAGCTCTCGGTCGGCGCCATCCCCGACGGCAGCTGGCACGAAGGCCTCCCCTACGAAGGCTACGGGCTCGCCATGGCGCTGCCCTTCTGGGTGGCCCTGCGCCACGCCGGCGCCGACTACACCGACATGGGGCTCCTGCGCGGCTACGGGAAGTTCTACCTGACCGCGGGCATCCCCGATTCCCCCCGGCAGCTCATCCTCCCCTTCGGCGACTTCACCCACTGGCCGGCGCAGCAAGTGCTGCAGATCCTCCGCTTCACCGCCGCCCGCTTCCGCGACGGATACGCGGTGGCCGGCGCCGAGCGCTATCTCGCCAACGTGCCCCGGGGAAACTTCCTCCCCGAGCTCTGGTACGACGTCTTCGAGTTCCTCAACTACGACCCCACGGTCGCCGCCGCCGACATCCACACGCTGCCGCTCGACGCGCAGTTTCCCGACATCGGCGCGGCGGTCCTGCACAGCACCTACGATGCCGGCGACTTCACCCTCGGCTTCAAGGCCGGCGTCTACGGTGGCAGGCGCAACTTCGACCGGGTCCGGAACAACGCCACCCCGTGCCTGGGCGCGGCGGCCTGGGGCAACGCCGACTGCGGCTGGGTGGAGTGGGGCCACGACCACAACGACGACATGAGCTTCTGGCTCTTCGGAAAGGGCACCTGGCTCGCCCCCGAGGCGATGGGCTACGACGCTGGAAAGAGTACCGACTATACTTATCCGGCCAGCCAGACGGCGTACCACAACGCGCTGCTGGTCGACGGACAGGGGCAGCTCGGAGATACCCGCATCTCCGACTCCAACTGGAACAACGCCTGGTTCTGGCAGCGGCAGTCGAGCCCGCTTTTGGCTCCGGCCGGCACCGCCGACTACGCCATCGCCGGCGGCCAGGGCGCGCAGCTGTTTGCGGCCTCCTTGGGCATCTCGCGCTGGGACCGCGTAGTGGTGATGGCGCGGGGCCGCTACGCGCTGGTGCGCGACGACGTCGAAGCTGCGGCGGCGCACAGCTACGACTGGCTCTGCCACTTCCAGGATGGCGTCACCGTCGACACCGCCTCGGGCTGGGTGCAGGGCATCGGCAAGAGCGGACAGTCGCTGGGAGTGCGCGTGGTCTCGCCGGCGGCGTGGACGGCGCAGACCGGCTGGCAGACGGCGCAGCTGATGGATCAGTTCGATCCCGACGGGCAGACTTCCTACGTGCGGGTGCGGCCGGCTTCCAGCGCGGCGGCGCAGCAGTTCCTCACCGCGCTCGTGCCGGTGGCGACGGCTTCGTGGGCGCAGCGGACCCCCGTGAGCGCGCTCTCCCCGGCGGACCCGGGCGCGGGCGCGGTGGTGGCAGCGGGCTCGGCGCTCGAGGAGCGCTGGATCTTCGCGCGGGCCGGAGCGGCGGGGAAGGCGGCGGGCGACCTCGCCCTCTCGGGAGCGCTGGCCGGGATGGCCGCGCGGGACGCCTTGGGAGCCCCGCTGCGGGCGCTGCTCTTCGGAGCGGGGCAGCTCTTCGATCAGTCCGGAGCGCGGCTGCTCCTCGCGACGACGAGCGCGACTGCCCTCGAGGCGAGCCGCTCGGGCGCGACCCTCGCGGTCTCGGGCACCGGCATCACCGATTTCCAGGCGTATGCGCCGGCAGCCACGGCGGTGACGCTGAACGGCCAGACGGTGTCCGCCAGGTTCGAGGCCGGGATGGTGACCTATCCGGGTTCGCCGATCGCATGCTGCGCGCCGCCGCCGGACGCCGGAACTCCGGACGCCGGAACTCCGGACGCGGGAACTCCGGACGCCGGAGAGGCCGACGCCGGACTCGCCGGCGACGCCTCGACCCCCGATGCCGGCAACGCCTCGCCGCCGGACGCGAGCGTTCCGGTGACGACCGCGGGCGACGGCGGCCCCGCCGAGTGCGCGCAGCCGTGCCTCGCCCTCTCCACTCCTGCGCGGGGCTGCTCGTCGTCGGGCGCGACCGCGGGCTGGCTCGCGCTCGCGGGCGCCTTCTTCTTCCTGCGGCGACGGCGCTGAAAATTGGCGCATCCGCAAGAAGCCGGACAGAGTGGCGGGAGAGGGCCTGCCTGCTTTCCCTCTGTGTGCTACGGTGTAGGCTCCGCTCGCATGGTCGCTTTGCGGGAAGCCGAAGGCCCAGTTCGCGTGTTGGACATGCCAGCGAGGACACAAACGCTCCGCATCCGCCGCGTCACCCTCCTCGCCACCCTGGCGATCGCCGCCGCGTCTGCCTGTCACCGGCAGGCGCAGACCGTCACTTCCGCCGGGGTCCCGGCCGCTCCCGTCAAGTCTGCTGCCGTCGGCGGGCCCGCGGCCTCGGTGGCCAAGCCGCTCGACGCTTCCCCGGAAGCCCGACGGCCGGTGCAGCTGCCGCCGGCAGCGCCCTGCCTCGACGTGCCGGGCGGCCGCGACGCCACCCTCCCCGATTTGCTCGAGCAGGCGGGGCACGACTTCGAGAAGGGCCGCTACGAAGACGCCCTCGAGTGCGCCCGCGAGGCCACCCGCATCGACGGCAACAGCGTCGCCGCCCATCACTTCCGCGGCGCCGCCCTCGCCGAGCTGGGCCACGTCGAGGAGGCCCGCACCGCCTACTCCCGCGCCCTCGCGCTCGATCCGGACGATCCGGAGGTGCTCCGCTCGGTGGCCGACCTGCACGTCCGCCGCCTCGGCGCCCGCGACGACCTCGAGCTGGCGCTGCAGTACGTCCACCGCGCGCTGGCGCGGGCGCAGAAGAACAAGGACAAGCCGCTGCTCAAGGAGCTGTTCCTCCTCCAGGCCATGGCGCTCGACGACCTGGGCCGCCCCGGCGATGCGCTCGCCGCCGCCAACCACGCCCTCGAGAACGACGGCAGGGATCGCGAGGCCCGCCGCGAAAAGGGCGTCGCGCTCTTCGAGCTCTGCCACTTCGACCAGTCCCGGGCGGAGCTCTCGAAGCTGGCCGCCGAGGAGCCGGACGCCTGGGCCGAGCACTACCTGGGCCTGATCGCCGAGCGGGGCCAGGACGACGCCGCCGCCGCCGCGCACTTCGCCCGCGCGCAGAAGCTCGATCCCGACGCCTTCAAGGCGGCGACGGCCGCGCCGACCTCGGCCTTCCAGAAGCTGGTGCAGGAAGAGGTGGACAAGCTGCCGCCCGACATCAAGCAGGGTCTCTCGCACGCCAACTTCGCGGTCGAGGATCTGCCCGAGGTCTCTGACCTGGTGGCCACCGACCCGCCGCTCTCGCCCGGGATCCTCGGGCTCTTCCGCCCGCCGGCCGAGACCGCCTCGCCTGAAGCGCGGCCCACCATCCTCCTCTACCGCCGCAACCTCTCCCGCGCTGCTCACTCGGAAGACGAGCTGCACCGGGAGGTCCGCGATACCCTCATGCACGAAGTGGGACACCTCAACGGCGAAGACGACGAGCAGCTTCGCGACCGCGGGCTGTGAGAGCAGTCAAAGGACGAGCTTCCGTGAAGATGATCGACATCGGAGAGAAGGAACGCACTTCCCGGGTGGCCGTGGCCCGGGCAGAGCTGCGCTGTTCGCGGGAGACGCTCAAGCTCCTCAACGAAGGTCGCCTGGAGAAGGGCGACGCGCTCGCTGCCGCGCGGCTCGCCGGGGTGATGGCGGCCAAGCGGACGCCGGACATCCTGCCGCTCTGCCATCCCGTCGCCCTCGCCGGCGCCGACGTCGAGGTGGCCTGCGACGAGGCGGCCGGCATCGTGCGCATCGAGGCGCGGGTGCATGCTCTCGACCGCACCGGCGTCGAGATGGAGGCGCTCACCGCGGTGATGGCGGCCTCGCTCACCGTCTACGACATGTGCAAGCGGCACGACAAAGGGATGGAGATCACCTCCGTGCGCCTGATCCACAAGAGCGGCGGACGCAGCGGCGACTGGAACCGCGAGGGCGAGAGCCAGCCCAGCGCAGCGGCGCCTCTCACCACGCCCGCGCGCGGGACGCGGAAGGACCAGAAGTAGCGCAGCCCGAACGGGTCAGCCCGACGGCCGGGCGTCTCCGGGCCCTGGCCGCTGGACAGGAGCCGTTGCCGAATACGGCAACGTGCTGCTAGTGCGCGCCGCCGGAGCTGATGAAGCGCTCGGCGTCGATGGCGGCCATGCAGCCGGTGCCCGCGGCGGTGACGGCCTGGCGGTAGACCGGATCGGCCGCGTCGCCGGCCGCGAAGACGCCGGGCACGTCGGTCCTGGTCGAGCCGGGCGTGACCTTGAGGTAGCCGACCTCGTCCATCGCCAGCTGGCCCTTGAAGAGCGCGGTGTTGGGCTCGTGGCCGATGGCGATGAAGAGCCCGCCCAGCGGCAGCTCCCGGATCTCGCCGGTGACGGTGTCCCTGGTGCGGACGCCGCGCACTCCGGTCTGCTTCTCGCCCAGCACTTCCTCCACCCCCTGGTTGAGCGCCCAGGCGATCTTGGGATTCGCCTGCGCCCGCTGGAGCATGACCTTGGAGGCGCGGAAGGTCTCGCGGCGGTGGATGACGGTGACCTTCGCGCACATCTTGGTGAGGAAGATGGCCTCCTCCATCGCGGTGTCGCCGCCGCCAACCACGCCCACTTCCTTGTTGCGGAAGAAGAAGCCGTCGCAGGTGGCGCAGGCGGAGACGCCGTGGCCGGAGAGCTTCTTCTCGGAGGGGATGTCGAGCCACTTCGCCGAGGCGCCGGTGGCGATGATCACCGTCTGCGCCTGCATCTCCCGTCCTTCGCCGACGACGAGGAACGGGCGCCTGGAGAGGTCGACCTGGGTGACGACGCCGTCGATGATCTGGGTGCCGAAGCGCTCGGCCTGCGCCCGGAAGAGCTCCATCATCTCGGGGCCGAGCACGCCCTTGGGAAAGCCGGGATAGTTCTCGACGTCGGTGGTGATGGTGAGCTGCCCGCCCGGCTGCATGCCCGTGAAGATCACGGGCTTGAGGTTGGCGCGCGCAGCGTAGATGGCCGCGGTGTAGCCGGCCGGACCCGATCCGACGATGACGACCTGGTGTTGCTCCACTTGGCTCCTCCGGGAAGGGCGGCGGAGTCTAACCCGAAAGAGCGCGCGCGCCTGCCTGTTCTGCTACAGTCCAGGTGTGGATCCCGCTCAGTTAAAAAAGATTCCGCTCTTCGCGAACCTGACCACCGATCACCTGACGAAGGTGACGGCGATCGCGACACAGAAGCTGGCGCGGGCCAACGAGCGCATCTTCCAGGAGGG
>JAYWAJ010000039.1:0-2846 GCA_043782525.1 Deltaproteobacteria bacterium | reverse complement strand
CGGCGATGGCGGCGCGGCCGAGGGCGTCCGCGTCGCTCTCGAAGGTCTTGATCTCGCGGCAGGCCATGAGGATCTCGTGCGGGTTCTTGATGTGGCGCATCAGCTTCACCGCCTCCTGCAGCTTCTCGCAGCAGGGGACCAGCACCTTGGCGAGATCCCGCGCCGCCTGCGGAACCGGGCCCACCTCGTAGAGCAGCAGGCGCTCGGCAGTGGCGTCGGTGAGGTCGAGCACGTCGTCGATGCGGCCGAGCAGGCGGTGGATCTCGGCGCGGTCGAAGGGCGTGATGAACTGGGTGTGGAGGCGCTCGAAGGCGCGGTGGGCGATCTCGTCGCCCTGGTGCTCGACGTCCTTGATGGCGGCGACCTTCTTCTCGACGTCGGTGAAGTCGTCGAGCAGGGCGGAGAGGAGCTTGGCGCCGCGGACGGTGGCGTCGGCCTGGGCGTCGAAGTCGTCGAAGAACTCGTCGGACCGCGGCATCAGTTTTTCGAGCATGGACGGGCTCTACACGCCGAATGTGACAGGCGTGTGACAAAGCAGAAGCAAAGGCATACCGCGAAGGCGCGAAGATCCGCGAAGGATCGCGAAGGTTTGGTTGGTGGGTTCAGCCCGGGCCACCGCCGAGCCGGCGCGTGGGCTCGCACCCAACCCAATCTCTTTTCTTCGCGAAACCTTCGCTTCCTTCGCGTCTTCGCGGTGTGCTTTTGCCTTTAAAAGAGCTCGCGCTACGCCGTGGGCAGCTTGACCCAGAAGCGCGACCCGTTTCCCGAGGACTCGACGCCCGCCTCGCCGCCCATGGCCTGGGAGAGGTGCTTGACGATGGCGAGGCCGAGGCCGGTGCCGCCCGATTCGCGGGAGCGCCCTTCGTCGGCGCGGTAGAAGCGCTCGAAGATGCGCGCCTGGTGCTGCTGCTCGATGCCCGGCCCGGTGTCGACGATCGAGAGCATGACGGTGGGCCCGAGGCCGTCGCCGAGCAGCGTCACCCTGCCGCCGGGCGGGGTGAACTTGACGGCGTTGTCGAGCAGGTTGACGAGGATCTGCTCGAGGGCGCGGCGGTCGGCGTTGGCGCGCAGCCGCTCGGGCACGTCGGCGTCGAGCGCGATGGTCTTCTCCTCCGCCCGCTCGCGGAACAGCTCGATCACCGTCGCGCAGAGCGGGGCCAGCTGCACCGGCCCGGGAACGGGCTTCCAGGCGCCGGTCTCCAGCTTGGAGAGATCGAGCAGGTCCTCGGTCAGGCGCGTCAGGCGGTCGGCGTGGCGGGAGATCATCTCCACGAAGCTGCGGGTCTGGCCAGGCAGCTCGAGCCCGCCTTCCAGCAGCGTCTCGGCGGCGCCGCGGATGGCGGTCACCGGCGTGCGCAGCTCGTGGGAGGCGTTGGCGATGAAGTCGCGGCGCACCCGGTCGGAGCGGCGCTCCGCGGTCAGGTCGCGCAGCACCAGCAGGGCGCGGGCGTGGGAGAGCGGCGCCACCTGTGCTTCCACCTGAAGCTCCAGCGCGGGGATCGCGATCTCGCGGCGGTGGGGCCAGCCCGCCAGCCCGCGCGCGCACAGCTCGACCAGCTCGGAGCTGCGGGTGGCCTCCAGCACGGTGGGCGCGGTGCCGAGGAGCTGCTCCATCCGCGGGTTGCGCGCCGCCATCCGCCCGCCCCCTTCCAGCAGCGCCGCCGCGTCGGGAATGGCCTCGAGCAGCTCTTGCAGCCCCGGCGGCGCCCGCCCGCCCGACACCAGCGGCTCGCGGCGCCGCAGCTCCTCGATCAGCCCCGGCGGCGGATTGCCGGTGCGCAGCTCCTCGCGGACCCGCGCCACCGCCTCCTCCAGCGTCGGCCGGCGGCCGAAGATCGCCACCTACTGCTCCGCCGGATCGGACATGCGGTAGCCGAGGCCGCGCACCGTCTCGATCAGATCGCGCCCGCTGCCCAGCTTCTCCCGCAGCCGCTTGACGTGCGTGTCCACCGTGCGCGTCTGCAAGTCGCCGGTCATCTCCCAGACGTCGTGGAGCAGCTGCTCGCGGGTCTGCACCCGGCCCAGCCGCGCCATGAAGGTCGTCAAGAGGCGGAACTCCAGCGCGGTCAGCTCCACCTCCTCGCCCTCGACGAAGGCGCGGTGGGCTTCGGCGTCGATGCGCAGCGGGCCGACCGCCGCCCGCGGTCCGGCGGGCTCGCCGGGATGGTTGCGGCGCAGGATCGCCTTCACCCGCAGGACCACCTCGCGCACCGAGAAGGGCTTGGTGATGTAGTCGTCGGCGCCGAGCTCGAAACCGACCACGCGGTCCACCTCGTCGCCGCGGGCAGTGAGCATGACCACCGGCAGCGCCGCCGTCTTCGCCACCGACTTGAGCTGGCGGAAGACCTCGGTGCCGGGCAGGTCGGGGAGCATCAGGTCGAGGAGGATCAGATCGGGCTGCCGCTCGCGGACCCGGGCCAGCGCGCTTGCTGCATCGGAGGCGGCCACCGTCTCGAAGCCCGCCTGCTGGAGCGCGAACTCGAGCACCTGCACGATGTCGCGCTCGTCGTCGACGATGAGGATGCGCTGGCGCACGGCGCGCGTCATGCCGGCCCCCGGACCGGACGCGCGCTCGCCGGCGCGGCGCTAATTGAGGCCACCGGGCTGCGTGAGCGGGAAGGGCGCGATCTCGGCGTCGAACTGCCGCCCGTCCTCCAGCACCATGCGGTAGGTGCCCTGCATCGAGCCGTGCGGCGTCTGCAGCACCGCGCCGCTGGTGTACTCGAACTTCTCGCCGGGGCGCAGGATGGGCTGGTTGCCGACCACCCCGTCGCCCCGCACCTCCTCGCGCTTGCCGTTGCCGTCGACGATGATCCAGTGGCGGCTGCGCAGCTGCGCGGTGACCG
>JAYWAJ010000038.1:0-2848 GCA_043782525.1 Deltaproteobacteria bacterium | reverse complement strand
GCGAGGCCGGTGACGATGTTCCGCGCCCAGCGCGGCTTCAGCTCGAAGAGCTTGCCGTCGTCGACGATGCGGGCGATCACCTTGTGCACGTCGTACGCGTGCCGCGCGCTCTCGGGGATGACCTGGAGCAGCTCCTCGTCGCGCCGGTCGGCCGGGTCGGAGCAGGCCTTGCGCGGCGGCTTCTCTCCCGCCCGCGCCGGGAAGAAAGAGAGGTAGTCCCGCACCGCCGCGATGCAGGCCGCGTCGCCTTCGCACTCGAGGTCGGCGACGCCGCTGATCTCGGTGTGGACCTTCGATCCGCCCAGGGCTTCTTCGCTCACCTCTTCGCCGACGACGCTCTTCACCAGATAGGGCCCGCCGATCGCCAGGGACGAGGTCCCCCGCACCATCGGCACGAAGTCGGCGAGGCCGGGAATGTAGGCGGTGCCGGCCGCTCCCGGCCCGACCATGGCGGCGACCAGCGGGACCACGCCGCTCATCACCACCTGCTCGCGGAACAGGTAGCCGGTGTCGGCGAAGGACGAGATCCAGGCCGCCTCCTCCGGATCGGCCGAGAGCCTGGCGCCGGCGGAGTCGATCAGCCACACCATCGGGATCCGCTCGCGCAGCGCCAGCTCCCGCAGCCGCGCGACTTTTCTTTCGCCGACCGGGCCGATGCTTCCGCCCTGGACGGTGAAGTCGTAGGCCGCCGCGCACACCGGGCGCCCGTCGATGAGCCCGGTGCCGCAGACGACGCCGTCGGCCGGGCTGCGTCCCTCCGGGTCGTCTTTTCCCAGATGGGTGGCGAGGAGCCCGATCTCGTGAAAGCTTCCCGGGTCGAGCAGCAGCTCCAGCCGCGCCCGGGCGTCGAGCTTGCCGCGCTCTCTCTGCCGCTGCAGCCGCGTCTCGCCGCCCATCTTCCTCGCTTCGGCGCGGCGGCGCAGGAGCTCCTCGACCTTGTCTTTCATCGACATATGCAATCCGTCTATCACGCGGCTAACTGAATTTCCCTACATCCCGAGGAGCGGCCCATAGTTACGATTGTTTGACCGTTGGGCGATGTTCGCGTTAGCGTAAAACTATTGCAGGACCGCCGGGGGGTGGGACTGCAGAACTTGGAGCATCGCTCGATGCCTGCGCAGCCGTCGGCCCGGAACTTCCATGGTGGAGGCGATGCCGATCCCCTGATCGGCAGGGTCATCAACGACCGGTACAAGATCCTGGAGCAGATCGGCCAGGGCGGCATGGGCCGCGTCTACAAGTCCGTGCAGTCGCCGCTCGACCGGGTGGTGGCCCTGAAGGTCCTCGGCGCCGGACACGACCGCGACCCCAACTTCTACAAGCGCTTCTTCCTCGAGGCGTCGGTCACCGCCAAGCTCACCCACCCGAACACCATCACCCTCTACGACTACGGGCGCACCGACGACGGCGTCTTCTTCATCGCCATGGAGTACCTCAATGGCCGCACGCTCTCGGCGGCCATGCAGCAGGACGGGCCGCTCGCGCAGGAGCGCGTCATCCACATCGCGCAGCAGATCTGCCGGTCGCTGCGCGAGGCGCACGCGCTCGGCATCATCCACCGCGACCTCAAGCCGGCCAACGTCATGTTGCTGCGGCAGCACGACGATCACGACTTCGTCAAGGTCCTCGACTTCGGGCTGGTGAAGTTCTTCTCGGGCGAGAACACCGACAGCGAGATCACCAACGCCGGCACCTTCATGGGCTCGCCGCATTACATCGCGCCCGAGCAGGCGCGCAACCAGAGCCCCGACCAGCGCTGCGACATCTATTCGCTGGGCGTCTTGCTCTACCACATGCTCACCGGCAAGGTGCCCTTCACCGCGGCGGCGCCGGTCGACATCATCCTCAAGCACCTGCACGAGGCGCCGGTGGCGCTCTGCGATCTGCGCCCGGATCTCGAGATCTCGCCCGAACTGCAGGACATCGTCCTCAAGTGCATGGCCAAGGCGCGGGACGATCGCTTCCAGTCGATGGACGACCTGCTGGCGCAGCTCAAGGTCGTCCGCACCCTCGTCACCGGGCTGTCCGCGCCGGCCTCGCTGCCGTCCTCGGTCTCCGCCGACACCGGGCCCAACCTGAAGCCGGTCAGCGGCGCGCTGGGGGCGCAGACTCCCTCGCAGCCGCTGGCGTCATTGCGCACGCCCAGCCAGCCGATGCCGGCCATGCGCACTCCGGCGGGCGGGTCGCCGCACCTGGTCCGGCCGCCGCCGCCGCCCCCCGAGGCGATGTTCGACGAGGATCCGCTTCCCCTGGCGCAGCGCCTGACGCCCTCGCGCGGGACGCAGCGGGCAGAAGCTCCGCCCGCGAAGCGCTCGCTGCTGCGCCCGGCGGTGTTGGTGCCGGCACTGCTGGGCGTCGTGCTGGCCGCCGGCGCCGCCCTCTCCCTGCGCGGCGCCTCGGCGCAGTCGGCGCAGGTGGTGGTGCAGCAGATCCCGGCGTCCCCGGTCGCCACCGCTGCGCTCGCCGGTCCCGGCGCCGCCACCTCGGCGGATCCAGCCGGCTTCCAGACCGCCAACGCGGGCACCACGCTGGTCACCGTCACCTCGACGCCGAGCGGCGCCGAGGTGCGCGACGCCGACGACCGCATGCTGGGCATGACGCCGTTCGACCTGCGCATCCCCAGCGCCAGGCCCCTCCAGCTCACCCTCCGGCACGACGGCTTCAAGCCGGTCACGCTGAAGAAGAAGGTCGAGGGTGAACGCATCTCGCTCAGCGTGACGATGAAGAAGGACGCCAGGGCCGACTCCTCGGAGCCGATGCCCAACAAGCGGTCGGTCGGCTACAAGGACGACCCCTACTGATCCGAATGAGTGGACCCATGACCTACCCGTCGGGCGCAGCCGGTTTT
>JAYWAJ010000037.1:0-19693 GCA_043782525.1 Deltaproteobacteria bacterium | reverse complement strand
CAGCGAGCAGATCGCCCAAGCCTATCCGGACGCGGCTGTCGTGCAGTACTGGGGCGACCTCGACCGCGGCGTGTTCGAGGCCCGCGGGATCCCCCTCTGGCCCCCGCAGGCGCCGGCCCCGGGCCACATGGCGGTGCTGCCCGGCGACATCGGGCCCGAGGCCATCGTCCGCTTGCAGGCCGGCGGCCTGAAAGTCGCCGAGGTCCTGCTCAAGCCCGCGCGCGAACGCACGGCGGCGGACGCGGCCTTCATCCAGCCGCTATAAAGGAAAGCTGTCATGCGACGCGTCTTCCTGGTCGGGATGGGTCCGACGGCGCTCAGCGCGCTGGAGTCCCTGCTCGATCGCTTCGAGGTCGCCGGCCTGGCGCGAGCGGCTCCGGAAGGTCCGGACGCGGTCCTCGACCTGGCCCGGGGGGGCTCGGTGCCGCTCTTCGCCGACCTCTCCGTGGCCGCTGTCGCCGAGGCGATCCGCGGCTCCGCGCCCGACTGCGTCGTCGTCTCTTCCTACGATCGCGTGCTGCCGGCCGGGCTGGTCGCGGAGCGGCCCTTCGTCAACGTCCACTACGCGCCGCTGCCGCGCTACCGCGGCCGCGCCAACGTCAACTGGGCCCTCATCAACGGCGACGCGGCCACCGCCATCACCATCCACCGGCTGGCCCCCGAGCTCGACGGTGGGAACATCCTCTTCCAACGCGAAGTCGCCATCGGCCCCGAGGACGGGGTGGCCGATCTCTACCGGCGCCTGAACGCCCTGCAGCGGCAGCACCTGGCCGAGACGGTGGAGCGCTTTCTCGACGGCGACGCCGGGACCGCGCAGGACGAGGGTCGCGCCACCTACGGCTGCACGCGCCTTCCGCGCGACGGAGCGATCGACTGGACGCGCCCTGCGGCGCAGCTCGCCGCGCTGGTCCGCGCGCTCGGTGCGCCCTATCCCGGCGCCTTCACCTATCTCGAAGGCCAGAAGCTCGTCGTCTGGAAGGCGGTGGTCCCCGGGAAGGCGGCGCGCTACGAGGGCCGGGTCCCGGGCCGGGTCGTCCGCGTCGAGCGCGGCGAAGGCTTCGCCGACGTGCTCTGCGGCGACGCGACGCTGCGGCTGCTCGAGGTCCAGCGGTCGGGTGGGCCGCGCCTCCCTGCCGCCGATCTGCTCAAGAGCGTCAAGCTGACCCTGGGGCTCTCGACCGAAGACCTGCTCGCGCGCATCGAGGAGTTGGAGCGACAGCTCGCCTCGCGCAAGGGCTGATGGGACGTCCGCGCTTCCCGACGCATGTTAGAATCCGCGGGTGCCCCGATGGCGGACCCTCTGCGCCTGCGCGCTGCTCGCGAGCTCGGCCTGCCACGGCGCCGGCGCCGAACGGCCTGACGCCGGCAGCGATCCCGATCCCTCCTTCACCGCCGCCGAGCGGGCCCAGCTTGCCTCGCTCGCGCCGGCCTCGCTTCCGCCGCCGCCGGCCGACCTGAGCGACCAGTTCGCCGACGATCCGCGCGCCGCGCATCTCGGCCAGCGGTTCTTCATGGACCCCGGATTCGCCGGCCGCCTGCTCGACGGCGACAACGACGGCAGCCCGACCACCCTCGGCGTGCGGGGTGAGGCGGGCAAGGTGGCCTGCGCCGGCTGCCACGTTCCGGCGGCGGGCTTCTCCGACAACCGCACGCTGGGCAACCAGATCAGCCTCGCCGCGGGCTGGAACCTGCGCCGGACGCCCGCGCTCCTCGACGTCGGACAGGCGCGGCTCCTGATGTGGGACGGCCGGCACGACGCGTTCTACAACCAGCCCTTCGGACCCATCGAGAGCCCCACCGAAATGAACAGCTCGCGGCTCTTCTTGGCCGAGCAGATTTTCGCCCGCTACCGCACCAGCTACGAGGCGATCTTCGGGCCCATGCCTCCGCTCGCCGACGCAGGCCGCTTCCCACCCCTCGCCCCCAGCGCGACAGGTTGCGACCGTCCGGTGGGCTCGCCGCCTACCTGCCACGGCATGCCGGGAGACGGCGCGGAGTACGATCACATGAGCCTCGCCGATCAGCAGGCGGTGACCCAGGTGGTGGTCAACTTCGGCAAGGCGCTGGGCGCGTACCAGCGCCTCCTGACCTGTGGCGCGGGCGCCTTCGACCGCTGGTCGCATGGCGACGTGGCGGCGCTCAGCCGTGCCGAGCAGCGAGGTGCCGCGTTGTTCGTCGGAAAAGGGCAATGCGTGGGGTGTCACTCCGGTCCGTACCTCTCCGACCAGCGCTTTCACAACACTGGCCTCTCGCCAGCGACGGTGGCTGCGGTCTTCGTCGACAAGAACGACCGCGGCGCGGCAGTCGGCCTGGCCCGGGCGCTGGCGGACCCGCTCAACGTGCGCGGAGCCTACAGCGACGGCAACGACGGGCGGCTCCCCGATCCGGTGCCTGCCTCGGCGGAGGGAGCCTTCCGCACCCCGACCCTCCGCTGCGTCTCCCGGCGGCCGTCGTTCATGCACACCGGCCAGTTCAGGACCCTCGAGGAGGTGGTCGCCTTCTTCGACCGGGGCGGCCATCCGGCCGGGTATCCGGGCAAGAGCGAACTGGCGCCGCTGGGCCTGAGCGAGCGCGAGCGCGGCGATCTGGCGGCTTTCTTGCGCGCCCTCGACGGACCGGGCCCCGATCCGTCCCTGCTGCACTGATCCGGCCGCCCGCCTAGGTGCGCGGCGCGAGCACGGACGCGGCCACCCGCTCGACGAACCGCGCGGTGCTGGCCTCGCGCTCGATGAACCGGCGCGCCTCGGCCCCGATGCGCGCGGCCTCTTCCGGCTCCCGCAGCAGCCGCTCGATGGCCGAGCGGAGCGCGCGGGGATCCCCCGGCGGCACGTAGACGCCGTTGACCCCGTCGACGATGGTATCGGTCTGGCCGCTGGTGCGGCTGGCGATCACGCACTTGCCCATCGCCATCATCTCCAGGATGGTGGAGATGCCGGTCTGGTAGGTGTTCTCGACGATGGGCACCACCGCGAGCGCCGACCTCGCGTACAGCTCCCGCAGCTCCGCGCGCGGGTAGCGGCGCCACTCCACGTTGCCAGGCAGGGGACGGTCCGGCCGCAGGTCGCCCTCGATCCAGGGGCTGCCGGCGGCGATGCGCAGGCGCAGGGGCAGGCCGCGCACCGCCTCGATGAGCGTCGGGTAGTCGCGCAGGAGCTGGCCGGCGCTGCAGATCAGATCCGGCTCCGGCGCGGCCCCGCCGGGACGGAAGAACCGGTCGTCGGCGTGGTAACGGAGGAGCTGCACCCGCCCGGCCGGAATCCCCAGCCGCTCGATCATGTGCCGGGCCTCGTTGCTGGAGTAGCAGAGGATGCGGTCGATGCGATCCTGCACGCGCAGCAGCTGGAAGAAGATGCGCTTCTTCGCCGGGGTCAGCGTGTGCGCGATCATCGTGTGCACCGGCGCGCGCCGGCCTTTCCAGAGCGCGGCCAGCGGAATGCCGATGTCCTCGCCGGTGGTGAGCACGGCAGAGTAGCGCCGGCGCTCCCCGGCGCCGATCAGCGCCAGCGCGGCAGGGGCGCCCAGGGTGCGCAGGGCGAGGCGCACCGCGGGCCGGCGCGATTGGTCCGCCGCGCGGAAGTCGAGCAGGTCGGCCCCGAGCGCGGCTTGCAGGTCGAAGACGTCGAGCCGGGGCTCTTCACCGGCGCGGATGCGATCCGCCAGCGCCTCGTCGAACCGGCCCGCGGCGAGGATCAGGACTCTCGCCGTTGCGCTCACCCGCACCTCGAGCGGACGTACTCGAAGAGCCTGCGCGCGTTGGTGCGGGCGTCGAAGCGGCGCAGCGCTTCCGCGCGGCTGCGCACGCCCATCCTCGACCGCAAGGCGGCGTCGGCGATGAGCGGTTCGAGGGCGGAGGCCAGCGCCTCCGCGTCGCCGGGCGCGATGGCATGACCCGTCTCGCCCTCGAGGATCAGGTCCGGGATTCCGCCCACCCGGGTGGCCACCAGGGGAAGCCCCGCCGCCATCGCTTCCATGCAGACCAGCGGATAGCAGTCGGCGCGCGTCGGCAGCGCGAAGAGGTCGCATTCCGCGTAGAGCTTGCGCAGCCCGGGCGAGTTGGCGCCGATGTTGCGGTGGACGCGAACGCCGGGCTCTTCGGGGACGTTGGCCCTGGTCACCAGCTCCAGCTCGGCGCGGCCCCGCAGCCGCCGGCGGAAGACCTCGAGCAGCAGGTCCCCTCCCTTGCGCTCGAAATCTCCGCCGACGAAGAGGATTCGCGGCAGCGCATGGTCGCGGTTGCCGGGCGCGAACGCCGCCGGATCGATCCCGGGAGGAATCACCTCCACGTCCTCGCTGCGGCAGCCATAGTCGGCGACCAGGGATTCTTTGGCCGATCGGGACCAGGCGACGAAGCCCCTCGCCCGGCGGAAGACGCGCCGGTAGAGGGCGGTCTTGGCGCGCTCCGCCAGGCGGCCCTCGGGGCGCAGCCCGTACCATTCGCGCATGCCGCGCTTGTTGAGCGGCGTGCCGTCGGTGGAGAGGACGCAGGGCATGCGGCCCATCTGGCCCCCGCAGAGGAGCGCGATGGTGGTCGTGTGCACGAAGAGCGCGTCGATCTTGCCCGCCGCTTCGGCCAGCGCGCGCCGGGCGAGGAGGCTGCCCGAGACTGCCCAGGGAATGCGCCCGGCACGGTACTCCACCGGCAGCCAGCGAACGGTGAGGCCTTCGGCCGCGGATTCCTCGCGCCGCAGGTTGAGGTAATGGGTGACGCTTCCGAGCGTCTGCTCCATCACGAAAGCGACGCTCGAGGGTGCCATTGTGTGAATTTCTTTGTAGACCGGAAACCCCTCATTGGCAAAGCCAACGCGGGCGGGTGACGGGCCTGGATTTGATCTAGGCTGTCGCATGCGCGGGATCGTCATCTGCTGCCTGGTCGCCTCCGCCTGCGGTTCCGGGGCAGCCGCACCCTCCATCCAGTCCTATGCCGCGAGCGCAGGGTCGATCGCGCCGGGAGGAAGCGCGCAGCTCACGGCAAAGTTCTCGGGCGGCAGCGGCGCCGTCGACAACGGGGTCGGCGCGGTGCAGAGCGGGGTGCCGGTGACGGTCTCTCCTTCCGTCTCGACCACCTACACCCTGACCGTCAGCGCCGCGGGCAAGAGCGTCAGCAGCACCGTCACCGTGCTGGTCGCCGGCGGCGCCTGCCTCGGCAAGACGCTTCTCGACGGGCTGGGCAAGTCGCACTTGCTCGCCGGCGCCAGCATGGCCGACGCCACCGCCTCGGCCGCCACCTGGGACGTGCGCTATCTCTATCTCGCCGGCGGCATCTTCGACGGCACCGCTCCCTGCGCGAGCTGCGCTTCCAGCTGCACCGCCTTCACCCGCTCCTGCGCGAACCCCCCCGCCGGCAGCGGCTGCGCCTGGTGGGGCTGCTACCAGTACGACCAGCTACCGCCGGGCTTCTACGTGCGCGACTTCGTCTCCGCCGCCAAGACCCGGGGGCAGTTGCCCTGGTTCACCTACTACGAGCTCTTGCAGGCGAGCCAGACCAGCGAGGGCGCCGCCGAAGTGGCGGCAGTCAACGGCGCGGCCTTCCTCACCCGCTATCTCGCCGACTTCCGCTTCCTCCTGCAGCAGATCGGAAACGACACCGCCTTCGTCCAGGTCGAACCGGATTTCTGGGGATTCGCCCAGCAGGTCAACGCCGACCCGCACGCGATCCCCGCCAAGGTGCGCGAGGCGGCGCCCGCCGACTGCGGCGCAGAGGAAGAGAGCGTCGCGGGCCTGGGCAAGTGCTTCATCGCCATGGCACGAAAGTACGCCCCGCACGTCCGCATCGGGCTGCACGCCTCCTTCTGGGCGACCAAGATCGACGTGAGCGTGAACACCAACCCCTCCCTCGACGTCGGAGCCGAAGCGCGCAAGGTGGGTGCCTTCCTCGCCGCCGCGGGAGGCAGTGGCGGCGACTTCATCGCCGTCGACGCCAGCGACCGGGACGCAGGCTATTACCAGTCGTTGGGACGCAACACCTTCTGGGATGCGACCAACCAGAGCCTTCCGGATTTCCACCAGGCGTTCGCCTGGGCAAAGGCGCTGGCGGAGTCGCTGCAGGTGCCCGTCGTGTACTGGCAGGTGCCGGTGGGGAACGCAGCGCAGGCCAACGCGACCGATCACTGGAAGGACAACCGGGTCGACTACTTCTTCGCCCATCCAGGCGAGCTGGCGGCGGCGCATGTCGCGGGCATGCTCTTCGGCGCCGGCGCCGGCGGCATGACCACGCCCGAGACGGACGGCGGGAACCTGATCGCCAAGGTCAAAGCCTACGACCTGGCGCCGCAGGCGCTCTGTCCTCCCTGATGTCCGCCAGGGAAGAGGCAAAGCCTACTCGCGCTTGAGCGTCGCCTCGAGGCGCTGGCGGTCTGCGTCCGCCAGCTCGACGAACTTCACTCCGATGTCGAAGCGCGCGGGAGCGTCGGGCGGAAGCGGTTCCACCCAGACCACCTCGACGCGGCAGTTGATCTCGCCCTGGTCGGGGAGGAAGAGATCCAGCTCCAGCCGGTCCCCCGGCGCGTGCGCGTCGTCGGCGTAGAGGCGCAGGCCGCCGCCGCTGACGTCGAGCGCCTGGCGCCTGCCAAAGAGGGAACGGCCGGCAGGGCGGCAGAAGACAGGCGCCTGCAGGCGCGGGAATTTGCGGCGGTCGTCCGGCACGTGTTGAGCTTAGCGCAGAGCAGGCGCGGCGGCGAAGTTGCCGCAGGACGCCTCAGTCGAGCGGCTGCACTTCGACGGGCGCCGGCGCAAAGAACGCCTGCGCGCTGTAGAGGACCAGCCCCAGCCAGATGCAGGAGAAAGCGATGGCGTGCGCCCGGGTGAACGGCTCGTGGAAGAGCACCACCGCGCAGAGGAACTGCAGGGTGGGCGAGACGTACTGGATGAGGCCCATCGTCGAGAGCCGCAGGCTGCGGACGCCGTGGGCGAACCAGATGAGGGGCAGGGCGGTGACGAGGCCCGCGGCCAGGAGGAGCGCCGTGGTTCGCGCGTCGGCGCCGAGAAAGCCCGTGTGCGACGCCGCCCGCAGGAGGAGGAGCGTGGCCGCCGCCGGCGCGACCAGGAGGGTCTCGATGAGCAGGCCCACCACCGGGTCGATGCCGGCCTTCTTGCGGACCAGCCCGTAGCCGCCAAACGAGAGGGCGAGCGCCAGCGCCAGCCAGGGGAGGGTTCCCAGCCGGACGACCAGCACCAGCACTCCCGCCCCGGCCAGAGCGAAGGCCGCCAGCTGGCGCTTTCGCAAATGCTCGCGCAGCAGCAGGACGCCGAGCAGGACGTTGACGAGCGGCGTGATGAAGTAGCCAAGGCTGGCTTCGAGGACCCGCCCCGTGGTCACCGCCCAGATGTAGAGCAGCCAGTTGGTGGTGACCAGCGCGGTGGAGAGCGCATAGACGCCGATGCGGCGCGCCGGCCGCAGCGCCGCAGCCACTTCCCGCCAGCGCCCGGTGGCGGTGACCAGCAGCGCCAGGAAGACCGCCGACCAGACGACGCGGTGGGCGAGGATCTCGGGCGCGGGCACCTGCTTGAGCGCCTTGAAGTAGAGCGGGAAGACGCCCCACGCTGAGTAGGCCGCGAGAGCGAAGGCGAAGCCCGTGCGTGGAGATCGGCTCTCGGACACGACGTGCTCTTACCGCACAAGCGCCCGAGATCGAGCCTGATCAGGGGCGCCGCGTCGATCACGGCACAAACGCCTCAAGCCGCCGCCCGCGCAACACCGCCGCCAGGAAGAGCGCGGCCGGAACCAGCAGGCCCAGCACGACTCCCAGGTTGAAGCAGAGCAGCGCCGGAACCAGCGCCGCGGCGGACAGTCCGGGATCGACCAGCGCGTCGGCGAGCCCGAAGCCGTGCAGCAGCCCGGCCGCGAGCGCGAATCCCCCGCGGCGCTGGCGGATGATGGGCAGCAGGTTGTCGAGCAAAGCGACGAGGAGGCAGAGCGCGATAGCCGGCTGCACCAGCCGCACCGGCGCTCTGGCAAGGCCCAGCGCCGAGAGGCTGAGGGTGATCGAGGCGGCGATCGCGAAGAGGCCCGCCATCGCCGCCGCCTCGCCGAGCGCCTGCCGCGGATCGGGCGCCTTCTGCCCGCGCCGCAGGACCAGGGGCAGGAGCAGCGCCAGCAGGAAGAGCAGGTGGGTGAAGCCGGCCTTGAACAATCCGTCGCGGAGGAAGCCGGCCAGCCCGCGGGGAGCCTCGGGGAGCGCGAACTGCTGGACCGGGCGCTCCGGCGAGAAGATCGCGCTCTGCACGCGGCCGGGGCTCTGGAAGCGAAGGAGGCCGCGGTGCGAAGGGTCGAGCTCGAAGAGCAGGGAGTAGGCGATCTCGAGGGAGGCGGCCGCGCCCGGACAGTCGAGCGAGAAGTGCAGGACGGCGTAGGCGCCGTCGGCGTGGTCGTCGACGAGCAAGGCGCCGGGCCGCGCGGCGCAGGCGCCCGCGGTGCTGCTGGCCCGAAGGCGCGCCAAGGCGTAGGCGAAGATCGCGGGCCGGTGGCGGAGCAGCTCGCCCCAGGTGATGGCGCCGTCGCCGTCGTCGTCCAGGCCGACGGCCTCCTCGAGGTCGCGCAGCGCGATGTCCCAGGAGCCGTCGATGCGGGCGCCGGCGCTGGAGAGGTGCAGGTAGCTGTCGCTCGGCTTGTGCGCGAGCGCGGCCGTCGCCGAGAGGGCGGCCAGAAGAAAAGCTGCGGTCCTCACGGCGCGCCCCGCAGGCGGCTGCGCAGCGCGGCCAGCTTGACGTCTTCGAGGCGGGTCCGGTCGAGGTGATCGAGGACCGGCCGGGCCGCGGCTGCGTCGCCGGCTGCAACCGCCGCTTCGAGGAGCAGGCGCGCGTCGGCCGGCTCGCGCTGCACCTCCCAGTTGGCCTGCGCCAGCGCCAGCGCGGCCCGGGGCTCTCCGAGGAGCTCGAGCGTGAAGCGCGCCTCTTCGCGGCGGTGCGCGGTGTCGCCGCGCAGGCGGCTGGTGGCGAATCGGTCGCGCAGCATCTCCACCTGCGCGCCGGCGTCGGGCCTGCCCAGCCGCTGTCCGGCGATGGCCAGCCGCAGGAGCAGCGCGTCGGCGCGGGTGCGGTCGCGCAAGAGCTCCACCACCTCGGCCTCGCGGCGGTGGTCGAGGAGGAAGTCCGCCCAGGCTCCGAGCAGCCAGGCGTCGGGCTCGGCGGCAGCGAGTGCGGCGCGGAAGTCGGCTTCGGCGAGGGCGGCGTTGCCGGCGCGCTCGTCGAGGTCGGCCAGCACCGACAGCGCCCAGACTTTTTCGCCGGCGTTGGCCGCAGCGTGGGGACCTCCGGCGGCGTGGGTGTCGGCGGTGGCGGCGCGGTCGAGCAAGGTCCTCAAGAGCGGCGCGCTGCGGGCCAGATCGCCGGAGAGCCCGTTGGCCGCGGCGATGCAGGTGGCCGCCACCAGCGCGCTGGAGAGCCGCAGCAGCGGCGCGCAGGCCGAGCGCGAGAGGGCAGGCTCGCCGCGCACCTGCCGGATGGCCGCGAGCGTCACCCAGGCTTGCCCGTCGGCGGGGTCGAGCGCGAGCGCCGCCTCCAGATCGGCGAGCGCGGCAGGGAAGTCGTGGAAGTACTGCCGGAGGGTGGCGCGCAGCACCAGCACCGGCTCCGGCGGGCGCGGGGCGGTCCACCAGGGGCCGAGCGCGCTCTGCGCGTATCCGGCGTAGCGCGGGTCCGAGGCGCGCCGCGCTTCCCTGAGCGCGCTGCGTGCGTAGGCGAGCGCCAGCGCCAGATTCGCCGGGTCGCGCCGCAGCTCCGCCCGCGAGCGGCGCAGGGCGCTGTCCGACCGCTCCGGCAGCCGCTCGAGGATCAGGTCCGGGTTGCCGGGCAGCCTCGGCGCCGCCAGCAGCGCGGCGCCGAGGAGAACCGCTGCGATCACGGCGAGCCGGGGATCGGCGAGCGCAGGTAGGGGAACGTCTCGTCGAAGAACCCCGCGTCCAGGTAGGCGCCGTCGGTGTACGGCAGCTGGCCTTGGGGGGCCACGTCGCTGGGCAGGAGCACGCCCATCACCACCCGCAGCGACATGTCGACGATGTCGTCGCCGGGGCGGCGGCCGTTGGGGAAGCCGGCGAGATCGCCTCCCAGAACGCCGAGGTTGCTCTGCTTCGCCGCCGCGACCGGCGCGATCGAGGTGTTGAGCCGCAGCATCTCCGAGGCGCCGCCGTTGGCGTTGAGCCCGGGCACGCCGGTGAGGAAGACCGCCACCAGGTCGTTGCGCGGGTACCGGGTCGGCGCGGTGACTCCAAAGAGCAGTTGCAAGAGCGTCGGCAGCGTCGGGTTGGTCACGTAGGTGAGGAACTGCGCGTCGTCCTTGGGCTCGCTGGCGTTGAAGCGGTCCTTGTCCTTGAGGCCGATGACCACCTCGTTGACGAGCGGCATCCCCAGGCGGGAAGCCTGCGTCCAGGCCGAGCGCTCGGACGGCTCGGGCGGCGCCTCGTCGCTGCGGCGCACGCGGTTCTTCGGCACGCTCGCCGTGGTCCAGCCGCCGATGACCGGGCCGTTGCCGGTGAGGCAGGAGGCCGCCACCTCCAGCTCGAGCGAGGTGACGTTCTTGTCGGCGAGGCTGTCGGCGCCGGGCACGTTGACCGGCCCGAGCGGGTTCAGGTTGACCAGGTCGAAGGTCTTGCCCAGCGCGACCACGAAGGGATCCTTGCGCTGCCCGACGAAGACCTTGCCCGGGGTGGCGCAGCCGGGGATATTGATTGAATAGATATGCGCCTTGGCATAGGCGGCATAGTCGGGAATGGACTTGTTCCCGATGTTGTCGACCGGCTTCTCGAAGGTCGCCTCGCCGGTGGCCGCGTTGGTGATGGCCTGGGAGGTGCCGGTGCGCCGGTCGCCGCGGACCAGGTTCAGCGTATAGGTCTCGATGCGGTTGAGCGCCGCGGTGTTGCCGGCGAAGATCTGCCCCGCGTTGATGAGCGGGATGGCGACGGTCTGCGCGTTGGCGCCGGTGCCGATGGTGAGCGCGATGTCCTTGATGGCGTTGTGGAAGCGGAACTGGAAGGTGAGGCTCTCCCTGCCGCTGCCGGTGTTGTCGAGGTGGATCTCGTAGAGGGCCTGGTCGTCGAGGGCGAAGTAGTTGGGCCCGCCGTAGGAATCCTGCAGGGGCAGGTAGTCGGCGACCAGGGTGACGAACCCGGCGCGGCCCGCCTCGTAGCTGTTGAACAGGTAGAAATCGGTGCCGTCGACCTTGGGTTGGGTGGTGATGAAGGGAGCTTCGCGGTGGCTCGAGGCGCGGGCCGGCGCGCTGGCGAGGCCGGCGACGAGGCCGGAGAGGAGGACCGAGGTCAGGCGGTTCTTCATGGGGGTTCCTTTGAACGGGGGGCGGAGGTGCGCTCGTGAGGGGCTACGTGGTGAGCGCTCGCCTGGATGCATGCCCTCGACTTTTTCCCGCAGACGGCAGGGATTTCCGGCGCTTCGCTCCGGGACCGGGCTTGCGGCATCGCACTCCCGATGATTCCGCTCTCAGTCCTCGATCTCGCTCCCGTCGTCGAAGGGGCCGACGCCGCACAGGCGCTGCGCTGCTCGCTCGATCTCGCCCGCCACGCCGAGGAGTGGGGTTACCAGCGCTACTGGGTCGCCGAGCACCACGGCATGCCCGGCGTCGCCAGCGCCGCGACCGCCGTCGTTATCGGCCATCTCGCCGCCGGGACCTCGCGCATCCGGGTCGGCTCGGGGGGCATCATGCTGCCCAACCACGCGCCGCTGGTCATCGCCGAGCAGTTCGGCACGCTCGAGTCGCTCTTCCCGGGGCGCATCGACCTCGGCCTCGGCCGCGCGCCCGGCACCGACGGGCTCACCACCCGCGCGCTGCGCCGCACCCTCGACGGCGACGTCGACAACTTTCCCCAGGACGTGCTCGAGCTGCAGGCGTATTTCCAGGCGCCGAAGCCGGGGCAGGTCCTGGCGGTCCCCGGCGCGGGCCTGAACGTGCCCCTCTGGATCCTCGGCTCCAGCCTCTACGGCGCCGAGCTCGCGGCCGCCCTCGGCCTGCCCTATGCCTTCGCCTCGCACTTCGCCCCGGCGCAGCTGATGCGGGCCATCGAGATCTACCGCGCCGGGTTCCGCCCCTCGTTGCAGCTGCAGCGGCCGTATGTGATGGCCGGCGTCAACGTCCTCGCCGCCGACACCGACGAGGAGGCGCGCTTTCTCGCCACCTCGGTGGAGCAGGCCTTCGTCAACCTGCGCACCGGCCGCCCCGGCCGCCTGCCCAGGCCGTCGCGCGACCTGCACTGGGGATTCCAGGAGCGCGTCATCCTCGACCAGGTGCTGGCGTGTTCGGCCATCGGCTCGCCGCAGACGGTGGCGCGCTGGCTGGAAGAGTTCGCCCGGCGCACCGGCGTCGACGAGATCATCGTCGCAGGGCAGATGTTCGATCACGCGGCCCGGCTGCGCTCGTACCAGATCGCCGCGCAGTGCCGGCAGTGACGATTGTGTAGCAACTGTTTCAGCCGATCCGCGCCGCCTCCGACGCTGCTACCGTCGCCCGCATGCCGCCCGAAGAGCTGCCGCCCGCGCGCTGCCAGGCCCGCAACCAGGGCGCGCGCTGCACCCAGCCGGCCGTCGCCCGGTTCACCTTCAGCGACCGCGGGCTGCGCCCCCGCCACTTCTGCGCGCAGCACGCCCCCGCCGTGCGCGCCGCCATGGGACGGCTGCGCCCGGGGACCTGGAAGGAAACACCCATTGCCGCGCCGCCGAGGTGGAAGTCGGTTCTCTGACCGCTTCTGGCCTGAAGCCTGAGGCCTGCTCTCTCACCCCGCCTTGGGCGGCGCCGCCGAAGCCGTCGCCGGCTGCTGCGCCTCGGGCGCGGAAGCCTTCTCGCAGTCGGGCGCGGCGGTGGGCAGCTTCCGGACCGCAGGCTTTCGCTTGACGCCGCAGGCGGCCGCCGCCGGCGGAACGTGCCGCGGCGCCATCATCGCCGGCGCGGGCGCATTGACCGTCACCGCGGGCGGCGCCATCACCACCGGCGCAGGCGCCATCACCACCGTCGGCGCGGACGGCGCAGGAGCGTCGCTCTTGGCGGTCCCGGTGCTGGTCGCGGTCGCGGTGGCGTTGGGCGCGGGCTTCTTCGCCGCTTCGCCGAGCGCGGTCACCAGCTTGTCGCTGCTCTGGTGCAAGAACTCGCGGTCCTCCGCCGCCGTCATCTTCAGCGACTCGCGATCGCGGCTCAGCTCCGCCAGCCGGGTGCGCAGCAGGTTGTTCTCCGCCTCGAGGCCCAGCGCCGCCGAGGCCTGGCCCATGCAGGTCCTGGCGGTGGCGTCGTCCGTGTCCTGCGCCGGAATCGGCTCGCCGCGTCCCCAGGCCGTGATGGCCCGGTTCTGCCAGCGGTAATCCGCCTGCGCCATGCACTCCTGCACCAGCCGCGACATGCGATCGTCGGCGGGCGCCGCCTCGGGCTTTCCGCAGAAGCCAAGCTCCTCGCGCGAACCGCCCAGCGTCGTCTCCGTCTGCCGCAGCCAGCAACCGTCGCGCTGCACCATGCGCACCGAAGTGCAAGCGAGCGCGCACAACAACAACCCCAACCCCATCCGCCCCATACCCAACCCCCACCCGTCGCGGACCCCCTGTCCGCGCATCCACCAACGGTGGGGACGCAGGTGCGCAGGGGCAGCGCGCCGCCTCCCGCCTGTCGCGCAGTCAACAGCAGCTGCCGAAATAGCCGGCGGGCGGCGGCGTACCGACTGCCTATGATCCTCTCCGCGGTCGCGTTGATGCTCTCCCTCGCCGCCACCCCCGATCTCGACGTGCGCCGCGGACAGCTCAAGGCGCTGCTCTCCGAGCAGTGGGAATACAACCTGAGGGAGAACCCCGAGTTCGCCTCGATGCTGGGCGACAAGCGCTACAACGACAAGCTCAGCGACTTCTCCGAGAAGCACGTCCACGCCGACCTCGAGATGACGCGGAAGTTCCTCGCCCGCTTCGAGGCGGTGGATACCACCGGCTTTCCCGAACAGGAGGCCCTTGACCAGGCGCTGATGGCGCGGCAGCTGCGCGAAGCGCTGGAGGGGGCGCGCTTCAAGGATTGGGAGCAGCCGGTGTCGCAGTTCAGCGGGATCCATATCCAGGCGCCGCAGCTGGTGACGGTGCTGCCCTTCGATACCGTCAAGGATTACGACGATTACATCGCGCGATTGAAGCAGCTGCCGCTAGCCTTCCCGCAGATCACCGATCTGATGAAGCACGGCCTCGCCGACCAGCTCATGCCGCCGAAGAACCTGCTCGAGCAGGTGGCGAAGCAGGCGGAGGGGCTGGCGCGCACCAGGCCGGAGGAGAGCCCGTTCCTGCAGCCGGCGGCGAAGTTTCCGGCCAGCTTCTCCAGGAAGGACAAGGCCCGGCTGCGCCAGGCGATGCTGGCCGCCATTCGCGACGGCGTGACGCCGGCCTATGTGCGGTTCACCCGGTTCGTCGCCGAGGATTACGCGCCGCACGGACGGGCCGAGCCGGGGCTGTGGGCGCTTCCCGACGGCGAGGCGCGCTATGCCTTTGCGGTGAAGCAGGCCACCACCACCGACCTGACGCCGGCGGAGATCCACGCGCTCGGCCTCGCCGAGGTGGCGCGCGACCGCGCCGCCATGCTGCAGATCGCGCGGCAGCTGGGCTTCGCGGATCTGCGATCGTTCGACGCCTCCATCCAGAAGAATCCGGCGCTCCATCCGAAGACGCGGCAGGAGATGGTCGACCTCTACCGCAAGTACAACGACGCCATGTGGCTCAAGCTGCCGCGGCTGTTTGGACGCCTGCCCAGGGCAAAGGTGGAGGTGATGCCCGTCGAGGCGTACCGCGAGAAGGAGGCGAGCGGGGCGCAATATGAAGGCGGCACGCCGGACGGCAAGCGGGCCGGGCATATCAAGGTCAATACCTCCGACCTGGCGCACCGCACCACCCTGGATGTCGAGACCACCGCCTATCACGAGGGGGTGCCCGGGCACCATCTACAGATCTCCATTGCGCAGGAGCTGCCCTCGCTGACGCCCTTCCGGCAGCACGCCTTCTATATTGCCTATGCGGAAGGTTGGGCGCTCTATTCGGAGCGGCTGGGCGAGGAGCTGGGCGCCTATCAGGATCCCTATAGTCTCTATGGGCACCTGCAGGACGACCTGCTCCGCGCCATCCGCCTCGTCGCCGACACCGGGTTCCATGCGCTGCGCTGGAACCGCCAGCAGGTGGTGGACTACTTCCACGAGAACTCCGGCATCGACGAGCCCAACGTGCAGAGCGAGACCGACCGCTATATGGCCTGGCCGGCGCAGGGGCTCGGATACAAGATCGGCCAGCTCAAGTTCATCGCCCTGCGCGAGCGGGCGCAGAAGGCGCTGGGCGACAAGTTCGACGTGCGCGGGTTCCACGACGAGGCGCTCTCCGGCGGGGCCATGCCGCTCGACGTGCTCGACGCGCGGATGGCGGCCTGGACGGCGGCGCAGAAGGCGGCAATGTTCCGGGCCCCGCTGTCGGAGTAAGATGCCCCCAGTTCCTCGCGGCCTGTCCGGCCTCTCGCGCCCGGTCCCCCGCTGGAACAGGGGGGCCTCATGCTGCGTTCGTGCGTCCCGTTCTCTTCCCTCTGCGCAGTCGTGTGGGCGGTCTCCTCCATTCCGGGCGCTGCCGTCGCGCAGTCGCAGTGGCTGGACGGAACGTTCCCGGCTCGGCCTGCGTCACCGCGAATGCCGAGACGGAGGTGACCACCTATTCCGGGTACTGGGGCCGCACCGACGGTCTCTTTCCGGTGACGGGCGACGTCTCGTACGTCCACGCGGTCGGGGCGGTGGTCGGGAATCCCTGCTCCGGCGGCGACGTGGTCGGGTTCGACTTCTTCCTCCCGCCCGGCGCCTCGACCGCGGTCAGCGCCACCACCCCGGTTCGCTGCATCGCCACCCGGCTCTCCGACGGCTTCACCACCACCACCGATCCCAACATCCACTGCGCGCAGACCGCAGCCACGGGGACCTACGGCGGGCTCTTCTTCGGCTACGCGGTCACGCCGCACGGCTGGGCCTTCGAGATCCAGGTCCCGGTCCATTTCGACAGGGTGCTGGGCGGAATCACGGCTCCGTCCACCGACAAGGTGACCGTCGTTACCAGCAGCGCCAACGGTCCGAAGACGGTGAGCGCGTACGTGACGGTGCCGCTGCACGCGACGGTGAACTATCCGTCGCCGAGCGCGACCTACGTCACCGCGGTCAGCGGCAATCCAAAATACACCCTCACCAGCTACGTCTATAACTACTTCACCGCCGGAACTGCATATCTCGACGCCGGCACCGTCTCCGGCTCCTACTCGAACCCGAACATCGCCAACGCGCCCATTCCGGATACGGCCAACGCATACCAAATCGCCTACGACTTGACCGTCGCTCCAGGCACCACCGTCTACTGGCGGGTCCGCTTCGTGGCCAGTTCGAGCGGCGCGACCTTCTACGGCCCCGAGCAGTCGTACGTCGCCAACGGATCGGCGCCGGCCAGCTACGCGCTCACCGTCTCCAAGGCGGGCGCCGGCGCGGGCGACGTCACCAGCGATCCGCAGGGGCTCGCTTGCGGCACGACCTGCACCACCTCCTTCACCGCGGGAACGCTGGTTTCCCTCACGCCCACGCCCGGCCCCGGCTCGCAGTTCACCGGGTGGACCGGCGCCTGCACGGGCACCCTCGGCTGTACGGTCTCAATGAACGCGGCGGCCTCGGTCACCGCGACCTTCGGGGTGCTCCCGCCCGTCACGGTGGGCAGGCTCGACATCATCCCCGGAGGCCTTCCCACCGGCGCCAGCGCCCACCTCACGGTGACCGGTCCCGGCGGCTTCAACGTCACTTACGACATCCTCAGCGGGAGGGCCCTCTCGCTCTCCGACGTGGCGGTGGGCGAGTATGACGCCGTCGTCGCCAACGTCGTCGTCGGCGCGGACACCTGGGTGCCCCGCCCCGCGACCCCGTCGACGGCGGTGCTTGCCGGCGCGAAGGGCACCATCAGCACCACCTACGCGGTGGGGCGTTCGCTCTCGGTGGCCAAGGCCGGCGCCGGTGCGGGGACCGTGTCCAGCAACCCGGCGGGCATCGCCTGCGGCGCCACCTGTTCGGGCTTCTTCGCCGACGGGGAGACGGTGAAGTTGGTGGCGACTCCCGCAGCCGGCGCGGTCTTCGCGGGCTGGAGCGGATCCTGCAGCGGGCTGGGGGACTGCGCGGTAGTGATGACCGCGGCCGCCAGCGCCACCGCGACCTTCAACGTCGCGCCGACCAACGCGCTGGTGGTGACCAAGGCGGGCGCCGGGTCCGGGACCGTCACCAGCAGTCCCGCCGGCATCGACTGCGGCGGAGTCTGCAGCTTCAACTTCGACGCCACCGCGACCGTCAAGCTCAGCGCAAGCGCCTCGGCCGGCTCCACCTTCGCGGGCTGGAGCGGAGCCTGCAGCGGAAGCGGGACGTGCCCGCTCGCCCTGAGCTCCGCTCGGGCGGTGACTGCCACGTTCAACGTCGCAGCCATCCCCGATGCGGGCACCGGCTCGGACGCGGGCACACCAGACGCGGGCGCGGGTTCCTCGAACGGCGGCGGTGGCTGCGGCACCGGTCCGGCTGCGGCTCCGGCAGCGCTGATTCTCCTGGCGTTCCTCGCCGGCGCCCGCGTGCGCCGCCTGGGGCGACGGGAGCGCTGAGCGCGTCAGAGGATGCGCTTGAGAAAAGCGGCCATGGCCTCGAGCGTTCGTTCCGGCTGCTCCTTGTGCGGGGAATGGCCGCAGTCGGGGAGCAGCACGGTCTCGGTCTTTCCCCGCGCTCCGCGCTCGATGGCCCGCAGTTGCGCTTCGCTGCCGTATTCGTCGTTCATTCCCTGGATGAGGAGAAGGGGCGAGGCAATGGCGGGAAGGTATTCCTCCAGGTTCCATTGGCGGAAATCGGGATGGAGCCAGGCGCCGTTCCAGCCGTGGAAGGCGACGTCGACGTCGTCGTGCCAGCGGGCGAGCTTCGCGCGCAGGTCGGCCTGCGCGTAGAGGTCGCGGACCCTGGCAATGCTTTGCAATCCGCTCTCTTCGGTGAAGACGTGCGGCGCCTCGAGGATCAAGGCCCGCGCGGACAAGCCTTGTCCGGCGGCGATGATTGCGATCGAGGCGCCGTCGCTGTGGCCGACCAGGATCGGGTCGGCAATGGCCGCCGCCGCCAGGATCTCCGGCAGCAGCGCCGCCTCGTCGTGCATGTAGCGAATCGGCCGCGGTAACGGCACCGGGTCCGAGCGGCCATATCCGGCGCGGCTATAGATGAAGGCGCCGAGGCCGGTGGCCTCCGACAGCTTCTGCGGAAAGTCGCGCCACAGCCCCAGGGAGCCGAGGCCTTCGTGGAGCAGCACCAGCGTCGGGCCCGGCGCGGGACCGAGGCGCTGCGTCTCCAGCTTGCGGCCGCGGACTTCGATCATGTGGGCCAGGCGCGGGCGAGGATGGCGTCGATGTCGACGCCGTCGGGCAGCGTGCCGAAGACGGAGCCGTGGTCCCCGGCGACGCGCGTCCGGCAGAAGGCGTCGGCCACCGCGGGGGGAGCATGGCGCACCAGCAGGGAGGCCTGCAGGGTGGTCGCCAGGCGCTCGACCAGGCGGCGGGCAGAGGCTTCGTCGGGCGCCAGCAGATCTGCTTCCACTGCGTCGAGGGCGGCGTCGAGGTGGCGGTCGGCACCGCGGGAGAGGCGCAGCTCGGCCAGGAGCGCGTCGCGGGCCTGCGGCTCCTTGTGCAGCGCGCGCAGCACGTCGAGGCAGATGACGTTGCCCGAGCCCTCCCAGATGGAGTTGAGCGGCGCCTCGCGGTAGAGGCGCGGCATTCCCGACTCCTCGACGTAGCCGTTGCCGCCGAGGCACTCGAGCGCCTCGGCGACGTGGGGCGCGGCCCGCTTGCAGATCCAGAACTTGGCGACGGCGGTCGCGAGGCGGCGGAAGGGCGCCTCCGCCTCTCCCCCGCGCGCCTTGTCCTCGCTGGAAAGGCGCGCTTCGCTGCCTCGCTCCCCGCCGCGGTCGTAGGCGCGGGCGAGCCGCATCATCAGCACCGTGGCGGCCTCGGACTCCAGCGCCAGGTCGGCGAGCACGCGGCGCATCAGCGGCTGGTCGACGAGCCGCTTGCCGAAGGCGCTGCGGTGCGCGCAGTGGTGCACTGCCTGCACCAGCGCCGCGCGCATCATCGCCGCCGAGCCGATGACGCAGTCGAGGCGGGTGTGGTTGACCATCTCGAGGATGGCCTGCACGCCGCGCCCTTCTTCGCCGACCAGCCGCGACCAGGCGGAGTCGAACTCCACCTCGCCCGAGGCGTTGCTGCGGTTGCCGAGCTTGTCCTTGAGGCGCTGCAGGAAGAAACGGTTGCGCTGCCCGTCGGGGGTGAAGCGCGGGAGCAAAAAGCAGGAGAGCCCGCGCGGCGCCTGGGCGAGGACGAGGAAGGCGTCGGACATGGGCGCCGAGCAGAACCACTTGTGCCCGGTCAGGGCGAAGGCGCCGTCTCCGGTGGGCAGGGCGCGCGTGGTGTTGGCGCGCACGTCGGAGCCGCCCTGCTTCTCGGTCATGCCCATGCCGATGAGCGCGCCCAGCTTTTGGGCGACGGGCAGCGAGCGCGGGTCGTAGCGGAGCGAGAGGAGGTGCGGCGCCCACTCCTCGAGCAGGTCCGGCTGGCGCTGCAGCGCCGGGAAGGCGGAGTAGGTCATCGAGACCGGGCAGCCGTGGCCGAACTCGGCCTGCGAGACCAGCAGCATCTTGGCGGCGCGGGCGACGTGGGCGCCCTCCC